>JANMFC010000425.1:0-20839 GCA_031377675.1 Pseudanabaena sp. OTE_70b_metabat_355 | reverse complement strand
GAGCGGGCTTCGCCCGCTCCACCACATATCGGTTCCTTAACCATGATGGCGATTTTATTTCAGCCATTCTTCAAGACTCGTAGTTAATTTACCTGTAATTTGCGCCGTCAGTTGATCACGCTTTTGTTTACGCAACCATTTTTGAAACTGTTTTTCATATTCTTCACTTTCGGATTGATATGTCACCCATGCATCTAGAGCCACACCCAATCCCCAAAATATGAGCGGATAAATCGCCCAGCCAATTTTCCCCGATGTGAATAAGTTAAGCGCTACTAAAAAAGAATTAACGATCGCATATTTCAAAAAGTTAGATTGTAATGACTTCTTTTTAAATTTATCAAATTGAACTTGCTCTTTACGAATACCTTGTTTTGATTGCCATTCCTGCACCGAGGCGAGAAAATCAGCTTCACTAATACCCATATCGGAGGCGATTTCATAGACCTGCTGTTTAGTCAGATTTTGACCATTGGTTCTCTTCGCAAGGGCAAAGCTTAAAATTTGATCGACTTGCTCTTCTGAATAAGTTTCCATTTTTTTCTGTAGAGTGGTTTATTTCTATCCTAGTTCAGAGATAAAGCGATCGCAACAATCGCGTAACCAATAGGTATAGGTTTCGGGATGTAACTGAATATCAGCTTGTAAAGTCTTCAAGTCTATCCATTTCCAATCTTCTGCTTCTTCAGGATTAAGTATCGGTGCGCGATCGCTATAGCCTAGAAAAACATGATCATACTCGTATTCAGTTAAATCATGATCGAGGGATGCTTGGTAAACGAAACTAAAAATTTCTTGCAAATCACAATCAAAGCCCATTTCCTCCTGCAAGCGACGGTGGGCCGCTATTAAGTTCGTTTCATCGGGGCGGGGATGGCTACAGCAAGTATTCGTCCAGAGTCCACCTGAATGATATTTATGTTCTGCTCGTTTTTGCAACAAAAGCTGTCCCTGTGAGTTAAGCACAAATATGGAAAAAGCCCGATGCAATAATCCATCACGGTGAGCCTGTAATTTTTCAGCAAAGCCAACGGGGCGATCGCTGATATCTACTAAGATTACTTTTTCTTCTAATGCTAATGGATCAATTAATTCTGTTGTTACATTCATGATATTTATGTTAGAGTAGATAACCTTGTTTTTTAGAATAAGCTTTTAAGCCCCTTTTTTATGCCGATTTTTAAGAATCTCAACGTTTTGGCGCGATCGCTTTGCAATTGAGCTTTACTCAAGATATAGCAAATTTTTGAGAGGGATCTAGATATGTTTCAACAAGTTTTATTAGTTGTTGATGGTTCAGGGCGATCGCGTGAAATGATCAATATGCTGCTAGCACTACCTAGTATGCAAAATTTGCAAATTAATGTGCTGCACGTCATCCCCAACTCAATTAACTCTGAAGCAGTTACAGAATATCGACTCGCGGGCGAAAAAATCATTGATCGAGAAGTCAAAAATTTGCGCTTGGCTTCAGGAAACACGACTCTATCAATGCTCAAAGAGGGAGAGCCGAAGGATATTGTCTGTAAGGTTGCCGAAGATTTAAAACCCGACTTGATGATTATGGGATCTCGCGGCTTGGGACGACTGCAAGCAATTTTGGCAAATTCTGTCAGTCAATATGTTTTCCAGTTGTCCGACGCTCCTATGTTGTTGATCAAGGATGACGTATACATCAAAACCATTCGTAGCGTCATGGTTTCCGTTGATGGTTCGGCCGCTTCAAACAACTGTCTCGATCTAGCGATTAAGCTCGTCAGTGGAGCAAAAGATATTGAGATTTTGTTAGCACGAGTGGTCAAACGCAAGGAAGATGCCAATGCCAGCACTGAACCAGTTTTAATGGAAGCTAGTGCCAAGTTGAAGCGGATGAATGTTCCATCACGTTCTTTTATCGGTTCGGGAGATGTGGGTAGAGAACTCTGCAAGCTTGCTGATCAGGCAAATGCTAGCCTGTTGATGGTTGGTTCTCCTGATCGCCGTCCATCGATCGCCCGCAGTTTACCCGATCTTGATCGCTTACTCGGTTCATCAGTATCCGACTATGTGCGTGTCAATGCGACTGTTCCTGTGTTGTTAACCCGTACTGTTGAATAAAGAATACACGCTAAGGATGGGCGGTGCGAAGCGCCGTTCATCCTTATTTATGGTGATATATTTTGCTCGATAATATCTTAACTTTAGCTGAACTTGTTGCTTTCCAATCACGCTCTAGAGCATTAATCATATTCAAGGTTTAGTCTAATTTTTCTCAGGTATCGCTACAATGGATGGGACATTAAGTTTAGTGGTGTAAAGCAGCTATGCATATAGAAAAGTTGCGGATGCAAAACTTCAGGGGATTCAAAGATGTCACTATAGATTTCCCGTCAAATCTGGCTGTTTTTATTGGCGTGAATGGCTCAGGTAAATCTAGCATTATTGATTGTTGTGCTTTGTTCTTATCTTTATTAGCCACCTCAGTTAGAGCATTTCAAAGTTTACATGATTCCGAACCTCCGAATCTATCGGAAAATGATATTACAAATGGCTATGATGAGACTCACAATCAAATTGTTATCTTTTTTAACTCGAAGCGACTAATTCTGCCTCTTACTCTCACTCGAAAATCAGCGGCTAGTGACATCCCTCCGTTAGTCAAGTTATCCTTTGAAGGCATAGTTGATCTTGTAGTTCAAGATCCAAATTATTACGAGCCAAACTCTGAGCTTGCCAAAACCATGCAAGAATTTCATCAAATCACTTATGATAAATTTCGTGGTAATCCTTATGCTAGTTTGCCTGTACTAATTCATTATTCAGCCGATAGAAATGTATATGAAATTTCGTTAGAGAGCGATAAGGATCATCAAAGTAATCAATTAACAGCCTACGATCAAGCTATAACCAAAAAGGTTGATTTTGTTAGCTTTTTTATATGGTATAGAAATCAAGAAGACTTAGAAAATGAAATTCGACTAGGAGATAATCCAAATCATGTGGATAGTAAGTTAAAGGCTATAAGAGATGCAATTCCGTTATTTTTGCCAAAACTATCTAATCTTCGAGTAAAGCGATCTTCACCTATTCGCATGACGATGTTTAAGGAGGAAACAGAATTAGTAATCAGTCAACTATCTAGTGGAGAAAAGAACCTATTAGCTATGGTTGCTGACATAGCTAGAAGATTAGCTATTGCTAATCCTCATCTTGAGAATGCACTAGAAGGTGAAGGGATTATTCTAATTGATGAAATAGAATTACATTTACATCCTCAATGGCAACGCGATATTATTTCACGTCTTACCAGTACTTTTCCAAACTGTCAGTTTATTGTTACAACTCACTCCCCACAAGTTCTGAGTAACGTTAAAAAAGAAAACGTATTTATTGTTGAAGATTTTCAAGTTTATCCTGCTGATGCCTATACATTTGGGCGTGATAGCAACTCGATTTTATCCGAATTAATGGGGGTTGCTGAAAGACCAGTAGAAATCCAAAATAAACTAACAGAATGCCTATACAAAATCGATGATGGACAAATTGAAGAAGCAAAAATATTACTGCATGAATTATCTGACTTACTCGGTCACAACGACTCAGAAATTGTTAAGGCAAATACTCTAATTAGTTTTCTGTCTAAGATGAAATGAAAAAGATAATTAAACAATCAGAGCCAAGATCTCTTGTAGAACATCGAGCAAAACAACGCGCAAATGAAAATGCTGACTATGACAACTATCCAGACAAGGATAAACTCAGAGAATCTTTGCTAAATGAACAAGGATATCTTTGCTGCTATTGTATGAGCCGTATCACATTAGATTGGATGAAGACCGAACATTGGAAACCTCAGACAAAGTATGAGTCCTTACAATTGGAATATCGCAATTTAATGGGTGCTTGCAAAGGTGGGGAAGGTTCACGTCCTCAAAAGCAACATTGTGATACAAGAAAGGGTGAAAGTGAAATCATAATTAATCCCGTAGAAGGTGATAAAAATTGTGAAAATCTAATCAGATATCGTCCCGATGGTGAAATTTATTCTACTGACACATCTATCAATCGCGATTTGAACGAGACTTTAAACTTAAATCTCGAATTTCTAAAAAAGAATCGCAAAGTTGCTTTGGATGTAGTACTTGATCAACTTCGGAAAAAATTTCCAGATAAAACTTGGACTACAAATATCCGACAAAAAATTATCAACGATCTCAGTGATAAAGATGCAAATGGTTACTACAGTGAGTATTGCCAAATTGCCATTTGGTACTTGAAATACAAGTTATAGCGATCGCCTCTAAACAACATTCACACCCTTACCGATCTAGGATTGCATCATATTCACTATGTACGCCAATCCAAAACCAGACAATACCTTCTGGCTTTTCAACTCCAAGCGCTCGATAATTATCAGTTATTCTCACAGACCATAATTGTTTGCGTTTGCCAACTTTCTTAAAGTGAAGAGAGGGATGTAAAGGATTATTTTTTAACAAGTTATAGTTTTTGTCAGCGAGTGCTTGGATGTCTTTTGGAAGTTTGTTATATGCTTGCCAAAATCTCGGCAGAGTCAGGTGATTCATAAACTTTTGGCTAGCCCTGCTTCGTACTCGCTATCAATCTCATCCAATAATTGATCAAGTTTTCCAGAATCAAGATCATTTTCTATTTGCTGATCCCATATTTGCTCATGGTAATCGATTAACCATGATGTTAGGTTGGCTACTTCTTTTGTAGACAGCTTTTTTATTGCTGTTTCAAGTTCTTGGATGCTCATAACTTTTTACCAATAATCTACAACTACTATATCAACTTTAGAGTTTTGGCGATATCTTGACTTGATCCTATTAATTTTTAAGGAAAAAATTTTAAAATATTGACTAAAATATTCAGACCTATTAAACAGCGATATAATAGAGAATAAAAGAAATTTTTCGCCATAAGCCAATCATTATGAAGTTGTCTGACTTGCCACGATCATTAGAAGAAATATTGAATTTACCGAATGTCCATTTTATAGATCGTGCCTTACTTCCTAATGAATCGGGTATTTATTTCGTGATTTTTGAAGCTCGAAATCAGCGAATAGCTTATGTTGGTAAATCCAAAAATATTCAAAAGCGTTGGGCTGGACACCACAGAGAACCAGAACTTTGGTTGCTTACTTTACTAGGTATTCCTGTAGATATTGCATGGGTAAGATTAGAAGAAAGCTATCTAGATGAAGCAGAAAAGTTTCTTATCGAAGTTTTCCGTCCCCCACTGAATGACATACATACTCTTGAATCTAAGCGACAGCGTTCAGGTCAAAATAATAGCCAACACTATAAAACGCTACCTGATGTATTGCAAGACTATCGTGATAGAAAACATATGGCAGTCCAACTTTTAAAATCAGATGCATTCTGGGAAGTTTGTAATAGTTCAGAATCTAACAATCAACTTGGATATGATGGAGATCTAATTTGCCCTTGGATTTATCCTCACACAGTTAAGCTTTGTAATGTAAATGATCTCTGCTATTACTCTGACACTCATGGTATCGAGCCTCCTAGGATACCATACCCTCCTGCTTTTACAGCTAATAATAGTGGAACAGTTGAACCTAAAAAAGGATACGTCGCAACAAACACTGAAAAGATGAGTTGGCTTATCCAAGTCGCTCGGCAAATTGATGCTTGGTTAGTAGCAGTAGCTTATTACCATGCAGCAGACATTTCTCCGTCGGCAGTTCGCCAGACGCTTCAATTACTTGCATCTGAAAAAACTGTTGAACAAACATTTAGGACTTAGCATTACCGTAATCATGGATATTGTCTTGTGCTTAATCTCACCAAACTGAAAGGCTTAGGTCAATTTTTTAAAAAGTGGCTAATTCAATTCTTTGTGACTTTATAACTACGGGGCGATCGCCTAAAAGCTATAATCAACCGCAAGTCTATAAATTTTTGTGAATATGTCGTCTCCAACCCCTGACGTACCAGCGAGCGAGTCTCGCGAAGCCCGTACCCGCCAAATGCTCGGAATGAAAGGTGCGGACGTACAAGGCGCTTCAATCTGGAAGATCCGCCTGCAACTGATGAAACCGATTACATGGATACCCCTGATGTGGGGCGTACTTTGTGGCGCAGCCTCCTCTGGTGACTTTACATGGTCGATTGAAAACGTATTTCGATCGCTACTTTGTATGCTCATGTCAGGACCATTACTGACAGGCTACACCCAAACGATTAACGATTATTACGATCGCGAAATTGACGCAATTAACGAGCCATATCGCCCGATCCCATCGGGAGCAATTTCCCTCAATCAAGTCATTGCTCAGATTTGGATTTTGCTGCTCAGTGGTATCGGTGTAGCTGTGATACTTGATATCACCGCAGGGCATACAGACTTTATCATGACGAAATTAGCATTGGGTGGCTCATTCGTTGCCTATATCTACTCAGCGCCACCTTTGAAACTCAAGCAAAATGGTTGGCTCGGTAACTATGCCCTTGGAGCCAGTTATATCGCTCTCCCTTGGTGGGCGGGTCACGCACTCTATGGCACTCTCAACTGGACAGTTGTGGCTGTGACTCTCTTCTATAGCCTTGCGGGTTTAGGAATTGCGGTGGTGAATGACTTCAAAAGCGTTGAAGGCGATCGCGAGTTGGGATTGAACTCACTTCCTGTGATGTTTGGTGTCCAGAAGGCGGCTTTACTATCGGCAACAGCGATCGATGTCTTCCAGATTGGCATTGCTGTTTATTTAGTCACCGTGGGCGAGCAGCTATTAGCAAGTTTAATTGTGCTATTGGTAATCCCTCAAATTACATTCCAAGATATGTACTTCCTTCGCGATCCCCTTAAAAATGATGTGAAATATCAGGCTAGCGCCCAACCATTTCTGGTAATTGGAATGTTAGTTGCGGGTATTGCGATGGGACATGCAGGTATTTGAGCTTTGCGCTTAAGTGGGTCGGCTGTTAAGCCGACCCACTTAGCCTTGTTCAGGCATAATGAGCTTAATCGAATGTTGTATATCTCTTATCCATTATGAATCTGTCATCAAACTCTCCGATCAACCCAGAACAGCTCAATCAAATATCAGAAGGAGATATCGAGTTTGAGATTGAAGTTTTACAGGTATATGTTGAAGATATTTCTCAGCGAATAGATACAATTCGTGAGGCGATCGCCATTCAAGATTACACCCAAATCAAAAAGCAAGCTCATCATATCAAAGGTTCTAGCAGTAATGTCGGTGCTATGCAGATGAGAGTTTTTGCGTTGCAACTTGAAGATCTAGAGGAAAATCAAGATTCCGAAAAAGTTTTAACGATAAGCGAGCAAATGCTCGAACAAATACAAGCCATTCAGCAGTTTATTATCACCAAAACTGAAACTTTGCCCTCTTAGAAACCATTTAAGAAGTCAAAGACGCAACTAAAAGCAGTATAAATACAAATGTACTTATCGCCTAAACTGTAGGGTGGACATATTTTTATTATCAAGATTATCGAGATTTGGATAGATCTACAAATTAATTATGGAAGTTAGATTTCGAGAATGTGATTGGTTTGATCTGTGGATCTGGATAAAATTTAGCGAAATCCCATCCCAGCAAGAAAAGCAACTATTAGACGAAGTATTCAACTCTTGGTTTTTGTTAGGTAAATTGGGCGGTTTCAATGCTTGTAATATGCAAGTTTTGGAGTCAGGTGTCGATGTTAGCTATTTTGACTATGACAACCAAGCCGCCGATGACGAGATGATGTCAGTGATGCACAACATGACTGATCTCGAATACGAAAATGAATGGGCGCGTTGTTGGGTTGATTTGGGAACTACCGATGCGATCGCGATCGATACTTTGGTAAATGCCTTACGTCAGTTTGATAAAGAATATGTAGCGATCGAGGAAGTTGTCATCGGCGGACAAAATTCTGATTGGCTAGTTGAGGCTAAGAGCCTTGATGACGAAGATTATGATCGCTGAAGATTTTGTTGCTATGCTAAACAGAGGTAGATAATGTGATGAGATTTATAACATGGACGTTTTAATTGATTCAACTAGGATTTTTGAGCAGGATCTCGAAAAGCTGAGTGCTGAAAAGAAAGCTACAACAATCCAAATAATCAATGATTGTGCTAGCCTCTTCCATGATCAAAAATCTCACCCTTATCGCCGACTTCGCCCCCTTCCCCTATTGACAGGTTTAAATGGGTACGATTCCTCTTTATATACATTGAGAGTTTCGCAAAATTTGAGAGTAATTTTGACGGTTGACGAAGATCCCATTTTTAAGCAAACCGTTTTTACTCTCTTCCGCGTAGTGAAGCGTAGTGACCTTGGTATGTCGTATAACCGCATAGCCGAGTCCCTATACCAAGAAATAATCCATCAGCAACTAGCAGTTGCACAATCGTCATAGCCTGCTCATTGTTATGCCCCAAACGCTCACCCTTTGTGATCACTACGGAATTATCCATCAAGCAATGAAGATTTTGCCAGATGATCAGTTGAAAATTGATTTTTTGGAGGCGCTGTCAGAACTTGAGGATAACGAGTGTCATCGGACAAGAAAATTTCCAAAAACAAGATTACATAAAGTTAAAGGTGTGAAACAGGCGATCTATCGTGCAGATATTGATAAAATTTCAGGCTGGCGTATTCATGTTCAATATATTGATGGTCAAATTCATCTCAAAGACATCATTGAGGGTCAAAAACATGATGATGTTCTAGATGTGATTAAATCAAAAAAACAACGCTACGAGTGATTGTCCTCATCTGTATTAAGGACAAATCAAAACCCAAGAAGCGATTGGCTGCGCTTCTTGGATTTTATCCTCACAAGAATGGGTGTGGCTATAAATGAACAAAAAACAATAGGAGTATGACAATGCGCGTTTTACATACAATGATTCGGGTTGGTGATTTAGAGCGATCGCTCGATTTTTATAGCAATGTGCTGGGCATGAAAATATTGCGCCGCAAGGACTATGAAACTGGACGCTTTACCCTTGCTTTTGTTGGTTATGGCGATGAATCCAGCAGCGCGGTGATTGAACTAACCCATAATTGGGACACCGATCGCTATGAAATTGGCAATGGTTATGGGCATATTGCCCTTGGCATGGAAAATATTTATACCGCCTGTGATGCAATTCGGGCAAAGGGTGGAAAAATTAGCCGCGAACCCGGTCCAATGAAGCATGGCACGACAGAAATTGCTTTTGTTGAAGATCCTGATGGCTATAAAATTGAACTAATTCAACTCAAAAATCAGTAATCATAGATTTATTATGGTAAAGATGGGCGGCGCTTTGCGCCGTCCATCTTTACCTATTTGGAAAAATCCATCATGAATTTAACTCTTACTCCATCTCAAATATTGCTTTATGGTGTGGCGATCTCGGCGGGACTAGTATATCTGCCATATTTGGTAGTCGCTTATGGGCGTGTGAGTATCGGTATTGATATGAATGCGCCAAGAGCAATGTTCGATCGCTTGCCAGAATTTGCAAAACGAGCAACATGGGCGCATCAAAATTCCTTTGAGGTGTTTGCGCTGTTTGCGGCGGCGGCGCTTACCGCCTATGTGACCAATGTGGCTTCAGATAAAACTTCGTTATATGTATTAGCATTTTTGGCCGCGAGATTGTTGTTTAGTGTTTTTTATATTCTCGATTTGCCTTGGTTGCGATCGCCGATGTGGGCGATCGGTATGGCTTGTATCGCGGGGCTATTTTCCACAAGTCTTGTTTAAGACTGGAAGCTCTCAAGACAGTATCTACCAAAACAAATTAGATCTTGTAGGGGCTGAGTCCCCGTGCCAGCCCCAGAACTTGGACTTTGTTTTGATTAATGGAGATCATCGCAATTGCTTAATCTGGCGATCGCTTTGTTGCGCCCATTGAGGATTTTTCTGTTGATTAAAATAAGCTTGCGCCTGAATGAACGATTGGATCGCCTCTTGTTTTTGTCCTAACCGCGCCTGAGCAACCCCTAAAGTATAAAAAGCCGCCGCATAATCGTTGCGAAACTGTAAAGCGCTCCGCAATTGCGCGATCGCATCTTCAGTTTGTCCTTGAATTAACAACGCTGCGCCCAGATTGTAATAAGCCTCTGGATATTCAGAATTAATTTGTAAAGCATTGCGATAATAATCAATCGCTTTAGGAATATCGCCTTGAGTTTGCACCAACAAGCCCAAGTTATAAATTGTTTCCGATGACTGCGGATTTAGGGCTAGAGCCTGATTAAAATTAGCGATCGCGCCACTGATATCTTTTTTATCCTTGAGCGCCAAACCAAGATTGTAATAAGCGACCGCCAATTTCGGATCGAGACGTATGGCTCTTTCCAAATTGGGTATGGATTGATTGAGATCGCCTGACTGTAATAGCGCAGCCCCTAAGTTGCTATAGGCGATCGCAAATTTGGGATCGAGTCTAGTCGCTCTCTGAAAGGAATAAATAGCAGATTTGAGATTTCCCGCCTGAGCATAGGCTAGACCGAGGTTGTAATATGCTGCCGTTAGGTCAGGATTCTTTTTGATCGCTGCCCGAAAAACCGCGATCGCCCCTTCTAAATTGCCTAGACGCACATAGGAATTACCCCGCTCTAAAAGCTGATCAGCATTTTCATTGCTAGGAATAACAATCTGTTGCTGAACTTGAACTTTTTGAGGTGGTTTTGGGCGCTGGGCGATCGCTACATCAGCCCCATATCCACTAACCACTAAGACCGACGCAAAAATTCCCAAAACTGGTTTCATAAGACAAATTTCGTGTGTTTACCAGTCGAATGTCCAAAATATTAACAAATTTAGCCTACTAAGTACCTCGGCTCAATGTGAGACAAGTTCGATGGCGATCAAACTTGAAATCAAAAACGTATTAACAATTCAAAAAATTTGATTATAAAGGACTTACTTATTTTTAAGCAATAAATAACCAATAAATAGCGGTGCGCGGCTTCGCCGCTCACCGCTATTTATTAACTAAGAAGTGAGTAATCTGCCTTTCTGCAAAAAAATGTTAAATTTAGATTACAAAAACATCTACCTCCACCATGATTCTCGTTATCGACAACTACGACAGCTTTACCTATAATCTCGTCCAGTATTTAGGGGAGTTATTACCCGAATTTCCCACTTTAGGCGAAGTTGTCGTTAAGCGAAATGATGAAATAACCATAGAAGAGGTCAAGCAAATTAATCCCGCAGGAGTCGTCATTTCCCCCGGTCCTGGTCGCCCTGAAGAAGCGGGTGTCTCCCTTGATATCATTCAAGAAATGGGCGAACATACACCGATTTTGGGAGTATGTCTGGGGCATCAAAGCATGGGGCTGATGTATGGCGGCAAAGTTGTCTCCGCGCCCTATTTGATGCATGGTAAAACTTCACAGATTTATCATACGGGTGTGGGCATTTTAGCAGGGCTAGATAATCCCTTCACCGCAACTCGGTATCATAGTCTGGTGATTGATCGTGACAACTGCCCCGAAGTCTTAGAAATTACGGCTTGGACAGAAGATGACATAATCATGGGAGTCCGCCACAAGCAATATCCTCATGTCCAAGGCGTGCAATTTCATCCTGAGAGCATTTTGACTAGTGCTGGCAAGGACTTGCTACGAAACTTTTTAAAAGGATTACTCGTTAGTTAAGAATAGTTGACGCAAAGCGCCGATTACTCTTACATATATACTTCACTAAATTTCAACCAAACAATATGCGCCGCAGACAAATTCTTCGACTCGCTCAAGGTGGACTAATCTCAGCATTTACCACAGGAATCATTGCTGATGCTGC
Source organism: Pseudanabaena sp. OTE_70b_metabat_355 (assembly GCA_031377675.1). Classification (GTDB taxonomy): domain Bacteria; phylum Cyanobacteriota; class Cyanobacteriia; order Pseudanabaenales; family Pseudanabaenaceae; genus Pseudanabaena. The sequence continues at coordinate 9,053 of JANMFC010000425.1, read as the reverse complement.
GCGATCGCAGACAGTTAGCAACCTAAAGCTGGAATGGTTAGGACATATGTCGTTTTTAGTCTCAGGCGATGGCGTGAGCTTTTTAACCCATCCTTTTCGTCCTGCTGGCTGCACCGAAAAATTACCGACACCACAAGCAAAATCCGACTATGTCTTGATTAGCTCACAACTGTTTGACGAGGGATATTTAGAAAACTTGCCGAAAGACTTGCGAGTTTTGTCAGAGCCAGGCTCTTACAATATTAAGGGGATTAATCTCCAAGGCATTTCGATGGATCACGATCGCGTTGATGGACGTCGGTTTGGACGCAATGTTGCTTGGAAATGGAAACAATCAGGTATTTTCATCTTGCATTTAGGTGGAGCTGCCGCGCCAATCACTTCTTCACAAAGGATTTTGATGGGTCGTCCTGATGTGCTGATTGTGCCGATTGGTGGTAATGCTCAAGGTACTGATTCGATACAAGCTAAAGCCTATTCACCTACGGAAGCTAAGGCGATCGTCACCGAACTAAATCCGCGTATTGTGATTCCTGTCTATTACCGCACTGACAAATCTAGCTCCACTTGTCAATTAGCTTCTGTTGATGAGTTTCTTGCACTCATGCCCAAAGATAGTGTCAAGAAGCTAGACGGTTCAGTTTTAGAGCTTAAGGCGGGTAGCTTACCGCAAACAACAGTGGTGAGAGTTCTGAAGTTTTAGTCAAAAAAGAGAGGATGCAAAGCAACCTCTCTTTTTTGATTTGATTTATAGTACTTAACCTAACCTGATCCATTTCTGCTTTTGGGGGCTTTACCACCGATGGATCATTAATCACGCAACCTGCAAGTGGGAAGTTCTGCTGCTGCTTATTTTTTAGGCTATAAATAGGAATGACTTGCAAGTAGCTAGAATTAATGGATCGACAACGCCGAAAAATATTAGAAATGGGACTGGGTGGCTTGGGATTAATTGGCGGCGCGATCGCCTGTAGCCCGATCAATCGTCAGAATGAATCCGAAAAATCTGCATCCCAAAAAGTCATCATTCCGCCAAGGCAATTCAGTGAAGCGTCTCAGGCAAGAATCAAAACTAGTGGACTTGATCCGATCGCCGCTTTGCGAGAGTTTGACTATGGCAAAGTTTCCCAAGAAAATGGGCGGACTGTGCGGGAATTTCAACTGACCGCGAAAACGAAAACTGTCAAATTAAACGCCTCGACTGACTTTATTACTTGGAATGTCAATGATCGCGTCCCCGGTCCAACCTTGCGAGCAACTGAAGGCGATCGCATTCGGATTGCATTTGCTAATCAGGCAGGGCATTCCCACTCATTACATTTTCATGGTGAACATCCCTCGGAAATGGACGGGGTAAAACCGATTCGTAATGGCGCAGCGACAATTTATGAATTTGATGCTATGCCCTATGGTGTTCATCTCTATCATTGCCATGTGGAACCTGTTTCGCGTCATATTGGCAAAGGTTTGTATGGAATGTTGATCATCGATCCGCCCACACCGCGCCCTCCAGCCGATGAGATTGTTTTAATCATGGCGGGTTATGACATTAATGGCGATGGACGCAATGAAATGTATGCCTTTAACGGGCTGCCCCATTTTTATATGCAACAACCGATCGCTGTCCAGCAAAATCAACTGCTAAGGCTATATGTCCTGAATGTGATTGAGTTTGATCCTGTGGCGACCTTTCATGTTCATGCCAATATGTTTCAGGTATATCGCACAGGGCGAAGTTTGACTCCTAGCGAAGAAACCGATGTAATCACGATGGGGACGGCTGAGCGTCATATTTTAGAGCTAAAGTATCGCTTCACTGGCAAATATATGTTTCATCCACACCAAGATGCGATCGCTGAGGCAGGATGTATGGGCTTATTTGATGTGATTGGTAATAGTAAAGCTTAACTATACCTAAATCATTTATGAGAAAAATAGGGCTTCGACTTCGCTCAGCCAAAGATATAAGCTGGCTGAGCGAAGTCGAAGCCTCTCACAACTCATTTAGGATTGCTATATATCCGCCAAGCTTCAATATTTATTTCAAATCTTTATTGATAATTAATCGCAACTTTATGCTCTAATAAATTGATATCCCTTATTGCTAATTAATAGCATTACGACAATATTTTCCCCAGCCGTTTTAATCGCAGTTAAGTCATAAATCCATCGTTTAAATTCAAATTTCATGCAAACACTCTTCACCTTTATCAAAAAATCACTCCAAGCAATACTTAAAACTAAAACTTTTTTAATCCTATTCACCTTGTCTCTGGTCAGCGCGATCGCGATCGCCTCCTGTAGCAATGAACCCAACGCAACAACCTCACCTAGTAATCCTCAAGCTGTGTCACCATCTAAGGTTGAGATGCCCAAAGGCTCAGGAATGACTGGACATACTAAGGCGAAAATTAATATTAATGAAGCGATTCTGTCGGAATTAGACAAAATTGAAGCGAAATTGGGGGTTGCAGGTTTATCTAATAAAATTCAAGCGGCGCGTCCCTATACCAAAACGGAAGATTTAGTCTCCAAAAAGGTCGTGACGGCAACCCAATTTGAGCAAATCAAAGACATGGTTGGCACAGAAACCATCGAATTAACGGGTGAGGCTAAGGATGTTGATTATTTGACCAAATTGGGATTGATGAAAGGTCACATGATTGTGGCGAAGGAATTAATTGATCTTCAAAAACCAAATCAAGCATTGCCTCACATCGGGCATCCTGTCGAAGAAATTTATGCAGATGTGGAAGGGCAAATTAAAGAGCGTAAGGTCAAAGACTTTAAGCAGTCGCTAATGGATTTACAACAGTTGATCAAGTCCAAGCCTAGCGATCCCAGTGTGACCACCAAATATAATGAGGCGATCGCTGGGCTTGATAGGGCGATCGCCGCAACTCCCACATCTCAGCGTCAATCACCCAAATTTACATTGCAAGTGATTAACACGATCCTCGATACGGCTGGCACGGAATACATGGCGGCGATCGCCAATGACAAAATCAAAGAAATCATCGAATACCAAGATTCGCGTGGTTTCACGCTGTATGTCGAGCAGTTATATACAGGGATTGCACCGATCATGCAAAAGGACTATCCCGATGCTCACAAGCAATTTACGGCGAGTTTGACAAAGCTAAAATCGGCTTATCCCAGTGCGATCGCCCCCGAAAAGCCCTTGCTTACAGTTGCCGAGATGTCTTCATTGATTAAGGGCAACGAGCAAGCCGCCGCCAAAGTTTACAACAAATCCTAGATCCCCCCAGCCCCCCTTGTAAAGGGGGGAGAATTAATTAAATTATCTTCTTCCCCCTTTACAAGGGGGATTGAGGGGGATCTCTTCTATTAAATATCGTTTGCCAAACCTTACTTCAAACCTCATGGACTTTAGCTTAACTCTCCCAACTTTTGTAATTACTCTGCGCGAAGGTGTCGAAGCCGCCCTAGTAATTGGTATTGTCATGGCGTATCTCAAACGGGCGAAGCGATCGCATCTAAATCGCTGGGTATTTGCAGGGATCGGCGCTGGGCTAGTGATTAGCGCCCTTGTGGGAATTATCTTCAATTGGTTTATGCAGAGCGTTGGCACAAGCAACCCTGAAATATCACCCATCTTTGAACCATTACTCGAAGGTATATTTAGTGTCGCGGCGATCGTGATGTTGACATGGATGTTGATCTGGATGACGAAACAGAGTCGAGCGATTAAAGGAGAAGTTGAAGGTACGCTATCGAATGTTTTGAGTCAGGGACGCAAAGCAGGATTAGGGATTTTTGGCTTAATTCTATTTGCGATTTTGCGAGAAGGATTTGAAGTTGTTTTGTTTATTTCAGCAAAATTCCAAGAGGGATTTATGCCCGCAATCGGAGCCGTGAGTGGAATCATTGCTGCTTCGGCGATCGCTGTTGCTCTCTTTAAATTTGGCATCCACATCAATATCCGCGCCTTCTTCAAAATCATGGGCTTGATGCTGCTGTCCATTGTTTCTGGATTAGTCATTTCAGCACTCGCACATTTTGATACCGCCCTACGAATTTTGTCCCAAAGCGATCGCAAGTCTGAAGCCATTTGTTTTTATTACGAACATTTTGCTCGTGAGCATTCCTGCTTTCTGGGCAGTATGGTCTGGAACACTAGCAGAGTATTACCCGCCGAAAAATTCCCTGGGGTGATTCTCAGTTCTCTGTTCGGCTATACCGACAAACTTTATCTTGTCCAAGCGATCGCCTATGTCCTATTTTTTGCGATCGTTGGCACAATTTATTACCGCAGTCTAGGCGATCGGCTTCAAGCAAAATGAAAAGCCAAATGAAAAGCCAGATGAAAGGTTAAATTTTAGCTATTGCTTTGCGTAGCCAACAAAAACTATGATCAAATCTAAATCAAGTCTAATTTTTGAGCAGGTTTACAATGTCTAATATCCGTGAAGTAACTGGCGATCCTAACGAATTCTGGAATGAGCTAATTTGGTCAGATCTGACCAGTGACGAACAAGCGCTCTGGACACAGTTAGGCTGGAACGAAGAAAATTGGGATGATGAGTTAGATTTTCCTGAATGGGACGATCTCCCTAGTGAAGACAAGAGACTTTGGACTATCCTTGGTTGGACTCAAGCTAGCTGGGAAGGTGACGATGATATCCCTGAATCTGCCGAAAAACTCTGGGAAGATCTCACACCTGAAGAACAAGCCGCCGCTACCGAGCTTGGTTATACCCCCGATAAGTGGGATGACGAAGATATCTAATAGTCATTTTTATTAAAAAAGCCACAAACTCTTGTCAATGCGGTTACTGACAAGGGTTTGTAGCTTTTTTAATAAATTATAAAAAATCTGATCACAAAATCAACCATTTCGAGTTACAATAGCAAAGCCTTTACGGGGGTGTGGCGGAATGGTAGACGCTACGGACTTAAAATCCGTTGACTGTAAGGTCGTATGGGTTCAAGTCCCTTCACCCCCATCTTTTTTTATAAGTCTGTGAATTGCTTGGTTGAAACTCTGGTAGAGAAAATCAGCCTGATGCCTATAACCTTAAATCAAATAGCTGTTTATTAACATTGCTGTTGATAAAAAACTATTGACGATCACTGAAGAAGTAGGGAGTTAGCAATGAAAACTTTGAGCTTGATGGATTTTGGCAATGGGAACATTCGCCAGTTCGGGTAGCCACTGTTTGAGGTATTCACCTTGGGGATCGTAGTCGCGTGCTTGTTTGACGACATTAAACATGCGCGAATCGCGACCATCATTACCAATCCCTGCTAAATAGTTCCAGTTGCCCCAATTGCTGCAAGGATCGTAATCCAATAATCGAGATTCAAACCACTCCGCTCCCATCCGCCAATCAATACCAAGATTTTTAGTAAGAAAGCTTGCCACATTTTGACGACCGCGATTGGACATGAACCCTGTGGCAGCGAGTTCGCGCATATTTGCATCTACTAAGGGAAAGCCTGTATTTCCAATTTGCCAACGGGTAAATCTTTTCCAATTCTGTTGCCAAGGAATATCAATATTGCGTAAACCTGTGCGAAGGAACAACCGATCGCCATGTTTAGCCGCGACAAAACGAAAGTAATCGCGCCATAACAGTTCAAAAATTAGCCAGTAAGTCGAGTCATTGGCTATGCGATCGCTTTCGTATTGTTTAACTTGAGCATATACATAGCGGGGACTGAGACAGCCCAAGGCGAGCCAAGGTGAGAATTTGGAAGAGTCATCGGCGTAGAGCATTCCATTACGGGTTTGCTTGTAAACTTGGAGCCGATCGCTCTGCCAGAAGTAATGATTTAGACGTTTAAGGGCTGCGGTTTCGCCGCCTTGAAATTGGAGTACAGCGCGATCGCATGGTTCTATTTCCTCAAGTCCCAATTTGGCTAAGTTAGGGATTTCGCCTGTATCAAGGTTTTTTGGTAGTGGATTAAGGCGATCGGGGGTTGGGAAGGTTTTGCGAATAACTAAATCAGGTTCAACTTGCTTGCGAAAGTGGGTGAAGAGTTCGGGAAGTTGGGGAATGGCAAAGGGTAAATCATCAAAATGTAATAGGGTAGTTCCTGAAAAGCTTTTGAAATCAACATTTTGGTTTTTGAGAAGAGAATGTAGATTTTTTTCAACGGTCTTTTCTTCAGATGTAATTTCAGTATGGTAATAGATAGAACTAATTGCGTATTCTTGAATTAATTCAGGAATTATAGTTTCAGGTTTACCAAACTGAATGATCAAATCGGAGTTAAGCGATCGCAGATTTTCGCGTAAATTTGCTACACTCTCGATCAAGAATTTAGCGCGAAACGCTCCTGTTTTCTCGAAGCCAAAACTAGTTTCAGCAAAGTGTCTGGGGTCAAAGCAATATATTAGAAATATTTGTGCGCCTGTTTGTTGGGCTACTTGAGAAGCTTTATATAAACTTTCGTTATCATGAATTCGCAGGTCATTGCGAAACCAGACTAAAATATTTTGATAAGTCATCTTTCTACAATTTGGAATTGGCGATTGAGTAGGTTCATGCTCGCTGAAATCGTGAGACTGATGGCGAGATATGTTCCCATGATAATCAAAATTACATTTACTGGTCTTCCCGTTTGATTAATTGTTGTCGAAGCAATTCGATAAATGTCCGTATAGCCGATCGCGATTACCGCAAATTAAACTGATCGCCTTAACTATGTTTTGATTATAACATGAATTTTTAGGTGAAGAGGAGAATTCCAGCTAGTTTTTTAAGCCAAATACGACCTTAACAGCCTCTTGCATTGCAATTTTGCCATTAGTGCTGCGCCAAGGTGGAATTATCATTAGACTTTTGATCGCTAACACAATTCCCCATATTTTGTACCAAATCTCATCGCGTCCCCAATAGGCATTTGCGATCGCCATCAGCTCCAGTCCTTTATTGCATTTCTTCAGGGTCGTATCCAAGCGATCGCAGCCTTTCCGCTAATCGTTGGGCTTTCTGCTCGGCTTGTTGTTGAGCTAAAGTTGCTTGATCAGCGATCGCCTTTTGTTGATCAGCGATCGCCTCAGCTTGTTGTTGATCCAAATTTGCTTGAATAGCAATTAAACGTTGTTGATTAGAGATCGCCTCAGCTTGTTGCTTAGCTAGACGTTCTTGCATAGCGATCGCCTTTTGTTGATTAGCGATCGCCTCAGCTTGTAACGCCCGTTCATCGCCCGTTAGCAGCAAATCTCCCGACTCGTCCCACCAACGTAACCATGTGGTTGTCCCTGCTTCTTGCAGTCCAAGTTCTACACCCATCGGCGCGATCACAAAATGTCCACGTTCATTCGATTGCATCTTGGCATAACGACCATCAACTAATTGATAAGCCTCAAGACGATCTTTCCATGCGTCAAAAATCACATAAAAGGGAATCCGAATTGCCTGCTCGTAAACCCAGAATTTTCCTGCTTTTTCCGTTTCACTAGGCGGCGTTGCGTCTCTTTCTTCTGAGCCATTCCCAGACACAAACTTGATCGCAATCAATGGCGCAACAGATTCTTTCCACATTACATAGGAACGGCGATATTCCCCATCAAGCAGCGGCGATACATTCGGCACATAGAACCAGTCAGGTGCTTCGGCTCCTTTTTCGGGTGGTTCCATTAGTCGCCAGTAAATGCCGCTATCTTGACCAATGCAGTATCGTCCATCGGGATGTAATTTTTCGAGAACTGGAGTGATCGAGCTTGTTAAAACAATACTTTGTGGGTGTTCCTGAAAATTTTTCACAAAGGTTCCGTCTGAGTCTGGTAATTGCTTATGATCGGGAAGAGTAAGTGGAATGATTTGAGTCGGTGGTGTTGCGGACTTAATTGGGGCTTTTTGCATAGTAGCTCTAAGAGATACGCTGACTCAATTTTAACATGAATTCGCAGGTCATTGCGAAACCAAACTAAAATATTTTGATTAGTCATCTTTCTACAATTTGGAATTGGCGATTGAGTAGGTTCATGCTCGCTGAAATCGTGAGACTAATGGCGAGATATGTCCCCATGATAATCAAAATCACATTTACAGGTCTTCCCGTTTGGTTAATTGTTGTCGAAGCAATTCGATAAATGTCCGTATAGCCGATCGCGATCGCTAGACTCGAATTTTTAGCAATGTTCACATATTGACTAGTTAGCGATGGAATGATTACCCGCAATGCTTGGGGAAGGACAATTTTTCCCATCGTTTGAAAATCATTCATTCCTAAAGCTTTTGCTGCTTCGGTTTGACCTTTAGGAACCGACACAATGCCGCCGCGTACAATCTCGGCAATGAAGGCACTGGAAAACATCGTTAAACCTAGTACCAAAGCGCAAAACTCAGAACTTAAAGTCATTTTGAGAGCGGTAATTGTAATTCCATCTTTGGCAAGGGTAGCAAATCCAAGGGAAATGCGATCGCTAGCGGATGGAAGTGTTAAAAATATTGCCGAGTACCAAAAGAATAGCTGTAATAACAACGGCGTATTGCGGAGGATTTCGACATAAACACGGGCGATTTGTTTGAGTAGCCAATTATTTGAGAGTCGGGAAATTCCGACTGTCACGCCAAAGATTGTCGCCGAGATAATGCTAATCGCGATCGCCTTGAGTGAATTAATCAAACCAACTTGCAAGGCGAGAGTATAGCTATCAGAAGCTTTGTAAGGAAAGGGAGAGTCGGCAATATCAAAGGAAGCAGGATCATTGAGAAAGTCAAAACTAATCGCCAGTCCCGAATTTCGCATATTCCTTGCCAAGGTATTCCAAGCGAGAATGCTGCAAGTAATCACGATCGCTAAAAAAACTAATTGGGCGATCGTCCGCCAATTCCAAATTTTATTTTTAAATTGGCTCTTAAAATCTGTTGCGAACTTCCTATTACTTGCAGACATCCTTTGCAGCACTCCCAAAACGCATAAATTTATAGCCTAGTCGCCACAGCCACTATACCGCAAATTTAAAAGGAGCCGCGAAGTAGCACTTTTAGACTTTTTTCTGGGTTTCACGTCAACACAATGCACTATATTTTTAACGGGATAGCCTTGATGCGATCGCACTGATTCAATTATCTATA
>JANMFC010000410.1:0-5320 GCA_031377675.1 Pseudanabaena sp. OTE_70b_metabat_355 | reverse complement strand
GCGCCGCAACGCTAATTCTTCACTGGGAAGGGAGTAGCTACTTATTAAAATTATAGGTGACATGAGTATTATCCATAATTTTAGTAATTGCCAAAATTGCCATAATGCTTTATTATCTTGCAGTCAAAATCGACAAAAATTCGGATGACGCTGTACCGAAAAACAAGTAGGCAGCAGAGGAAATTTTTATGCGTATCTACAACCTAGCTGTTCTAACTCTTATTGTTGCCACAACCATTAGTGCTTGTGGTGATGGTATACCGACCGAATGTACGATCGAGAGCAAAGAAGGAATACCCAAAGCCTTTAAATTCGCGTCAGGGACAGACTGCGAAGCGATGAGACAGCTTGCCAAAGGAGGTCAACCTTTGCCTACACTTGCCGATCCAAATGCTGTAGCTACAGCGCCGCCAAAGCCAGCTCCGACTCAAGCTGCTTTTAAAGCGCCATTTGTGAGTGGACAAAAGGGGCAAGATTTGATTCCTACTACTGATAAGCAAGCTAGAGTCAAAGAGTTAGAACAAAAAATTAACGTTGACTCAAAGCAACTCCGCGATCCTTTCACCAGCACGATTATTAATCCAGTGCCAAGACTAGAAACTCTGTTGGCTAAGCCAAAAGAGCCGCCAAAATTAAGGGCGGCGGTAGTGGTAAGGACTGCACCGCGTAAGTTTGTGTTTGTCGCACCACCATTGCCGCCACCACCACCTGACACGAAGGCTGCGGAAGCGACTATTGTGACAGGCACTGTAGAGATATCAGATAAAATTTATGCGATTTTGACGGCTCCCAATGAACCCGCTACACAGGTAGAGGCGGGACAACTGATTTCCAATGGCAAAGTCCTAGTTAAACGTATTGACATCAACTCAGAGCCACCAATCGTGGTTTTACAACAAAATGGAGTCGAAGTTTTTCGTCCTGTAGGAGATACGCCCAAAGTTGCTGCTCAAAGTACTCCAACCCCTACACCGACTACATCTCCAGCCACAAAGCCAACCGAAGCCCCCGCCTTCATTCTGCCTACAATAGGCAATTAGGAATGAACATTAATATAAAACCCAAATAAGCTTATTCGCCCGCAAAGTGGGCGAATAAGCTTATTTGGGTAAAATAAAAGCCTCGCTGCGCGAGGCTTTTATTTTAGTTTTATTTCTTAGGAGCCATCAGCATCGTGATGTTACGACCTTCCCGTTTAGGATATTGCTGAATCTCAGCAACAGACTCCAGATCGCTCGCCATCCGATTTAGCAAGACTTCAGCTAGATCAACGTGTTGGATTTCGCGACCGCGAAACATGACCGTTGCCTTGACCTTATCGCCTTCTTTCAAAAAGCGCTCAGCATGATTAATCCGCACCTTGTAATCATGTTCTTCAATCTTGTAGCGCATTTTCACTTCCTTAACATCAGAAGTATGTTGCTTTTTACGAGCTTCTCGTGCTTTTTTCTCTTGCTCAAATTTGAACTTACCGTAGTCCATGATCCGACAAACAGGGGGATCGGCTTTATCACTGACTAAAACAAGATCAAGCTCTTTTTCTTCAGCCATTTTCATGGCTTCTTTTGGGGTCAGGATGCCGAGTTGCTCCCCCTCCATATCAATGACTCGAATTTTTGGATATCTGATGCGCTCGTTGATTTGGGGGAGGTCTTTAATTGGCTTTTTAGTCATGAAATCTCTGTTGTCTAGACTCTTTGGGGTTATGGGGTTAAATTACTATGGGTTAACGTGTTACAAATATATGCCGATTCTAACTACGAAGTGTGAATCCATATATTTTAATTATTTTTGATTTACTTAAGCTTAGAAAGGCTTAGAAATCTTTTTGATTGGCATAAACGTGTAATTATACTACGAACTACACCTTGACGTGTCAAGTATTATACCAGTATTTTTCGTAAACTTTGTTTAACTCGATCGCCAGTTACCCGATCGCTTAAAGTTACAGTGCCGATCGCCGTAGGTAAAATGAAGCGAACTTTGCCAGCTTCGACTTTTTTATCAGTGGACATCGCCGCCACGATCGCATCAAGATCAATGTCCGCAGGTAAAGTTTGAGGTAATCGAGTTTTAGTAATTATGGCAACCTGTTGAGCTTGATCTTCGGCCGACCATAGATTTAAGTCAACGGCGATCGCGCCAGCAATGATCATGCCTAAACCAACGGCTTCTCCATGATTGTAGAGGCGATAATTGGTGACGGATTCGATCGCGTGACCGACGGTATGCCCATAGTTGAGAATGGCGCGGAGATTGCCTTCTTTTTCATCCTTAGATACGACTTCGGCTTTAGATTTGGCACATCGATACAAAATTGTTTGCAGAAGATCATCAGAAACATAGCGCAGTTGATCTAGGCGATCGCATTTAGCTAATAAGTCAAATAATTCGCGATCCCAGATCACGCCATATTTGATCACTTCCGCCATTGCGGAGCGAAACTCGCGGGCGGGTAAAGTTTTTAATACTTCGGGATCGATCCAAACAAGACGCGGCTGATAAAATGCACCGATCAGATTTTTACCCTGTGGATGATTAATTCCTGTCTTGCCACCGATCGCCGAATCCACCATTGCTAAGAGCGTGGTCGGGACTTGGACTAACTCGATCCCACGCAACCAAGTCGCCGCCGCATAGCCAGACATATCGCCAATTACCCCACCACCGAGGGCGATAATTGCTGACGAACGTTCTAGACGATGATCAAGGGCGGCATCATAGATTTTTTGGAGTGAATTAGTAGTTTTAAAACGTTCACCCGCAGGGAGAATCAAATGAGCGACATCAAAACCTGCGTTGATGAGAGAATTTACAACTATTTCGCCATAATGCTTATAAATAACTGGATTAGAGACGATTAGGGCTTTTTTGCTTTTTTTGCCTAAACCAATTGCGGATAATTTTTCGCCTAAATCTTTGAGGCTATGAGGGGCGATCGCAATGTCATAACTGCGATTAGGCTGAGAATCGTTATTGAGCGCAACTGTAACAGTTGCAGAATTTTCGGACATATTTCTAAATCAATGGTCTTAGTTACTTATGTTACAGCGCTTTGGAGAAACAAAAAACGGCGCGATGCGCCGTTTTTTGTTATTTGGTCATTGCTTGACATAGTTCAATTATGGCAGTTTGCAGGGTCGCAGTTTCATCTTTGCCATGTTTAAGATCAGCCTCTAGACGCAGCAAAATACCCATCGATCGCATTAATTTTTGACTATTCAAACCCTGCACCTCTTGCTTTAGGAAATATACTCGCTTAGGATTACCAATTTCGGCTGCATCAGCGATCGCCTTATCATCACGTTCCCCCGATTCTTGCATTAATTTGATCCAGAGCCATGTGCGAAACTGCCCCACTAAAGTTGCACAGATCCGTAAGCCGACTTCATTATTTCTCAGCAATTCCGCAATTAAGGATAGTGCTTGACTGGTATTTGCAGTCCGAATAGCGCCCGCCAATTGCAAACTATTATGGGCTGACGCTTGGACAAGGGGCGCGATTTCTTTGGCGGTAATTGGCTTGCTTTTACCATGATGAGATAATTGCAACTTTTGCAATTCCATCATCAAGCGGCGCGTATCATTACCAATCGTATCAACTAGCAAATCAACCCCATCGGCAGATATCTTCAAATCAATTTCTGTGGCAGCTTGTTTGACTAATTGCGCGATCGCTTCAGGCTTCCAAGGGGGTATTAAAGAAAATTCTAGAACCTTGGCATATTTTTGGATTAGTTTGGTAGACTTGGCTCTACCATCGGGCTTGTTTGATGAAGTAAATAAAATATAAGAATCATTTGGCAGACTTTTAAATGTCCTTTCTAGCTCAGCCAACAAAGATTCTGAACATTTCTGGGCGATCGCCGTATCCGCCAGCCAAGTTAATCGGCTACCCATGCCAAAAGGTGAAGTCACAGCTTGGTTGAGTCCATCCATAACCTCTAGATCTCCTGAGGCATTGATTTTTGTGTAATTAAAATCACGCCACATCGGATCAACTGAGTTGTCAATTAATTTTTTGACAGCTTGAGAAATTTGGTAGTCGTCATCGCCCCAATAAAAGTAGACAGGCATTGTTTGGCGCTCTTACACTAATTACTCTTAAGTATAATTTGCCAGCTTACTGTATTGTTTGTATGATTAGGTCAACTATGTGGTGTAGAGATTTGATGATTACTAGAAGCAAGGACAATTTTCAAAAGAGCCTCGTTACAGAAAAAACAGTTGCAAAATCGGTTGCAAAACGTACAGATTATTATGCCGATCATTATGCGATTTGGGGGAAAAGACTCTTTGATATTGTATTTGCCTCTCTGGTCTTAACTATATTTTCGCCACTTTATTTAGCGATCGCCCTATTGGTTTTAATTAGTTCTCGCGGGGCAATTTTCTATATTCATCCAAGGGTGGGTTTAAATGGTCAGCAATTTAATTGTATTAAGTTTAGAACCATGATTAGCGGTGCTGACCAAGCCCTTGAAGATTATTTGAATTCTTGCCCCATTAGTCGTGCTGAGTATGAAGCATTCTTTAAACTCAAACAAGATCCTCGCATTACCAAAATCGGTAAAACCCTCAGAGCCACGAGTTTGGATGAGTTGCCACAGTTTTGGAATGTGCTGGTCGGTGACATGAGTGTGGTCGGTCCGCGCCCATTGGTTCAAGATGAGCTAGTTAAATATGGCCATGCGATCGACAAAGTGTTAAGTGTGCGCCCAGGGATTGCAGGTTTATGGCAAGTGTCTGGTCGGAATGATATTCCCTATGCGAAGCGGGTGGTGATGGATGCTAGCTATGTGCGGCGCATGAGTTTAGGGCTGGATATCTGGTTGATTTTTAAAACGATTTTGGTCGTAATTTTTCCCAAAGGAAATGGCGCATATTAGACGCATATTAGTATGCACCTTTGCCAAATAACACAAGTCGAATAGTTTCAACGAGAATCTCCAAATCAAAATTTAGTGACCATCGGTCTATATAAAACAAGTCTAACTTTGCCACATCATCGATCATGTCCAGATCCGATCGCCCCGAAATTTGCCATAGCCCCGTAATTCCTGGCATTACTAAATGACGATTGTGATGCCAGTTGCTAAATCTCGCCACATCACGCACCTTACTTTTCCCGTTAAGTGTTAAAAGCAGGCAAATAAGGAATAAAGCCTAGTTTTAGGTGTAAAATATAAACGATGATAGAAAGAGGAAGAAAAAAGATGTTGGATTGGTGGGTAAAGAACTTTGCAAACTGTGAATTGGGAGACGAGCGATTAAACAATCGAGCGTTCATGATTGGCAAAACATTAAGCGAAGGATTTGG
>JANMFC010000389.1:0-6036 GCA_031377675.1 Pseudanabaena sp. OTE_70b_metabat_355 | reverse complement strand
CTTTTGTGACATTCGGCGATCGCGATCACAAGGCTTCCCAAGAAGGTGATTAGTCCTGAAAGAGTGTAAATTACCTTCTTGGTTTTTGTTTACCCGATCGCACGGGAGAGCGTATGATAATCTTTAGAAAAGTTTTAAAATTATTGTTAAGTCTATAAAACGTTACAAACTCATGGATATTTTGTCACTAGGTTGGTTTGGTGTACTTGGTATGTTCACGCTTTCGATCGCCTTTGTTGTATGGGGTCGTAATGGGCTGTAATGGTTATTGCCATTACCATTGAGATAAAAAATTTACCAGAACCTCAAATAATTTTGGCGGGCTTGTCCCACCGAAGTTGTTTGGGGTTTTGTGTTTCTTGATTATGTCGAGATGCTTACGCAAAACAATACAAATATTAATATTCGTCAATTTTGCCCCAATCACTCTATTGACAATGCTAACATCCAACATAGTTAAACCCTGATTAAACAAAGCTTTAGGAGCGCATTTTGACATTACGAGTTGCTGTTGTAGGCGGCGGACCTGCGGGTTCTTGTGCGGCGGAAACACTTGCCAAAGCAGGAATTGAGACCTACATATTTGAGCGTAAGCTGGACAACGCCAAACCCTGCGGTGGAGCAATTCCTCTATGTATGGTTCAAGAATTTGATCTGCCCGATCACATCATCGATCGCCGCGTCCGCAACATGAAAATGATCTCTCCCAGCAACGTGGAAGTAGATATCAAATTAGACAATCCCGATGAATATATCGGTATGTGTCGCCGCGAAGTGATGGATGCGTTTTTACGCGATCGCGCTGCTAGCTTGGGAGCCAAGCTAATCAACGCACGCATCCTTGATATCAAGATTACCGAAAATGGCAAAAAGCCTTACGTTCTCAGCTATTCAGATTTTACTGAGGGCAACAATGAAGGCACGATGCGTACCCTTGAGGTTGATCTGATTGTCGGTGCTGATGGCGCTAACTCGGTCGTTGCCAAGGCTATGGATGCAGGTGACTATAACTATGCGATCGCTTTCCAAGAGCGCATCCGCATTTCTCCAGAAAAAATGGAGTATTACAAAGATTTAGCTGAGATGTATGTGGGCGATGATGTTTCGCCAGACTTCTATGCATGGGTATTCCCCAAATACGATCACGTGGCCGTTGGGACTGGCACAATGCACAAAAACCAACGCCTGATCAAAAAGCTGCAAGCAGGTATCCGCGCCCGTGCTTTGCCAAGGATCGAAGGTGGCGAAGTGATTAAAGTCGAAGCACACCCAATTCCTGAGCATCCAAGACCTCGCCGCGTCGTGGGTCGGATTGCCCTAGTTGGTGATGCGGCTGGCTATGTCACTAAATCCAGTGGCGAAGGTATTTATTTTGCGGCGAAGTCGGGGCGGATGTGTGCCGAAGCGATCGTGGAGTCTGCTGAAGCGGGTAAGCGCATTCCGACAGAAGCCGATCTCAAGGTCTATATCAAGCGTTGGGACAAGCAGTATGGATTGACTTACAAGGTTCTGGATATTCTTCAGAATGTGTTTTATGCCACCAATGCTACCCGCGAAGCCTTTGTGGAAATGTGTGCCGATAAAGATGTCCAGAAGCTCACCTTTGATAGCTATCTGTACAAAACCGTTGTCCCCGCTAATCCTTTCACACAGTTGAAGATTACCGCCAAGACAATCGGCAGCTTGCTCAGAGGCAATGCTCTAGCGCCTTAACAACAAATATTAATACTTGACGCACCAAAATCTCAATACCCACCTCTAGCTTTCTTACAAAAAGAGGGTTCGGATTGGTAAAGACTTGAATGGTGCGTCGAGTTATCTGGTTAAGTATGATAGGCGGGGTTTCACAAGTCTCAAAAATATTTCTAAATTATCCTTGAGTTTAAGAAATCGACTACTTTACGGGCAAACAACTTCATAAAAATAATACGGTAAGTGGGAAACTCAGTGTCTTTAGACCTGAGAGGGAAACGAGCGAGGCAATTTATTGAGCGCATTCCAAAGGCTTTGTCCATGACGAATCAATATAAGTTGAGCCATAATTCTCTTTAACTATGAGTCATAATTGTTTAGGCGATCGCCTATTTCTCTATCCAATTTATAAATATTTGGTTGAACCACAGCCTCGCAAACTTTTAAATTGATTACGAGACTGCACTAGAGAAATTATTTTACACTTGGACTTTAGCCGCGATCGCCTTAGCAATTTCTCGTAAAGCTTTAGCCGAAGCAGACTCAGGATGACCTAACACAATTGGCACACCGCGATCGCCCCCTTCGCGCAAACTAATTTCCAGAGGCACACAACCGAGTAAATCCACACCTAGCTCATCGGATGTTTTCTTACCACCACCAGAACCAAAAATATCGTATTGCTTATCAGGCATATCGGGCGGAATGAAATAGCTCATATTTTCGACAATACCCAACACAGGAATACCCATATTTTGAAACATCTTCAAACCCTTACGCGAATCCAAAAGTGAAACCGTTTGTGGTGTCGTTACAATTACGGCTCCTGCCAATGGCACAGATTGAGTAAGCGTCAACTGAGCATCCCCCGTCCCTGGCGGCATATCCACAATCAAATAATCCAACTCGCCCCAATTTGCCTGATACAAAAACTGACGAATCACCCCATTCAGCATCGGTCCCCGCCAAACCACAGGCTGATCTTTAGCAATCAGAAATGCCATCGAGATCATTTTCACCCCATAGTTAAAGGCTGGCTCGACCACATCTGCACCATTCTCAGACTTGACCACCTTTACTTGGGCTGACTCCATCCCCAACATCACAGGTACATTCGGACCATAAATATCCGCATCAAGAATGCCAACCTTTGCGCCCATATCTGCCAGTGCCACAGCCACATTCACCGCCACCGATGTTTTGCCCACACCGCCTTTGCCACTGGAAATGGCAAGAATATATTTAACGCCTTCAATACCTTTTAATGAACTTGCAGGGGCTTCTGGTGTGGCGATCGCAGGACTATTCGCAATCACCTTCACCCAAACATCCGTAACCGAAGAGATCGCCTTAATCACCGTTTTACATTCTTGAATTAGAGGATCTCGCTTAGGATTATTGGGATCATTTAGTAATAAGGTGAAACTCACAACCCCATTGGACTTGATCGCGATATCACGCACCATATCTAGTTCCATAATGCTTTTTTGGCGATCGGGATCAACAACAGGCTTCAAAGCCTCCTGAATTGCTTGCAAATCATGTAAATCAGCCATAAATTTAAAACTTTAAAAAATTAATTAACAAAACTAAGTGGTTAGGCAATAATTAAAACCAAAACCAGAGGCGCACGCGCAGTGTGCGCCACAGCTTTTGGTTTTAATTATTGCCAATATTTCATTAAAGCCCAAATAAGAGACAAAATTATCAATAAAGATTTATGCTTATGTTGCAAGATCGTCTTATCACATTGAGTAATTGCACTGCATACACTCAATCATCACAATAATCATTTTTTTAGAATAGGAAAAGCATATATGAGTGATTCAGTAAAAGCCATGCAGCCTCAAGGAAGGCTTGATGTCACAACTGCGGCAGATTTTCGCCGTCAAGTTAATGATATTGCCTCAGCCCCCAATCCGCCCCAATATCTATTAGTCGATCTGCAAGCAATCTCTTTTATGGATAGTTCTGGCTTAGGAGCGTTGGTTTCAGCCTTAAAATCAATTCGGAATAGTAACGGGGAAATGGTGATTTGTGGAGCAAATGACCAAGTACAAATGCTATTTGAACTAACTAGCATGACTAAGATCTTTAAAATTTATCCAACCATTGATGAATTTAAAGCAACTTTAAGTTAAAAACAAGTTAAAAAAAGAGACGCTTAGCGTCTCTTTTTTTAACTTGTTTTTTTATATATGAAATTCCACTTCCAGCAAGGACAAATCATCTTCAAAAGGACGATTGTTAGCCGCCTCATTTACACAAGATAAGATATAGTCAATCCGTGACAGGCGATCGCTTGGAATCCGAATAAATGTATCAATTAGAGCATTGAAGCCCCAGATACTATCATCCTCTTGAGGGATTTCATAGACACCATCACTAAATAAATACAACCTACTATCAGTGTCAATTTCACAAGTTTGTTCTTGATAATCCACATCAGGCATCATCCCAATTGGCAATCCCGCAGTTTTCAGAAGTTTGATTTGAGGTATTTCTTGATTAGAAATTAGCACCGACGGAGGATGTCCACCACTGGCATAAACAAGTTGATGCGTCTGCTTGTTATACACTCCATACCAAATTGTGAAATACATCTCATTATGTACAGCCATCTGAAAATTATTATTCAAATCCTGTAACACTTCACTAGGACTAAAGAAATTTGTAGTATCTTGAGATGTTTTACTTCGCCTGAGACTGCGCGTCCGCATTAAATTTAAAACAGACACCGATAGCAACGCCGAACCAACTCCATGCCCCGACACATCCAATAAGTAAAAGGCTAGATGATCTTGATCCAACCAAAAATAGTCAAAACTATCGCCTCCAAGCTGCGTTGAAGGCAAAAAAGTAGACTGAATTGAGATATCACCAGTAAGAGGCGCAGGTAAAAGCGATCGCACATATTGAGAAGCCTGCGACAATTCCTGCTCGATTAATTGTTTCTGTCGTTGCAACTCCTGCGTTGCTTGAAAAAGTCTTAAGCCTGCCCTCACCCTTGCCCGCAACTCATTGATTCTTGGCGGCTTACTTAAAAAATCATCCGCCCCCATTTCTAACCCTTTGACAATATCCCCCTCCTGATCACGGGCAGTCAGTAGGATCAAATAGATATTGGCTAGCTCAACACTACTCTTAATGCGGCGACATACCTCTAATCCATCGAGGATCGGCATCATCCAGTCACAAATAATTAAAGACGGACGAAGTTCCTTAGCCTTAGCTAACCCCTCCTCACCATCTTTAGCCAAAATTACATCATACCCTTGTATCTTGAGAAATCTCTGAAGAGTCATTCTCATAGTGGGATCGTCATCAATGATGAGTATTTGGGACATATCGATGTATCTGTTTTACAAATCATCAAACATAATGAAACAAATCAATATGCTTGATGGATTATCTTGATGAATTATTACTTACTACTATTCTATTATTTGTACAGACGCATAGAAATTAAACACATAACTATTAGTCAATACTATTGGTCAATCGTAAAGGACTTAGACACTCTAGCAAACAAATCCTTTACCCTTTCCCAACGTCTCTCAGGACTAGATATGTTCAATGTATAAAGGTTACCGCGATTTGTTGATACAGTCACAAGATCATGACGAGGTTCACCTTGCATACGCTCTACAGCATACTCAAACATGTAGTAATTGCGATCGCCTAGTTCACTATTAGTCACTCTCTGGCTCACATTTATTAGTTTAGCTTTACGACCAGAACCTTCTGGAGCCACCACACGCTGCTGAACCCGTAAAGCGATCGCTTCAGGATCACCAATTTCTTCAAGTGACTTGACAGTTTCCAGCTTGCTAATTGCTACAGATACATTCTCTGACGGCTCAATAATATCGTGAAACAAAATATCGATCGCAGAATTACCTTTAGTCTCCGTCCAACCATTTGGATACAAAAATCTATACCCATCCTTACTATCCACAAACGGTACTAAGCCACTCGTGGGCGTGTTAGCACAACTAGTAAGGAGGAGAGCAAATATAACAAGCAAAGCAGAGACAGCACGTTTGAACATAGTCCAGATTATTAAACGAAATAAATAATTAGAATTCTAAAAATATTTACTAATCCTATCAAATAACAGACCGTCTCATTCAACAATAAAAAATTTATAACCCAAAAAGAAAGGGATGAAGTAGCTAGCTACTTCATCCCTTTCTTTCTTTTTAAAATTAAGCTTGGCATCGAGCTATTTTCCCGTAGGGCTACCCCTAAAGTATCTTCACCGTGACAGCGTTTCACAACTGAGTTCGGGATGGGTCAGAGTGGTTCCACCGCACCATAGACACCAAGCAAACTTATAAGGTC
>JANMFC010000380.1:0-10518 GCA_031377675.1 Pseudanabaena sp. OTE_70b_metabat_355 | reverse complement strand
TGCTGCATTCCATCTCAGATGCTGCTGCAACATTTCTCGCAATAGGTTAATCTCTTTCATAGGGGTTTTATTTCGATGTGGTTATCTTTTATAAAACCCCTTCCTGCTTACTTTTGCAACTTTTTGTCCTGTACTAAGGCTTTAGTGTCAAAACCGACTCTCTGTATAGTTTGGAAGAAGTCTAAAGCTTTCTCAAGCTCTGAATAGGCTAATAGTAGTCTTGATGACTGGGAGGCTTGGCTATATTTATTAATTTCACTGAGCCATCCTTGACAAATCTCTTCAGCCGTTATGATTGAGATGGCTAGGTCATTTGGTTCGGTTTGAAATACGCGATCGCAAACTAGAATATTTCCTTTGAGAAATAAAGAAGCATGATCGGTATCGAGTATCAATAAACTCAAGCGATTTTCTCCTCTTGATAGTCAGTTGTGGTCTGTAAATCTAGTTCACGGCGATGGGATTCAATGTTGGTTAATACGGAGTCAAATAGCTGACTATTTTTATAAATTCCTGCGAATTTTCGCCAAGGATGTTCCTGTTTGGGGATTTCTAGTTCGAGAGATATGACTTCATTCTCTGATAAGTTTGCAGTAATTAATCGATCTAATTCAGAAATAGCTGAGTGGCGATCGCTGCTAGTAACGCTATATTCAGGTAGCCCTAATACTCTCGCGCTGACTCTGCCGTCTTTTTCGTTTTTGACTAAGACGTTAATAGATAGCTTAGTTTGTCCATTAATCAGTTTGGCGTTCATAAAAGTTACCTTTGGCGATCGCATTGGTTACGATGCCTTATATTATGACACTGTTTATTGATGATGGGTATAAGCGATCGCCTTTGGTTGATTGTTTACAACTTTGTAAGTTTTAAGTGATTTAATCTTAAAAAAATTAGAAGATAGGCTCTAAATGTATTATCCTAAAGATAGTGGGCTGGGCGTATTTGAATCTTTTTTAAAATTTATCATTAATAACAAAAATATTATGGCTCTTATCGGAAGTGACGAAAACAAAATCGAACGCGCAAAAACTCGTGTGCTGTTGGTGTTGTGGGCTATCGCTGGGATAGATAATTCTCTGGGTAAAGGGAAGATTTTGCCGCTTACTCGCACTAAGGAGAAGGCTGCGGATTATGATGAGGTGTTTGCGGCGTTGGAGGCGGATGGGGCGATCGCTTTGACGAGACAAAAGGGCGGCAAAATCAAAAGTGTGACGCTGACGCAGGTGGGTTATGGGTTGTTGGGGGATTGGTTGCGATCGCCTGATTTTGAGTTTGAGGGTACGCAGATCGGCGCGAAGATGGGTAATTTTTTGGTGAAGTGGATTGCTCATGTTCCTACACTGGCGATCGCTTCTGATAGTTCTACGGATGAGTCTGTGGTGTCTGAAGGTTAGGAGTTTAAGGATTTGGGAGTATGGCGATCATCTTTTTGGAATCTACGCCTGTGGATTAATTACGAACACTAAAGCAACTCTTTTGACTTTGTAGTTAGCAATGGATTGATAGCCTCTTATCCAGAGATATTCAAGTGGTTATATTATTTATGGTAAAATTTTTCACTTAACAAATAAATTTACTTACAAATAAATTTACTTAATTATGAAAATTAATCTTACAAAAGCAATTTCGATTTTTCATCCAAGTCCTTCTTATGAGCAGGTCTATTTTGAGGCAGTGGCAAATGCTTTAGATGCTGGAGCTGATAAGATTAGCATTCACATTAAGATTGATGCATTTGATACTCCAGAAACTCTTCAACTTATAGTCAAAGACAATGGACTAGGATTTTCAGACAAAAACTTTGAGAAATTTTCTAGTCTGCTTGAAGTTGAAAATAATAACCACAAAGGACTTGGGCGTTTAGTATATCTTGTATATTTTAATGAAGTTAAAATTGAAAGTATTTATGATAGCTCGAAAAAAAGAGAATTTCTTTTTAATAGCGAATTTGGTGGTGAATCTATTTGCATAAAAGATGTAATTGAGCAAGAAAATGAACGCGGAACCATTTTACAGTTTAGTGACTTCCGCAAGAAAGTGTATAGCTATGCTTACCTACTCCCTGAAAAAATTAAAGACAGTCTAGTACAACAGTTTTTCCCATTATTTTTCAGAAAAAAAGAGGCTGAGGAACAACTGAAAATTGAGATATCACTCGATGTGACTTATCCAAGTCCTGAGAATGACTTTTTCTCTAGCAAGGCAGTTTTAAATCTTGAAAATCTTCCAAAACTAAAGAAAACAACTTTTCAGGATAATTCGATAGTCTTTTTTGAAAGTTTTGACGTTTATTATTCTATCGAAAAAGACATAGCAAAAGAGCGCTCTATCTATACCGCAGTTTGTATTGATGATAGAGCACTCAAGTATGACTTACTCCCAGTTGAATCTATTCCACATGGATATCAATTAAGATTCCTATTCATATCAGACTATTTCGATGGCAAAACCAATGCATCTCGACAAAAATTTGAGTTGCCTGACGAACTTACCGAAAGGAATCTAAAGGCAAAACTTCGGTTGGAAATTGGCAACCTTATTAATGTAGAAATTCCAACTATAGAATCAGAAAATCAACATATTAGAGAGGAATTAAATAATCATTTCCCTCACCTACAAGGATATTTCCCAGTAAATACAGCAGGATTAATCTTAAAGCAACCAGTTCTTGAAGAAGCGAGAAATAAATTTTTTAGCGAGCAACAAAAAATTTTAGAATGTGAAAACTTAGACGACACACAGTATGAGAAAGCACTTGAATTATCATCCAGAGCTTTAATGGAGTATGTAATGTATCGAATACGAATCATATCGAAGTTGAAGTGTATAACACCTAAAGAGAATGAAGAAGAACTCCACAAATTGATAGTACCTATGCGAAAAACGCTCAAGGCAGAAGAGTTTGAAGATGATATCTATAATAATAATGTTTGGATACTAGATGATCGATTTATGAGTTATAACACTATTCTTAGTGACGAATTTATGGAAAAAGTCATTAAAGAAATTACCTTGGATGAAGTTGAAGATACCAGTAGACCTGATATTACAATGGTTTTCTCTGGCAATCCAACAAATGAGTCAATAAAAGTTAGTGTTGTAGTTGTAGAGCTTAAAAAGAGCGGATTGCCTCTAGCGAAAAATGAAGAAGTTGTAAGCCAATTGCGGCAAAGGGCTAGAAAGCTTTTGAAGTATTTTCCTAATAAAATCGAAAGAATCTGGTTTTATGGTATTACAGACATAGATGCTGAATTTAGAATATCTCTCAAAGAAGATGGATTCAAGGAACTTTTCTCTCACGGACAAATGTTCTTTAAGCCGCAAGATATAATCGTCAGTGATGAGAATAATCCTTTTAAGATTGATTTGTTTGTGATGACTTATAATTCATTAATAAGTGATGCAGAGAGTCGGAATGAGACATTTCTTAGGGTTCTTAAGAGTACTATTCGTAAGTCTAGTTTGTCTTCGACAGCCCTTTAATTTTGATTTCAAGTCAATCTTTTTTCACCATTGGCGGGATATTTGGGAAGAGTTAAGGGTGATGGGAGAAAAGGCGATCGCTTTTACTACTTGCGAGACTTACCGATAGAAAAGGAGACATAACATGACATTCAAAGAACTACAACCACAACTACTATCCCTAACCCTCGAAGAAAAATCTCAAGCAATCCAAATCCTAGTCCAAAGCCTCAGCAACACATGGCAAGGCATCGAAAAAAATCCCAAGGTCATGGGCGGAGACGCTTGCATTCGTCAAACCCGCATACCCGTATGGCTACTAATAAGCCTCCAACGCCAAGGCGCAAGCGAAGCCTACATCCTCGAAGACTATCCCACCCTCACCGCAACCGACCTAGCCAACGCATGGCGCTACGCCGAAACCCATCCTGATGAAATAGAAGTAGCCCTTCATAGACAAGAGGCAGCTTAAAATGGCACACCTCTACGCCGATGAGCAATTCCCCAAAATTGTCGTCAAACTACTACGCGAGCTAGGACATGATATCTTGACAGTCCAAGAAGCAGGAAAAGCCAACCAAAGAATCCCCGATGAAGATGTCCTAGCCTTTGCGATAAGTAACAACCGCGCTGTATTAACAATTAATCGCAGTGACTTCATTCGACTGCATAACCTACAACCGAGTCATACAGGTATAATCGTCTGTACAGAAGACCTCAATAGACAAAGACTAGCTACCCAAATTCATGCAGCCATTAACAACACAGTAGATTTAATCAACCAACTAATTCGCATAAACCGTCCTAGTAAATAAGATATTTGGGAAGAGATAAGAGTAAGGGAGAAACAGGCGATCGCTTTTACTACTTGCGAGACTTATTGCTACGATAAATTAAGTGACATTTACCAAAAATGTTAAAATCATCTACGCTAGTCTAATAAAACAGACCAAACTGGAGCAACACTATGCTATTGCAAGAACTTAAGAATCAGGTGCGTAAATTACCTGTAAATGATCGCCTAGAACTTGTGCGCTCTATCATCGATTCGATCCAAGAAATTCCAATTTCAAAACCTACGCGAACCCAAGCAATTAACCGCATGAAAGGTTTACTCAAAACTAGTCAGCCATCCCCGACCGATGCTGAAGTCGGATCAATCTTAGAACAGCATCGCATGGAGAAATACCTCTAATGAAAGTTCTTGTTGACACAAATGTTCTACTTGATTTTTTGTTAGAAAGAGAACCTTTTAAAAAGGATGCAGAAGAACTGTTTGCAGCGATCGACTCTGGACAAATCATTGGCTATGTAACCGCTACAACCCTGACCGATATTTTCTACATTGCCCGTAAACATACTCGCAGCCTAGAACTCGCAAGAGAAGCAGTTTCCAGTACCTTAGAAACCATGACTATTTGTCCAGTCAATCGAAATGTCTTAGAGGCAGCATTTGCATCTGGCTTAACAGATTTTGAAGATGCTGTCCAGATTTATAGTGCGATCGCTCAAAACTTAGATGCAATAGTAACTCGTGATACTAAAGGATTTGTAAGTTCAACTATCCCTGTATACTCTGTTCAAGAATTACTAAAGAGATTGTGAAATGCTAAAGGCGGGATATTTGGGAAGAGTTAAGGGTGATGGGAGAAAAGGCGATCGCTTTTATTACTTGCGAGACTTACCGATAGAATAAGGAGACTAAAACGAAGAGAAACAACATGGAAAAAGTAATCATCAAAACTAACATCAAACAACAAACAAGCGATTTTCAATATTGGCAACAACAAACACCCAAAAAACGCCTAGAAACCCTCGAACAAATTCGCCAAGAATATCATCAATATAAATACAATGCTCAACCAAGACTTCAAAGAGTTTATACAATTATTAAACGACAACCAAGTTAACTATCTGGTCATTGGCGGCTATGCAGTCGCTATACATGGACATCCACGATATACCAAAGATATTGATATCTGGATCGAAATCAGCGAAAAAAACTCACAAAAAATAATTACCGCATTAACTGAATTTGGCTTTGGCAGCTTAGGATTGACTGCCCAAGACTTTCAAGAACCACATCAAATCATTCAACTTGGCTATCCACCTAACCGCATTGACCTAATCACCAGTCCAGATGGCATTGACTTCCAAACCTGTTACGATTCCAAAATAGAAGTAATGCTTGACGATATAGCCGTTAAATTCATCGATCTTGATAACCTCAAAAAAAACAAATTAGCATCTGGCAGACTGCAAGACCTAGCAGATTTAGAGAACCTTTGCTAGTTGATTGAGTAAGCGATCGCCATTGACGTTTTCTCATTAGCCTAAGATATTTGGAAAGAGTTGAGGGTGATGGGAGAAAAGGCGATCTCTTTTTACTACTTGCGAGACTTACCGATTTATGAAACCTAATTAAAATCAAAAAAAAACAGCTATGAAACGAGTAGAACTCCTCAATCGCATCTCAGTTAACCCAAATATCTGCTTCGGGAAACCATGTATTCGAGGACATCGTATTTGGGTATCCCTAATCCTTGATTTTCTAGCTAACGGTACTAGTATCCCTGAATTGCTAGAAGACTATCCCCAACTGCAACCAGAAGATATTTATGCCTGTATTGCCTATGGAGCAGCTATGTCAAGCGATCGCTATGTTGATATTCCCATTGAGAAATCAGCATGAAATTCAAACTAGATGAGAACATTGGTCAAAGGGGCATAAACCAGCTAAAACAAGCTGGCTACGATGTTTCTACCGTCCTTGAACAAGGACTAACTTCAGCTTCCGATCCCACCGTCATAAAAGTGTGCCAGCAGGAAGATCGCTGTCTTGTTACTCTCGACTTAGACTTTAGTAATCCTCTACAATATGTACCTTCACAATACAAAGGAATAGCTGTTCTAAGATTACCTCCTAGAGCAACTATAGATGATCTGACAGATGCGATTCAGACTCTAATTAATGGATTAGAACGTGAAGATATTACAGGAAAGCTCTGGATTATTCAACGTGGACGCATTCGTATTTATCAGCAAAGTGATGATTAGAACATTAACATAAACTATATCTGAATTTGCGAAGGATTAAGGGTAATGGCGGAATAGGCGATCGCTTTTATTACTTGCGAGATCTACCGATTTAAAATGCTACTCAATATTTACTCATGCCTATAATTGAAGATATTCAGATCAAAATTGCCAACGAACAGTTTGAGCTTTCTAAACACGCAAATGAATAACGATCAAGAACTACTTATCGAAAAGCGCGTAACTTACTTTTTAGAACTAAACGGCGAATTCATCTTGATTGAGAACGTTCCTGCTCGTGTCAACGAAGAAACAGGAGAACAATTTTTTGCGTCATTTACTGTGGCATTTTTACAACAAATTATTTTGGATGGTCAAGCACCAAAGCGTGTAATTCAAACACCTGTTTATAGCTACGCCGCCTAACCTGAGTTTTTCACCATTGGCGGGATATTGGGGAGGTAATGCGTATCCATTTGGACTATATTTTTGCAGGGAAAATGTATTTCTTTGATTTATCTGAGGCTTGTTATTAATGGGTTAGATTTAAGTCGGAAATAATTTGATGCGTTCTGGCAGTCAGCCTGTATTTGCTTTTTGAGGGCATCCAGTGATGCAAATTTTTGTTCAGGGCGAATAAATTTGACGAGATCTATATTTAAAACTTGGTCGTATAGATTACCTTGCCAATCCAGTAAATGCACCTCCACCGATCGCCGATCGCTCCTGATATCTTCATTCACCGTTGGTCTTAAACCAATATTCATCACCCCCAATCTAGGCTTAGGGCTAGAGGCGATCATTACCTCCACTGCGTAGACCCCATCGCGGGGCAAACATTTTTGAACAGGTAGATCAAGGTTTGCAGTCGGGAAGCCAATTGTGCGCCCTAGCTGCTTTCCTTTCACGACTTTACCCGCCAGACTATAGGGACGACCTAGTAATGCATTTGCTAAATCAATATTGCCTTGGGACAAAGCTAATCGAATATTTGAACTACTAATTCGTACAGGTGGATTGTCGATATCGCCGAAAATTAAGGTTTGTTCAGGAATCACCGTTAAGCGATCGCCCCATATACTATGCAGATCCTCAACATTGCCTTGACGTTTCTGACCAAAGTGAAAATCAAAGCCGACCGAAATTAATTCGACTTGCAACGAGTCAATCAAGATTTCTTGAATAAATTCTGAAGCTGTTAACTTAGCGAGATTTGCATCGAAGGGCAGTAAAACCAACTGTTCCACACCAAGGGATTCCAGTAAGGCGACTTTTTCATCAAAAGGGGCTAGGAGCGATCGCGGTTGGTTACTAAAAAATTCTTGAGGGTGGGGCGAAAAGGAGACAACCGTACTGGTTAAATTGGAGTCGGATAGATTTCTGGGTAAAATCGGCTCAATTACATGGCAATGCCCGACATGAACGCCATCAAAGTTGCCAAGGGCGATCGCGGTAGGACGGGAAATTTGGGTAGGGTCGTATATTACTCTCACGCTTAACATTTTGACACAATTTTTTGTGAGTAACTCACCTTAATAAAAATCAAAACCCAAATAAGCTGATTCGCGTGCGAATCAGCTTATTTGGTAAATTTAAACACTTTATATATGCAAGGAATGACGAATTGTCGTGACATTCTGGTATGTTTGAGGTTCGCCGTTAGCAGACAATCCATGACCGTTAGAGAAACTTTTCGCCGCACCAAAATTGTTGCCACTATTGGGCCTGCAACTAGTAGCCCTGACATGATTCGCCAGCTTATTGAGGCGGGCGCAACTACTTTCCGTCTTAATTTTTCCCACGGAACGCATACAGACCACCATCGCAGCATTTGCAATATTCGCCAAGTGTCCAGCGAACTTAATCAACCCGTTGGCATTTTGCAAGATTTGCAAGGTCCAAAAATTCGATTAGGAGTGTTTAAAGATGGTCCGATCACCTTAGATAAAGGTGACAAGTTTACGCTGACTAGCCGTAAAGTTGATGGTACGCCAGAGATTAGCTGCATTACCTATGACACCCTTGCTGAAGAAGTCCCTAAAGGCTCGGTGATCATGCTCGATGACGGCAAAGTGGAAATGGTCGTCGAAGATGTGAATGTGGAATTGGGGGATCTTTACTGTCGTGTAGTTATCGGCGGTACGCTTTCAAATAATAAAGGTGTAAATTTTCCGAATGTCCACTTATTAGTCAATGCGGTTACAGAGAAGGATCGCGAAGATTTACGGTTTGGGCTATCGGAGGGAGTTGATTGGGTAGCGCTCAGTTTTGTCTGTACACCTGAAGATGTCCTTGAAGTCAAAGATTTAATTGCCGCTTCGGGACGTAACGCTAGTGTGATCGCCAAAATCGAAAAACACGAGGCGATCGCCAATATGGAGGCAATTCTCTCGGTATGCGATGGCGTAATGGTGGCACGGGGCGATCTCGGCGTAGAGATTCCTGCTGAAGATGTCCCGATCGCCCAAAAGCAATTGATTAAAACTGCGAATCGCCTTGGTATTCCTGTGATCACCGCCACGCAAATGCTCGATAGCATGGTGAGCAATCCTAGGGCAACCCGTGCCGAAATTTCCGATGTCGCTAATGCGATCATCGATGGTACGGACGCGGTGATGCTGTCCAATGAAACTGCGGTGGGTAAATATCCGATCTTGGCTGTGGAAACGATGGCAAGAATCGCAGTCCGCATCGAAAAAGAACAAGATCTGAAAATGCAACCGATTGAAAGCATGGGACGCGCCATTCCTAATGCGATTAGTCAGGCGGTTGGGCGCATTGCTATGCAATTACATGCTTCAGCGATCGTTACCCTCACCAAAACTGGTTCAACGGCGCGTAATGTCAGTAAATTCCGTCCGCCGATTCCGATTTTGGCAGTTACGCCCAATGTGCAAGTGGCTCGCCGCTTACAAATGGTCTGGGGTGTGCAGCCCTTGGTTTTAGTTTCATTACCATCAGCGCGTCAGAACTTTGAAGCGGCGCTCAACCTTGCTCAAGAGATGAAATTGTTGACCGCAGGAGATCTGGTGGTGATGTCAGCAGGGACTTTACAAGATGTGGCGGGTTCGACTGATTTAGTCAAAGTTGAGTTTGTCTCTTCGGTTGTGGGCAAAGGCTTAAGTATTGGCTCAGGCATTGTGCATGGTCGCGCTAGGGTTGCCTTCCATCATCTTGATGTTCGCGATTTTAATCAAGGTGAAATTTTGGTAATCGATCGCACTGATGCTGACTTTATCGAAGTAATTCGCAAGGCGGCGGCTGTGATTACCGAAGAGGCTAGTCTTGAATCCCATGCGGTTGTCATTGGTAGAAGATTGGGTATTCCCGTCCTTGTCGGTGTTAAGAATGCGACAGGGTTCATTCGGGATGGAGAGCCTCTGAGCATCAACTTTAACAAGGGTATGATTTATTCTGGTTCGCGGACTGATGATCTTGCTTTCTAATTTTTGATTGAATTTTTGATTAACATCAGCAACTATGACCAAAAAACTTCTATTTGTTTGCCTCGGTAATATTTGCCGATCGCCTGCGGCGGAAAATATTATGAATCAGTTGATTGAGGAGGCGGGACTAAGCGATCGCCTTAGTTGTGATTCCGCAGGTACGGGCGGTTGGCACGTTGGCGCACTACCCGATCGCCGTATGCGAGCCGCAGCCGAAGCGCGTGGAATGAACTTTGTTGGTGCTGCAAGACAATTTGAAGCCAAAGATTTTCACGAGTTCGATCTGATTTTGGCGATGGATAGGGACAATTATTATAATATTCTCGCCCTCGATCCCAAGGCTGATTTTACCGATAAGGTACAAATGATGTGCGATTATTGCGAAACCTATAAGGATACAGAAGTTCCTGATCCTTACTATGGCAGAGATGACGGATTTAACTATGTGATCGATCTGTTATTTGATGCCTGTGGTGGACTGCTCAAATCTCTACGAAATAGTTGATTCTGATTGCGAAGAATCAATTAAAACCCAAAATTATTAAGGCGGGCTTCGC
The DNA here is from genome assembly GCA_031377675.1 of Pseudanabaena sp. OTE_70b_metabat_355. Taxonomy (GTDB): domain Bacteria; phylum Cyanobacteriota; class Cyanobacteriia; order Pseudanabaenales; family Pseudanabaenaceae; genus Pseudanabaena. The sequence continues at coordinate 14 of JANMFC010000380.1, read as the reverse complement.
CCGCCTTAATAATT
>JANMFC010000377.1:0-6339 GCA_031377675.1 Pseudanabaena sp. OTE_70b_metabat_355 | reverse complement strand
TGCGGCACAAAGTGCCGCAACTCCCTTTTTCGGTTTTGGAACTTAGATTTCGTTCCCGAACCAAATCCTCACTCCCCACATTCCAATTAACAGAACTAAAAAAACAAGATCATAGGGAACAAACTTAAGCGGATTCCAGACTACAAGATGCGTATTGGGAGTTGTAAATCCGCGAACTTGCATCGCATTAGCGGTCTGTTCAGCGCGAATAAACAGATTGTCAATCAGCCGTTCCGCAAGGATTAGCCATATTTGACTAGTTCTTTTAAATCCCAACTTTTTCCAATTAATCGATCGCGTTCGCATGGCTCTCACAAGATTTTGAACTTCTTCTAAAACTAAAGGAACAAAACGCAGCGCAAGTGTCAACGTGAGGACGATTTCGACCACAGGGATTTTCAAGAATTTCAGTGGCAAACAAATAGAAGCGATCGCCGCCGTAATTTCTTCGGGAGCCGTGACTAACAAAAATAAAGTTGGCGCATAGAGGTAGGTAAAGATTAAGGTACAGACGCGCAGTCCCAAATCAACGGATCTACGGGTAACGGTGATAATACCAGCCTTCAAGATCACATAATTGTAAGTGTTGGGCTGGGGTAACTTAATTGTTAATGGTGGTGCGATGATCGGCTTAGCCGCACTGACATTGACTTCGGGGATCGGGCGGCGCGGCTGCACCGTTGTATTAAATCCATCGGGAGAAATCGTAGCGATCGCGAGGGTCATAAAGGAAAGTAACAACAAAATCCCCATTTGCTGTTTCCAAATCCGCATCGGAATTTTTGCGGCAAGGGTCAAGATGATTAATAAAACGGCGATCGCAATTCGCCAAAAGGCATTGGCTTGGATTGGCGATAACAAAATGGTGAGCAATCCAAATAATTTAATGCGCGGATCGAGTCGATGCAGCCATGTGATAGGTTGCTCAAGATAAAGTCCGATGGGAAGCGATCGCAGTATATCCACTTAATATTCTGATTACTAGTATTCTAATATTTTTCGGGAAATTGATGGGAGCATCTCACTTTGGCACTGAGTAATTATACTTAGAAGCGAAAGCGCATAAAGTCGTTCTCTTTACAATATCAGTATTATTGCAAATAAATGAATTTCACTATATTTTCTTTTTGCGTAAACCTGAAATGACATATTTTCGTCATGAGTATTTATACTTAGCGCCAAAGTGGGATGCTCCCAAATTGATTCTATGTGTTTTCAATATACCAAGAAACCTAAGACGGTTACAAAGAATCAAGATCACTGATCGATCACTGACTAGCAAATTTGCTAGAAAAGTGTGCTTCTATTGGTGGTGACGTATTGTACAATTAAATTGAATTACATCTAAATAAACTTAAGTTTTCGGAAGATATTCAGGGGTAAATGTGATGCAAGTGTTTTCGTCTAATATGACAATTTCAGAATATTGCCAACAAATGAAAGAGCGCAAAATCGTTGTAAATCACGATTATCAGCGTTCTGGAAAAATTTGGCCGTTATCAGCTAAGTCATATTTTATTGACACTTTAATTTTGGGATTTCCAATTCCTAAAATATACATATATCAGCATACTGATTTGAAAAACAGACAAACAACAAAAGAAATTGTTGATGGACAGCAAAGAAGTCAGACAATATCTACTTTTTGTAACGATGAGTTCTCAATATCTGGAAATAGTAGTTTTGCGGGAAGAAAATTTTCCAATTTAGAAGAAGAGTATCAAAGTATTTTACTAAACTATCAGTTAGGTATAGATACATTTGTTGGTGCAACACCAGATGAAATAAGACAAACTTTTAAACGCATGAATTCTTACACAGTACCTTTAAATCCTCAAGAAAAGAGATATGCAGAGTATCAAGGTGCGTTTAAGTGGTTTATCACAGATTTATCTAATAAGTATGCGGAGACATTTAAAAAAATTGGTGTATTCACAGAAAAGCAACTAACTAGAATGGATGATTCCGAGCTTTTATCTGACATAATTTTTACTCTTGTTAATGGGGTTAAGAGATTTTCCCACTCTGATTTAGATGGATTTTACAAACAATATGAAAATGAATTTCCAAAGGCTATAGCTTCAGAGGTTAGTGTGCAAATTGATCAGGCTTTCTTTTGGATTTTAAAATGGCATCAAATCCATAATACGCCAATCATGAAATCCTATAATTTCTATGCTCTGATTTTAGCCGTTATACATCATCTTTATAATACTGATAAGTTATCCGCAACTTATTCAGTGGTAAAGAAGAATGAATTCGATAACAATACTGTTTTGTTTAATCTTAGTGAGTTAGCTGAAGCTTTTGAAAAAGATAGTAGGTACAAAGAGAAGTATTCTGAATTTCTGAAGACTGCTTCGGCAACTACTACGGAGCCTAATCGAAGAGTAAGATTTAAGTATTTTTGTAAAGCTTTAGAATCAGCCATTGTGTAATGCGTCCAAGCAAGTATTTGATAAAGCTACAAAAGACCGCTATCAACAAAGTGCATCGATTGAAACGTTTATTGGAGAATGTACCAACGTTTTCCTCTAGCAATGAAATTGAAGTGTGTTTAACTTATGTAACGATAGAAACGTTGAATACATGGAGCAACTTTTCGCGTTCATTTTACCTTTCTTGCACACTACATCCCAAAACGGTCAATGGAAATAGAGTTACTACGCTCTTAAGAACAGCGAATTTCAATGATGCAATTGGTCAAGTAATTCCTTTGTATAAGAATAGAGCAAGACCTAACTTACAAGGACTTTGGCATCGTCGGGATGAACCTACTTGGCATGATCGGTCTACAATAATTGGGGTATGTACTAATATTGGATGTTCAAATATTACTGACATATCTAACGGTCTTTCTGGTGGACAAACTTTTTTAACGCATTTACCTGTCTTTAGAAATTTTTATGGTCATAGAAATCAGCAAACTGAAAACGCTGCTATGCAACTAGCACCAAGATATGGAATACCTGCCACATTAAGACCTTCAGATATCTTGCGTCAATTTCCAATTAGTGGTACATCCACTCCAAGTACATCAATCCTATTACTACAATGGCTAGATGAGATTGAGATTACTATTGAGTATTTATGTTACTAACACTAGTATGATTAATCTCTCTTTAACTACATAATGACCATTAACCCCGAACAATTATTAGAACTTGCCCTCAAATCTGGTGCGGATGCAGCCGAAGTTTACGAATCCCGATCTGTTTCTCGACCTGTATTTTTTGAAGCAAATCGACTGAAACAGCTAGAGAGCATTGATTCGGAAGGATTCGGTCTGCGGGTTTGGCAAGATGGGCGGGTGGGTTTAGCGATCGCCTATGGTGCAGTCGAGCCAAAAGATTTAGTAGAACAGGCGATCGCCTTAAGCAGCTTAAACGAATCTGAAGAGATTTTGTTGCGGGATGCGACTGTTGCTGGCTATCCCAAAATCTACGGGGAAGAGGTGAGTGTCGAGCAGATGATGGGTTGGGGGAAATCAGCGATCGCCCAAATTTTAGAGCATTATCCTGAAGCCATTTGTGGCGCAGAATGGGATTGTGGACGCGAGACGGTACGAATTATCAATAGCAGAGGGCTGGACTGTGGTTATAGTGATACTACAGTGGATGGCTCTCTGAGTGCAGAGTTGATACGAGAGGATGACTTTCTCAATGTTTGGTATGGTCAGTCGGAGCGGGGTAATTTGCCACCAGAGGCGATCGCCAAAAAAGTATTGCAGTATCTAGATTGGGCGAAGAAAAACGCCAAAGCGCCATCGCGTAAATCACCTGTAATTTTTACAGGCAAAGCGGCGGATTTGTTATGGGGAGTAGTGGCGATCGCCATGAGTGGGCGACAGGTACAGCAAAAAGCCACACCTTGGTTAGATAAAGTGGGACAGTCAGTAATTTCCGATATTTTTACCGTGAGTCAGCATCCAGATTTTGGGGTTTATAGTTCTCCCTTTGATGATGAAGGTACACCTACACAGGAAAAAATTTGGATCGATCGCGGGATTTTGCAAGGATTTTATGGTGATATTCGCACTTGCCAAGATTTAGGAATATCGCCGACAGGGAATGGTTTTCGCGGTGATTTGGGCAATTATCCTAGCCCTGGCTTATTTAATTTAGCGATCGCGGCTAATCAAACTATTCAAGGCGATATTGTGGAATTAGCAGCGACTTTAAAGAATGGTTTAATTGTCGATCAAGTTTTAGGTGAGGACTCGGATTTGTCGGGAGATTTTTCGATTAATATTGATTTAGGTTATCGCGTTAAAAATGGCGAAATTGTGGGGCGCGTTAAGGACACAATGTTGTCAGGAAATATCTATAAAGCCCTCAATCAGGTAACAGCCGTCGCCAGCGATCGGGCTTGGCATGGTTCTTTATATGTTCCTGCGATGATTGTTGAAGGGCTATCGATTACTTAAAACCTTCCTAGGCTGTGACATTTTATTAGGTTCCTAAAATATGAGTCCAAATCTGTCTACAAACTTACAAGTCGAGAAATTGACGGCTTCTTTACCAGCTTTACAAAAAAATCCAAGCCCTAAACGTCGCTCTTTGTTTGGTTCAGATAAAGATAAAATTATTATTGGAGAAAAGTTTAGCGAAACTTTGACAGAATTTCAGGATTATATTTGATAAGTCAAAAAACATCTGCGGATTCGTAAAATAATAAAGAGTAACTGAAATGGGATTTGAGGATGCGTTTGTTTTTCTGGTGGTGGGTTGCGTGGCGAGTTATCGGATGCGATCGCAACAGGATGCTCAGAAAATCAGCCGATCGCAGATCATATTGATGTGGACTTTAGCGATCGCTTTGCCTAGCTTGGCGATCGCATGGATGCTTTTAAGTCCCACTCTTAATCTGATTAATAATTCCCCAACTTTGCCCTTGATGGTTGTCTTCACGGGGATTTTGCTAAGTGTTTGGCTTTATTTCAACTTATCACCAGATTCTCAATTAAATTCCGAGTCTAGACTTATCCTCTCAGCCAGTGACGAAAAACAACTGAGAGACTGCTTTCCCCACGCGATTTATCAATTAAAAAGTTTAGATTACCAATCTCAAGAAATCTATTGTCGCGGTATATTCCGATCGCAAAATTATAAATATACCTACGAGACAATCAATCAAAATCTGCAAAAAACATTCGGCGATCGCTTTCTCTGTTTTTTGCAAGAAACACCCATAGAAAATTTGGGTTCAGGTTTTAGCGAATCCGAGAATGGTCAAGATAATCTTTCGGGCATGGCTTCCTATGACTTTTATCTAGTACCAAATAAAAATGCACCAAAATCCCACCGATTAGATGCGATCGCTAGCATAGTTAGCGCGATCTTGACTATATTCACCTTGCTACTAGTTGGCGCAAATATTTATCGTTTGCAAGATCTGAGCATGAACAACCTCCAAGTGGGTATTCCTTATGCATTGGCTGTAGCCAGCATTTTAGTTGTTAAAGCGATCGCTCAGGATTACATCGGCAAAAAAAATAAACTAAAACTAGCACCGCCATTATGGCTACCCAGTATCGGTGGGTTTGGCATACTCGGAAGTTTAACCAGAAATACTGACCGATGGATTAAGACGATTAACCCCATAAATCAGCGCCGAATTTTATTTGATCTAGCAGCGATCCCCATCATTGCAGGCTTGGTAGTTTCGATAGTCTTATTAATATTGGGAAATTGGCTACTCGTTCCTGCAAGCACAGCGATCGGCGATCCCGCTACTTCATCGCCATTCCCACCATCCCTATTAGTAAATCTAAATACCTTCGATTTTAAAAACTCGATATTTGCAAATCTACTGCAAATAATTTTTAATATTAACAAATCCGAGATTAGCCCCGATACGATCGCCACTTTTTCACCATTGACCTTAGCGGGTTGGACAGGCTTAGCTATGAGCGCATTGCAACTGATGCCCTTTGATTTGCTTGAGGGTGGTAATCTGGCGATCGCCATGTTTGGACATCGCCAAGCTGTGCAAATAGCCCGTATTGTGCGGTTAGTGATATTAGCGATCGCCTTGCTTGTACAGCCTTGGTTAAGAATTTATAGTCTATTGCTATTTTTATTACCCAACCCGCGATCGCTGATTAGCAATGAAAGTATCGAAATTGATCGCAAACGTGACTTGATTGGCATAATTTTAATGGCGATCGCCTTACTGATTATTCTCCCCGCATCAAAATTTTTCGTATGACTAGCTAGGCGCAATTAAATATAAAACCCAAAGAAGCTAATTCGCCCGCGAAGCGGGCAAATTAGCTTCTTTGGGTTCTGGTTTTTATTAAGCCGAGGTACTTACAGCAATTTGTGATCTGCACAAAAA
>JANMFC010000304.1:0-16348 GCA_031377675.1 Pseudanabaena sp. OTE_70b_metabat_355 | reverse complement strand
TGGTACTTTAATTAACAGCAAGTCCCTTAGGAATAAAATCAATTAAAACCCAAATTTGTGGAGGCGGGCTTAGCCCGCTCCTACAAATTTGGGTTTTAACAGCACAAGTTAATAAATTTTCATTCCTTAAGGAGTAAAGATCATGGCGATCGCCTCAATCAATCCTGTAACGGGAGAAGTATTAAAGACTTTCGAGCCGCTAACCGATCAGGAACTCGAACTGAAAATCGCGCTTGCTGATCGCACCTTTGCGACTTACAAGCATACTAGTTTTGCTGATCGCGCTCAATGGCTAAACCAATCCGCCGATATTTTGGAAGCCAAAAAAACAGAATTTGCGATCATCATGACTTTGGAAATGGGAAAAACCCTGAAAAGTGCGATCGCTGAAGTCGAGAAATGTGCCAATCTCTGTCGTTTTTATGCTGAACAAGCCCCCATTTATCTTGCCGATACCCCCGCGAAAACCGATGCGAGTCGCACGCTAATTCGCTATCAGCCGATGGGAATTATTTTGGCAGTAATGCCTTGGAATTTTCCCTTTTGGCAAGTTTTTCGGTTTGCCGTGCCAGCTTTGATGGCGGGGAATGTGGGACTACTCAAACACGCTTCTAATGTGCCGCAATGTGCTTTGGCGATCGCTGAGGTTTTTCATTTAGCGGGTGTCCCTGAAGGCGCATTTCAAACTTTGCTGATTGGTGCGGATCGGGTGGCTAATTTGGTTGCTGATCCGCGAGTGAAGGCGGCAACCTTAACGGGTAGTGAACCTGCGGGGCAGAGTCTCGCGGCGATCGCAGGGCATCATCTTAAAAAAGTCGTATTAGAACTCGGAGGCAGCGATCCGTTTATTGTTCTCAAAAGTGCCGATCTAGAATTAGCGGTTAGTACGGCGGTGACAGCGCGGGTGATGAACAATGGTCAAACTTGCATTGCTGCGAAAAGATTTATTATTGAAGAAGCGATCGCCGATCAATTTACGCAGAAATTTGTCGAGAAATTTAAAGCGCTGAAGGTAGGCGATCCGATGCAATCTGATACCGATGTCGGTCCGCTTGCGACACCACAAATTTTAGCGGAACTGGATTTACAGGTCAAAGCTAGTGTCGATGCGGGGGCAAAAGTCTTAGTGGGCGGCTACCGACTCCCAGAAAAGGGCAATTTCTACGCGCCCACGATTTTGGCAGATATCCCCTTGGGAGCGCCGCCCTATCAGGAAGAATTTTTTGGTCCTGTGGCTTCGGTATTTCGTGTTAAAAGTATTGATGAGGCGATCGCCCTTGCGAATAGTACAAGCTTTGGATTGGGCGCAAGCGTCTGGACAAATGACCAGCAAGAAATCGAACAGGCGATCGAGTTTATCGAAGCAGGTTCTGTTTTTGTCAATGGCATGGTCAAATCCGATCCGCGTATTCCCTTTGGTGGCATCAAGCGATCGGGCTACGGTCGTGAGTTGGGTGTCGAAGGTATTCGTGAATTTGTTAATATCAAAACTATTTGGATTCGTTAAAACTTAAAACTTTCTGCTCGCTTCGCGAGCAGAAAGTTTCATTTATTGGAAAAACTATGAACACCGCCGAATTATTAGTTAAATGTTTAGAAAATGAGGGGGTTGAATATATCTTCGGACTCCCTGGCGAAGAGAATATGGCAGTTCTCGAAGCCCTAGAGAACTCATCCATTAAATTTATTACCACTCGTCACGAACAAGGCGCGGCTTTTATGGCGGATGTCTATGGACGGCTGACGGGGAAACCTGGGGTATGTCTCTCAACCCTAGGACCTGGAGCAACAAACCTGATGACGGGAGTTGCGGATGCCAATCTTGACTGTGCGCCTTTGATTGCGATTACGGGACAAGTAGGAACGGATCGGATGCATACCAATTCCCATCAATATCTCGATCTTGTAGCGATGTTTGCGCCTGTGACCAAATGGAATGCTCAAATTGTCCGTCCTAGCATCACCCCTGAAATCGTTCGCAAAGCCTTTAAAATCGCTAAGTCCGAAAAGCCAGGAGCGACGCATATTGACCTTCCTGAAAATATTGCCGATATGGAAGTTACGGGCGTTCCATTATCGATTAAAGGCGATCGCAATCCCCTGTATGCCTCCTATCGCAGTCTTTCTGAAGCAGCGCTACTGATTGCCCAAGCCAAAAATCCATTGATTTTGGTGGGAAATGGTGCAATCCGTTCCCATGCTAGCCAAGCTGTCACCGACTTTGCGACGCGCTTAAATATTCCTGTCGCTAATACTTTTATGGGGAAAGGCGTAATTCCTTACCGCCATCCCTTAGCGCTTTGGTCATTGGGTTTACAACAAAGAGATATCATCAATTGTGCCTTTGATGAAACGGATTTGGTGCTTGCCATTGGTTACGATTTGATTGAATATTCCCCGAAAAAATGGAATCCCATTGGCTCGATTCCGATTATTCATATTGCCGAATTAGCAGCAGAAGTTGATAGTTGCTATATGCCACAGGTAGAGATTCTCGGTGATATTTCTGACTCACTGGTGGAAATTATGCATCGTTGCGATCGCACAGGTCGCCCTGATCCCCATGCGATCGAGTTGCGTCCCAAAATTCTTGCCACCTATGAGCAGTATGCCCATGACGAGGGTTTTCCAATTAAGCCCCAAAAAATTATCTATGATTTGCGTCAAGTAATGGCTGCTGATGATGTGGTGATTTCCGATGTGGGAGCGCATAAAATGTGGATGGCGCGGCATTACCATTGCGATCGCCCGAATACTTGCATTATTTCCAATGGTTTCGCGGCGATGGGGATTGCGATTCCTGGGGCGATCGCTGCAAAGCTAGTCTATCCTGATCGCAAGATTGTCGCGGTCACAGGCGATGGTGGATTCATGATGAATATGCAAGAATTGGAAACTGCAACTCGGATTGGCACTCCCTTTGTGACAATTATTTTCAACGACGGCGGTTATGGATTAATCGAATGGAAGCAACAAGTCCATTATGGAAAATCGGCTTTTATCAAATTCAACAATCCAGATTTTGTGAAACTTGCGGAGAGTATGGGACTTAAGGGATATCGAATTACTTCAGCGATCGATTTTATTCCCACACTCAAGGAAGCCCTTGCCCAAGATGTACCTGCGGTGATTGATTGCCCTGTCGATTATAGAGAAAATATGCTTTTTTCCCGTCAGGTTGGTCAATTAAATTGTCCTTTGTAATCAAATATAAAATCCAAATAAGTTGATTCACCTGCTTCGCGGGCGAATCAACTTATTTGGATTTGGGGTTTTATTCAGCCGAGATACCTATGACGGGAAATGAGTGTTTGTGCAACCCGCTACGGAATTTTTGAAGTTCTTTCTATATTTGTGAGAATTAATGGCAAAATGAATTTAGAATTAGTTCTTAGATTTTTATTGTAGATTTTAACTTATCTGAATTGCTACAGAGGTTATATGGCGATCGCACAGCAGTCTTTAAGGTTTCTTCTCGCTTCTTTGTTCTTAGCTTCAGCCAATAGTGTTTGCGCTCAAAATGTTACCCCTGCTAATGATGGGCTGAATACTCAGGTTAATCAAGTTGGTAGCCAATACAACATTACAGGTGGAACTCAGGCTGGGGCAAACTTATTTTATAGTTTGCAAAAATTGGGCTTAACTACTGGTGAAATTGCTAATTTTCTTAGCAATCCTAGCGTTCAAAATATTTTGACTCGCGTTACGGGTGGTGAAGCCTCACTAATTAATGGCTTAATCCAAGTAACGGGAAGTAATGCCAATCTATTTATCTTGAATCCTGCGGGGATCGTGTTTGGCACAAATGCGAGTTTGAATGTGCCTGCTAGTTTCTCGGCGACGACTGCCACAGGGATTAAGGTTGGAAATGGTTGGTTTGGGATCAATAGCAGCGTGGATGAGATTCGCCAACTCAGTGGCAACATTACGGGCTATGGGTTTACTACGTCTTTACCAAGTTTAGATACTAATAATTCGGGCGTAATCCTCAATCAAGGAAATCTCAGCACTAATATTGGTCAAAGTGTCACTTTGGTTGGTGGCAAGGTTGTCAATACTGGCACGATCGCGACACCATCAGGAAATATCACGATCGCTACAACTCCCGACAATAAATTCATCAAAATCACCAATGAGGGTAATGTCCTGAGTTTTGAGTTGCCAATTTGCGATTGCCAAGCTTTAGGAAATGCGTCAGTATTGCGTGGTGTCGATTTGCCGAGTTTGCTGACAGGTAAGAATGCAGGATCTACGGTTATTTCTGGCAATTTGGATGTGTCGGGCGATAATGGCGGTAAGGTGCAGGTTTTAGGAAACGATGTTAGTTTAACCAGTGCCAATATCAATGCATCGGGTATTAATGGCGGTGGCACGGTGTTGATTGGTGGTGACTTTCAGGGTACTGGGACTACGCCAAAGTCTCTGGTTACGACTGTTGATGCAAATAGTACGATTCGTGCTGATGCTTTGATTAATGGGAATGGCGGCAATGTTATTGTTTGGTCAGATGGAACTACTGCCTTTGACGGCTCAATTTCGGCTAAGGCTGGCACTCTAGGTGGTGGTGGTTTGGTTGAGACTTCTGGGAATGTTAATCTCTCGGTTGGCAGTAATGCCAAAGTTGATACTTCAGCCTTGAATGGAACAACTGGAATTTGGTTGTTAACGGTGCTTAGTGGCACAATTAGGGCTGGTGACATTAGCGTTGCTGATACCACGATCGATAGTTCAACTATTGTGACTGCGCTGAATAGTACAAATGTCAATCTGGCTACGAATTCGATTCTTGTTGATGCGGCGATCGATGCCAGTGCGAATACGAATTCTGGTAATTTGACATTGACTGCACCGTTTACGTCTCTAGAAGCGCCTATTACGCTAAGAGCAGATGGTATTGGTTTTCTGTCTGGTACTGCTACGACTGTGTTTGTTGGGGCTAGTGGCAATATCCAAAATGGAGTTGATGTTTCGGCAGATGGCGGATCTGTGTATCTTGCCGCAGCAACTTATACTTTGGACTCAACGGTGAATATCAATAAGAATCTGAGTTTAAATGGTGCTGGGTCCGAATTTACTACAGTTGATGGAAATAATGCAGTTAGAGTTTTTAATATTGAAAACACCTTTACTGATATTAGTAATTTAACAGTTGCTAACGGTATTGCTAACGGTCAAGGAGGTGGAATTTTTATCACTCAAGGAACGAGATTAAGTATCAATGGCACTATTTTTTCCAATAACTTCTCAACACTTAGTGGCGGTGCTATCTATAGTCAGGGAAGCAATACGCTAACAGAAATAGGAGACAGCACATTCTTAAATAATAGATCAGATGGTAATGGTGGTGCTATTTCTTCTTTTAGTGGTGAGATTTCTATTAACAGTAGCACATTCGTTGACAACTCAGCATTACTTAATGGCGGTGCTATCTATAGTGAGGGAATAGTGGGGATAGACAGAAGCACATTCTCTGCCAACCAAGCAATTAATGGCGGTGCTATCTATAATGAGGGAATAGTGGGGATAGACAGAAGCACATTCTCTGCCAACCAAGCAGTTAGTGGTGGTGCCATTTTCAACCTTAATGGTGGAACTACAGTTACTAGTAGCACATTCTCTGACAACAGAGCAATACAGAGCGGTGGTGCCATTGTCAGCGTTAATAGTGGAACTACAGTTACTAGTAGCACATTCTCTGCCAACCAAGCAATTAATGGTGGTGCCATTTTCAACCTTAATGGTCTTAATGGTGAAACTAGGATTACCAATAGCACATTCTCTGCCAACCAAGCAATTAATGGTGGTGCCATTTACAGGGGCGGTGCTGAACCAACGATTGTAAGTAACAGCATTTTACTCGGTAATAATGCGACTGATGGTCAAGAAATATTTGTCGAACCAACTGCAACTCTTATTCTTAACGGAGCAAATATTATTGGTTCAGGTGGAGCAAATGGAATTAGTGGAAGTTTCACAGGCAATACACCCATTACTCCAGTTACTGCTGCCAACACAGTGATTAACACTACACTAGCTAATAATGGTGGCTCTACAGAGACTTTTGCATTAGCTACAGGTAGCATTGCGATAGATGCAAGCAGTACCGCAGGTGGTGCAATACCAACGACAACCGATCAGAGAGGCTTTGCTGCCATAGGTATTCGTGATTTAGGTGCTTTTGAGTTTGGAGGAGGAGTAGCAACACCCACACCGACACCAGTTCCAACACCCACACCTACACCAGAACCAACACCAACACCGACACCAGTACCAACACCCACACCGACACCCAAGTGCCAACTCCCACCGACACCCACACCGACACCAGTTCCAACACCCACACCGACACCAGTTCCAACTCCTACACCGACACCAGTTCCAACTCCTACACCTACACCAGTTCCAACTCCTACGCCTACACCAGTTCCAACTCCTACGCCTACACCAGTTCCAACTCCCATCACTACTAGCAATATCAACCCCACTATAGCAACCCGTCAAAACGTAGAACAACGGATCGCCCCTGTATTACCATCAAGCCCGATTGAAGGACAATCCACAATACAAACACCCACCCAATTATTTTCTAGCGAAAAAATAGCCCTAGCCACATCTCAACGTGAACAGGCAACCCAATTTATCAGTAATGGCAAGCTTCCAGAAGCGATCACCAATCTTGAGTTGAGTCGTATCTCTGAACTAGAAGCATTTGTCGGTAGACCGCTAACTACATCGTTAGTGGACAATAACAGCGTAGACCTTTCCGCCACTCGCAAAGAGCTAAGTAGAGTCTCAGAAATTACAGGTAGTCCCACCGCTCTGATCTATCCAGTCATTCTTAGCGATCGGCTAGAGATTTTGGTAGTTTTCCCCAGTGGAAATATATTACAAAAAACTGTAAAAGACGTTCCTAAAGAAGTAATTCAAAACATAGTTTCCGACTTTCGCTCTAATCTGCGTGATGTGGAATCTGAAGATTATCTCAACGAAGCAAAACAACTCCATAACTGGCTCATCAAACCAGTAGAAGCTGCACTAGACTCAGAAAAAATCAGTACCCTTGTTTTCATCATGGATGGCGCACTAAGAGCAATACCACCCGCAGCGCTCCATGACGGCAAAAAGTTTTTGATCGAGAAATATGCTGTAGCTAGTGTACCGAGTCTTCGGCTTGCGAAATTAGAAGAACGCGATCGCTCAAATAGTAATATATTGGCAATGGGTTTAACAGAGTCTGTACAAGGATTTTCAGCATTGCCTTCAGTAAATGCCGAAATTAGCAGTATCGTTGGGACTGCTAATACTCAATCCTTACTAAGTGGTAACTCTTTCCTTGACAAGTCATTTACTGTTAAAAATATGCAAGCTCAGAGGCAAAAACAGAACTATGGCATCATCCACTTGGCAACTCACGCTAAGTTCTTAAGCGATCGCGCTGAAGGTTCATTCATTCAGTTTTATAACGATCGCCTCAACATCCAGCAAATTCCTAAACTTAGCCTCGATAAACCGCAAGTAGAACTTTTTACCTTGAGTGCTTGTGAGACTGCTGTAGGCAATAATCTCGGACTAGCAGGTTTGGCAGTGACTTCAGGAGTTCGCAGTGTCTTAGCGTCCCTTTGGACGGTTAGCGACTCTGGCACAGTTCCCTTAATGTTGAGTTTTTATAGCCGCTTTCCCACAGCCCCAAGTAAGGCGATCGCCTTACAAAAAGCCCAGTTATCAATCATTAACGGCGAAGTAAAAATCGAAAATGACAAAATAATCGGCATTCCTGCTTTACCAGCAGTTCCCCTGCCGCCAGACAGCCCAACCAATGTAAAGCATCCATTCTTCTGGTCTGCTTTTATGCTCGTTGGTAGTTGGCTGTAGCCCTCTCCCCCCGCCCCATCTTCCATAGAAGAGGGGGAGCAAAACCTCATTATTTTCTTGTTCCCCTCTCCTGCGGGAGCTACCGTGTACACACAAGTCTAAATTGTTTGATCGCATCTTGAATACCCTGCAATAAATTGCGGGCTGAAAGCTAAAACCCGTTGAAACGGGTTGGAAATCAGGAATTAGTCAGTTTTAACTGACTTTAGCTTTCAGCCAAGAACTTTAGTTCTGGGTTCTCGCGACTTGTGTGTACACGGTAGCTCCTGCGGGAGAGGGGCTAGGGGTGAGGGTTCCCTTTAAAGCCAGTTATTAAAACTTCAATCAAACGGTGTGAGAAAAACAATGAATGGACTAACAAGAACTTCTTTAAATAACTTATTGCTTGGACTCGCGATCGCCACAGGATATATTGCCACAGTTTATCCCAGCGATGCTACACCAACCACAAAAAACGAACAGTTTCAAATTACGCAAGCGTTGACAATCAAACAAATCCAGATTATTGGGAACAGCGCTCTCTCTTCTGAAGCCCTTGCACCAATTTTGCAAACTATCCCCAGTCAAAACATCACCCCCGAAATAGTTACATCAGTAGCCGAAGCCATTACACAGCTTTACGTTAAGAAAGGCTATATCACCTCTCAAGCATTATTCGATCCCCTTGACCCACAAAGTATCGTTAATGGCATTGCTCAAATCAGAGTAATCGAAGGGCAAATCGAACGAGTTGATATTTCGGGTCTGGAGCGTACTAATCCTGACTATGTGCGATCGCGTATAAATTTAGGACTCTCAAACCCATTCAATGCCAATCAACTCGAAGATCAACTGCGCCTCCTCCGAGCCGATCCCCTATTTCGTAAAATCACATCTAGCTTGAAACCCAGTACCAAAGAGGGTAAAAGCTTAATCACTGTGCAGATCGAAGAGGCAAATCAGTTTAGTGGCTCAGTCAGTTTTGACAATTATTCACCCATTGCCGTTGGCTCTGAACGATTAGGCACAGCCCTTAGTTATCGCAATCTCACAGGCTTTGGAGATTTGCTGACAGCATCCTATTACCGCAGCACTTCAGGCGGCTCCAATCTCTACGATTTTAGCTACTCCATTCCGCTTAATCCGATGAATGGAAGTATTGCCATTCGCTACGCCCCCAACAACTATCGAATTACCGATCCTAACTTTGCCGACTTGAATATTCGTGGTGCAAGTAGCCTCTATGATATCGTTTACCGCCAACCGCTAATCCGTGATCCTCGCCAAGAGTTTGCCCTCTCTTTAGGATTTGCCCATCAGACTGGACAGACATTCTTATTTGAAAATCTAGCGGTTCCCTTTGGAATTGGTCCTGATGTCAATGGTGTTAGCACTACCAGCGTATTTCGCTTTGGACAAGATTACACGCTTCGAGATCCCGATGGAGTCTGGGCAATGCGATCGCAGTTTAATCTAGGGACAGGGCTATTTAACGCTACCTTTGTGACTGTCCCCAATGCTGGCTTTTTCAGTTGGGTAGGGCAATTACAACGAGTGCAAGTACTAGGAACCGATGCCCTTCTGATTGCTTCCCTTGATTCCCAATTATCCGCTAATCCATTACTAGCATCACAACAATTTGTGATTGGTGGTGGACAGTCACTGCGCGGATTTCGGCAAAATGCGCGATCGGGTGACAATGGTTTTCGTCTGAGTCTAGAGACTCGGCTTACTGCTATGCGCGATAAACAAACTAAACGATCGATTCTTCAAATTGCTCCATTTATCGATCTCGGTGCAGTGTGGAATAATGCCAATAATCTCACACCTTCACAATCTCAAAATTTTCTCGCAGCAACAGGATTAGGCGTGATTATCGAACCAATCGAACGCCTTACCTTGAAACTTGAGGCATCGATTCCATTTGTAAATTTACGAGAACGGGGAAATAATCTCCAAGATGCCGCTATATATTTCAGCACCAGCTATCAGTTTTAATGTCTATTTTTTGATTGGGAAGAGAGCATGATATTGAAGTTTGAAAAAATTCCACTCGGATTAGTTGCCTTGCATTATTTCCAATGGTTTCGCGGCGGGCGATCGCCGCAAAGCTAGTCTATCCCGATCGCAAGATTGTCGCTGTCACAGGCGATGGTGGATTCACTCCAATTCAAGGATGAAATTCAGCTTTTTTAGATCGGGGCGATCGCTATTCGTGTCACTTTCAGACAAATAGGCGATCGCCTAATGACTAGGCTATATTAGATTTACAGTATATTTTTATTTCTCATTACAGTGAGGTTATCTAAATGAGAGCAGTAGAAGTTTCAGGTACAGTCGATCGCCAAGGGCATTTATTGTTGGATCATCCTTTTGATGTGGTAGCAATCTAAAGATATGGCAATTGAAGTTACAGAAGATTATCGAAGTTTGTTAGTGGCGGTGAAGCATCGGATTCGTGCTGCTCAGTATGAGGCTTTAAAGGCGGTTAATCGAGAATTAATGGCGCTTTATTGGGATATTGGTGAGTTAATCGTTACTCGTCAAGAGAGGGCTGGTTGGGGTAAGTCAGTGGTGGAACAATTAGCTCAGGATTTGCAGGTTGAGTTTCATGGTATGGCTGGTTTTTCGGCGCGGAATATTTGGAGAATGCGAAGTTTTTATGTCACCTATCGCTTGAACGAAAAACTGCAACCATTGGTTGCAGAAATTGGCTGGACTCATAATCTGGTGATCTTGGAGAAGTGTAAGGACGATTTGCAGAGAGAGTTTTACATTCGCATGACCCAAAAATTTGGCTGGACAAAGAATGTGTTGATTCACCAATGCGCTATGCCCGTCTCTTTTCAGGCTAATAGGCGATCGCTTACTTGTCAATCGGTAAAGGGAAAAAGTACAGTTTAGTTGGTTAGCCAAGCTAAAATCTCATCAACTATCGATTCAATGCTCGGTAGGGAATAGACGATGATTTCTCCACTTGGTAAATGTTTATGTTCTTTTTGTGATAGTGGTGGTTTGTGAGCAGCGTTATCATAGCGAAAAATTAGGCTTCCATTCGCAGATTGATATTGGTAAGCATAGCTGAAATGTTCGATCTGTTCCTGCTTAGCAGATATGTATTCTCGAATAAAAAGTACAGAGTTATCGATTAGTTCTACTTTGATGTTGATAAAGAGTTCGCCTGATGGACGAGATTCGCTGTTGGATGTGATTGCTGTAGCTAAACCGTAGTCTTCTAGACGAGAAACAGTATGAACTAAGTCTTGAAAATAGTTAAATACTGACATTTGGACTGACATTTTGTAAGCTTAGGAGAATCTGTAAGTCTTGAGTAATATTTTCTAAACAGCGATATTCACCGAACCATTCGACATATTCTAAGTCTTTGCCTTCCAGATTCTCGGCTGTCCAAGAGGTGACAAATTCACTGGATGAAATTTGATATTTCTGCTCGAATGTTTTTAATTTCTGTTCTATCTGTTTTTTGCCTTGTTCCATTCGTAGGATTTCAGCACGGATTGTTTTTTGGAGGATGGTGATCGCGCGATCGGGGTATTCAGTAAAGATTTTTAGTTCGTTCATAGTCAAATAAAGATCATGGTCTGCTTTTATTTTAGCCTTTTTAGATCGGAGCGATCGCTATTCACATCACTTTTCAGGCAAATAGGCGATCGCATAATGACTAGGATATATTAGATTTACAGTATATTTTTATTTCTCATTACAGTGAGGTTATCTAAATGAGAGCAGTAGAAGTTTCAGGTACAGTCGATCGCCAAGGGCATTTATTGTTGGATCATCCTTTTGACGTGGATATATCTGGGCGTGTCCGTGTGATTGTGTTGTTTTCTGAACCAGTTCAGGAGTTGGAAAATGATCCTGATGATACGCCTATTGAGGAGGTGAAGGCGAGTTTGAAAAGGGCTTTTCAGCAAGCTAAGGCGGGGCAACGTATTCCTTTTGAAAAAATGTGGGACGGAATCGATGCTGAATGATAGTTCTTTGGTGCAAATTGATTTATCGCCTGAGTACAAGCAAAATTTACGCGCTTTATCAAAGCGATATCGCAATATTCGTTCGGATACTCAAGATGTGTTTGAGCAAATTCAAGCTGGTAATTTTGTTGGCGATCGCATTGCTGGTCTGGGTGAAAACTATATTGTGATTAAGGTCAGGGTCAAAAATAGCAATATCCAAAAGGGGAAAAACGCGGGTTATGGTTTGGTTTATCAGGTTGAGTCGCCGACTAATGTATTGCTGTTGACTATCTATTCAAAAAGCGATCGCGATGACATTAGCGCTGCCGAGATTTTGAATATTTTGGCTTCTATTTCTGGGGATGATGAGTAAAATAGGCTTTTTCACAAAGATAATTAAGATCGCTGTGGCGGCAAGTCCTGTAATGATGTTCAAACTTAGCTTTGCCATGCCCAATGACCAGAATTCTGTCATCCATGCATAGAATGGCTTTGCGCCGATGGGTAGTAATGATGCACCGACTACGATCTAACGATTTTTTTTGTTTTATAATAAAAATGATCGGTTGCCTATGCCATCCTTTTGAGAATCGTTTCAGCTTATGCTGGGTGAGTTATTCATTAGGCTAGGAGATTACAGTCTGAGAATTTGATCTTGTTAGATATAAATCATAATATTGAAGTCTAGATTACCTGTAGAATTAGAATATTTATCAAACTATAAAAATCAGGAATTTTATTTTGTTTAATCTTGTGTTGTGGACAATTGATAATGAGTTACAACCTTTCACGTTTGAAAGATTATGCACAGACTTAATGTTTAGAAATGGATATAAGAGTATAGTTCCATTTGGGAAGGTAAGAGATCATGGCAGAGATGCTCAAGTTTCTCTATACAAAGGAAAAGATAATTGTAATCGCCATATAGTCTTCTTTCAATATAGTCTAGAAAAAGGATGGGAAGGAAAACTTAAACGTGAAATTATAAAAGTTGAAGCGTATAAACAAGAAATAAATTCTTTCGTTTTTATAACATCTCAAAGTGTATCTGGAGAGAAACGAGATAAGCTCGAAAAAGAATTTACACAAGATCATAACTGTGAGCTAATCATATTTGACAGAGAATGGCTAAGGCTACAGCTTGAAGAAGCTAACAAAGACCTAGCTAATAAATATCTCGGTATTCCTTCGGATATTCTTAGTGTCCTTACCAAAGAAGTAATGAAACCTTCAGTTCCTACTAAAGATCAAGAAGAATATGCTTGGAAGTTATTTAGTTTAGGAAAATATGAAGAGGCTTTACCAAAGCTAAGAGATTTGATAAAGACAACCAATGATGCTAATGCTTCCAAAGGAATAGCATGGTGTCAATATATTCTTGGTAATTATAAAGAAGCGCTTCAATCAATAGAGATAGCATTATCAATAGATCCATCATCAAGAGAATTACTTTCCGTTAAAGCTTGTGTCTTAGCTGAGTCAGGTATATCAACAAATTCAAGACCAAAACTTATACTAAGCAAGCAAATACTTTTAGGTTTGCTTGAAATTGAGAATACATGGGAACTGTATTACAATCTGGGAAATGTTCTTGCTGGTTTGATGGAATATGATGATGCAAAAACTGCTTATTATGAATCAATTAAACTTGATAATAATATAGCAGAGGTTTGGAATAATTTAGGGACTTGTCTACATCACCTTCAAGAGCATGAAGAAGAATTACTGTGCTTTGATCAAGCAATTTCTATTAATCCTGATTTAACTCAAGCCTTTGTAAGCAAAGCTAATACTTTAGGGGAAATTTATGGGAAGTATGAAGAAGCTATAGATATACTTGATTTTTCTATCTCAAGAGACCCTAAAACAATCGATAACTTTCCATATTTTTGGTATTGGAGAGCTAGTTTTCTATTGGAATTAAATGAATTTATGGCTGCCCTTGAATCAATAGAAATTGCATTAAAAGAAGCTCCTGATAATAACGCTTATCTGGATATGAAGGCACATATCCTTAGTTCTTTATGGTCTGTAGATGTTTTGCTCCTAGAATATGCAAAAGACTTTTTTGTGTTTAGAACCTATTCTGATGCAAGCGATTTTAGAGCATTTCTTGAACTAGCAAAAATTTACCAATACACACATGAAATACAAAAAGCTTTTGAGAATATAAAAAATGTAATAAATATTTTATCGCCAATGCCAGAGATAGGGATTGATGAGCTTAAGTTGTTGGGATTTAGTATTGATGAATTGATTAACTCTATCTACTATATTGAATACTATAATAAATTCAGGCAGACATCACCATTGGCAATATCTTATTCCTTAGATGAAGATGTATATAAACTATCATGGATTTGTTTTTTGGTAACTTTTAAAGATATGTTTGAGACTTTTTATAAATATTACGAGCAAGAAAATCAATCAATAAACAGTGACATTAATGATGAACCAACTTTATCTCTATTAAATATTTTTGAAAAATCTTATTTAAACGTTTACCAAAATATTATTACAATATCAAATACGATTGCTTTGATTAATAAAGAGACTTCAGATGAAAATAAAATTCAAATAGCAGAGAATTTAATGATTGCTTTACCTCAACTAATATTAGTTGAATTTTCAAGATTAAATGGCTACTTGTCTGGCTTATTCAATGTCGATGAAAATAATTTAAATTATGTAAGAGATATAGTGTCTGACGAAATAAATGATAGAATACATCAAGCTGTAATTAATATTTATGATACTCTTAATCAAGAATTTAGAATAACTAATATTACTTAAGAGGTTGTTTTACTAACTGGATAATTAGGAGAATTTTAATTATGCAAAATGATATTCGCTGGAAACAACGCTTTTGTAACTATCAAAAAGCACTCATACAGCTTACCAAATTTATTGAAAAAGGTGAACTAAGCGAACTAGAAGAACAAGGAATAATCAAAGCCTTCGAGTACACCTACGAACTCGCGTGGAACGTGATTAAAGACTACTACGAAGAACAAGGAGAAGTTAGCATCCAAGGCAGTCGAGATGCTTTACGATTAGCCTTTCAACGTGGATTACTTACCGATGGCGACAACTGGATGCAGATGATCAAAAGTAGAATTGCCTCAGTACACACCTATAATCTCGAAGTAGCCCAACAAATCAATCAAGACATTCATGATATCTACTTTCAGCTATTTATCGAACTAAAAGAAAAAATGGAATCCCTATGAATCAGTTTGGACTAAAATCCGAAGTAATTACCCAGATTAATCAGATTTTTGCTGAATATCCCGAAATTAGCAAAGCAATTCTCTATGGTTCTCGCGCCAAGGGCAATTATAAAAATGGCTCTGACATTGATTTAACATTGATTAGCGATCGCCTCAATCATCGGCAGCTACTTCAAATCCAAAATCAAATTGATGACTTACTTTTACCCTATTCCATAGATCTATCCATCTTTAGCAATATTGATAATTTACACCTGATCGAACATATCGATAGAGTAGGAATTACTTTTTATGAGAGAAATACGTCCTGCGCGAAACATGAAAATAATCTCAAATATTAAAAATTTGTGCTAGCGTTAATTTCAATTCGGAAAACAACAAAGATTTAATCACCTCATCACCTCGATAAACTATTTCTTCATACAGCCCATCTTCCAGCAGTAAAACCGTCACCTTGCGATCGCTAAAATCAATAATCCAATATTCAGGAATCTGGATCGCATTGTATTCTGCGCGTTTCTTGCGGTAGTCAATATTGCGCGTACTATCACTGACAATCTCCACAACTAATAACGGAATCGAATCCGTTAATACCGCTTCCCGAAATCGCATATCCTGCCACTGATCCGATGTAATCACCACCATATCAGGGACTCGACAAGTGATTTTGCCACGGACTAGCCCCGTTTGTACCGCAATCAAATCTTGCTTAGAAATCAATGGCAACTGCAAACGTTGAATCTCGCAACGGAAAGAATCATTGACAAATTCACTCATGCCGCCATGAATTCCCGTAGGTTGTGCCATCGCCACTAACTCTCCATTAACTAACTCATAGCGTGTATCTGTCCCGTCATCATAGGCAAGATATTCCGCAAGTGTCAGCAAAGGACTTGCAACAATCATGACTGAATTCTCCTAAAACAATTAGTTGACAGTGCATATTTACTCATTTTATAGCAACCCACTTGGTAATGCAGCTAGCAGCAAAGTCAAATCATCATCGGTGCGATCGCATACTCTAGGCGATCGCAAAAATCCAGTTAACTCCTGATGCGCCACATCTAAATCCTTCGCCTCAGCAATGAACTTAAATAACGGCGCAAAAAATGGCGCATGAGCCACACCTTCAGGCATTTGCAGAGCCAACATTTGCAACCCATCGGAAAACATCGCTAACTGAGCAGGTTTCCCTTCCCATAAACAAATTTGAGCCGAATCAATTCCATTCGGTGAAGTTAAAAATGTAGCTAAATCTAACGATTCCTCAATGGGAGGACTAGTTAAAGC
>JANMFC010000292.1:0-6707 GCA_031377675.1 Pseudanabaena sp. OTE_70b_metabat_355 | reverse complement strand
GGTTTTATATTTGGTACTTTATTAAATCGCAAGTCCCTTAGCTCATTTTTAGGATCGAAATTGGTAGATCGGGTTTATGGGTGGTGAGGGGGCGATCGCTGTTTTATTTGGGTGAATAGGCGATCGGGTTTTGCGGGTGTTGAGAGTGCGATCGCTGTTTTGATTTAAGATTTAGGCGATCGGGTTTTAGGTCTATTACAAGCAAAATGTAGATTACAACCTTCTATTCCTACGTCTAAAAAGGTAGTTCGTTAATAATTGCCATAAGTAACTGGCATAAAAAAGCTCGCTTAGCGAGCTTTTTTATACTTACTAATTACTGAGTCGATTAAAAATTTCTAAAGTTTGGCGACAGAACTCACGCAAATTTGTCGAGCCATCATCCATCGGTAACTTTTCACCCACAAATTGCCAATTATCCACTGTTGAAAATCGCCATTGTTCGCCCTTAAAGTCATGACCGCTTGCTTCAATGCCGATCGCCCGCAAATCACCATCGACAGGATCTTCATATAGTCGAATTTGAAAGAGGATACTGCGAACCTTGAGTCGCCAACTTACCCCAGGAAAATGAAAGCTGACATCAATCGAGTCAGGATCAAGTAAGCGGCGTGTGGCTGAATTATTTAGCCA
The DNA here is from genome assembly GCA_031377675.1 of Pseudanabaena sp. OTE_70b_metabat_355. GTDB lineage: Bacteria > Cyanobacteriota > Cyanobacteriia > Pseudanabaenales > Pseudanabaenaceae > Pseudanabaena. The sequence continues at coordinate 6,074 of JANMFC010000292.1, read as the reverse complement.
CGGTTTCAAATCAGAGCTTGCCGCAGGATATATGGTTTTAAACAAATTAACAACGGTAGCGATTTTAGTCGCAACATCGATATTTCTAGCTTGTTCGGCTGCATTCACAAACCTGATCCTCACATAAAACCTACAAAACAAAGCTTTGCTAGCTTTTGATAGCTGATTTTAGCATTTGCTCACAATAAGTTAGTTTGACTAGCGATCGCTGTAGCGATTGTTATCATTTTTCAACCTCTATACTCAATTCATGTTTACGTTTATTTTTCTTTTGTTTTTTGTAGTACGGCAATTAGCCCTGAAGTTGATTAATCGGGAATATTGGCAAAACTCGGTAATACTGTAGTATCAAGGCTAAGGCGGTCAAGTAATTTAGCGAATTCTCTACAACAAGCGGATACATCTTCTGAGATTTGCTCTTGGGAAAATTTAATAGTAATCCATCCTGCATTAACCAAAAACCGATCGCACAAATCGTTAGAAATTGCCACTCTATCTGGTGAAATAATCTCGATCGCAATATGAGCGTTGAGTTCAGAATCGACATATACCAAGGCAGGAGTCCAATGTTCGTTAAGATTCGGAATCGATAGATTGACTCCTTGATAGATTGTCCCCGATAAGTATTTTTGGAGGTTGATGCCAAAATCATAAATACTTGAATCAAGGGAATGGGAATCTGTACTTAAAGCGATCGCGCCACTAATTTCACTGATATTGAAAGATAACTTTTTAAAGAAATTACGATATTGTTGATGCCGAAATCCCAAAATTTTTTCTGGACTATAGGCGATCGCTAATTCGTTTTGATATTTAACTTCTTCCCGCGAATAAGACTCTAACTGAACTAAATATCGCTGGAATATAGCTTGGTAATTCTCCGATCGCTTTTTGTAACTCTGAAACTGAAATCTAACTCGTAAGACAATCGCGATCGTACCTACGATCAGGATTGTCATCGCTAATGGCATCGCTACTAGGGAGATTAAAAACACAAGAAACATTAGTCCCCCCGTCAACGACAAAGCTTCTTGAGTATCAATGGGATCAGGAGAACCTGCCGCAGGGACAGTGGGGAATTTGGCATTAAACTTAGTTGCAACAGGTTTAGACTGAGCAATTCGCTGCACTTCAGGGGGAATAAGGATCACAGGGAACTGACGCATTGCTAAATTTACCTAAATTAAAATTCTCAACAGTTAAGGTGGGCTGCGCCCGCCTTAACTGTTGAGAATACAGCGCAAAGCGCTGTAAATTAAACGTTTTCCAAGCCTGGAATCGAGCGATATAGCTGCACATACTTCTCGGCTGAGGCTAGCCAACTGAAATTGCTATTCATGCCGCGCTGTTGTAGCGATCGCCATGCATCGGCATAGCGATAACTTTCCCACGCCCGCGCCATGCAGGTATACATATCCAATGGCTCATAGCGATCGAAACTAAAGCCCGTACCTGTTTGTCCAACTGGATCATGGAATGAGACGGTATCCACTAAACCACCCGTACGGCGCACAATTGGCACACAGCCATAGCGCATCGCAATCAATTGACTAATGCCACAGGGTTCAAATCGGCTAGGCATCAAGAAGGCATCGGAACCCGCATAAACACGATGGGAAAGTGCCACATTAAACAAAATTTGGGCTGACATCCGCCCTGGGTAACGCGCTGCGATTTGCCATAGTTGCGACTCATAGTAGCGATCGCCTGTGCCTAAAACCACAAACTGCACATCGGTATAGGCTAAGAACCGCTCCAACATTTGCAGTAATAAATCAATTCCCTTCTGTTCTACTAAACGACCAACCATGCCGATCAAGAAAGTATTAGGGTTTACGACTAAGCCCAATTCCTGTTGTAGGGCAATTTTGTTTGCAAGGCGATCGTCAATAGTATTTACAGAATAGTTCTGGACTAAAGCAGGATCGGTTTCAGGATTTTCAGCATCCGTGTCAATGCCATTCAAAATACCCCAAGGTTTCAGGAATGAAAGTATACTCTCCAATCCTTCACCGTAGGTGGGCGTACAGATTTGTTGAGCATAGGTAGGCGAGACAGTATTGACGCGATCGGCATATTTAATCCCCGCCGCCATCGTGTTATGCGCGTCCATGTACCAAGGTGTCCATGTGATTTTGTCGAGATACCACTTCCAAGGACCTTGATAGGCGAGATTATGAATGGTGAACACAGTGCCGATATCCGAGACTTGGTGCATCCACACAGGAATCATGCCCGTATGCCAATCATGACAGTGGATAACATTCGGCTTCCAATAGTTCCATGCAAATTCGGCAACCGCATTGGCAAACATCGTGAACCGCCAATCTTCGTCTTCACCCGAATAGATGCGAGCGGGGATAAATGAGCCATGTCCCACTAAGTACAAAGGTACATCTGTACCTGGTAAGACGGTTTCAAAAACATCAAAGTCCTGAAACATGGCATAGCCTTTCCAGATCCATTCAGGATTTTCCTTGAGTTTGGCTGGAATCACGCCGTAGTAGGGCATGATGATCCGCACGTCATGTCCCATTTTCCGAAGCACGGGTGGAAGTGCGCCCACGACATCAGCCATGCCACCAACTTTGGCGAGAGGGGCAACTTCAGCCGCCGCAAATAAAATTTTCATGCGATAATCAGTACTCGTATTTCGGGATATCTAATTATTTTCGGGCATATAGCGATCGCTATAGCAGCTATTTTGTAATTAAAAAAACAACTCGCTACGCGAGTTGTTTTTGGGAGTATTTTCAGGCATAAAGCGATCGCTACAGCAACAACCTCTGATTAAAAAAACGTAAGGGCAATTCATGAATTGCCCTTACGTTTTTTTAATCAGAGGTTGCTTCATCCTCGTTGTTGGCATTGGGAAGCTCTAGGCAATAACCAGCACCATAGACCGTCTTGATATACTTCGGATGACGGGGATCGGGTTCAAGTTTGGTGCGTAAATGGCGAATATGGACACGGATTGTCTCAATATCATCATCAGGCTCATAGCCCCACACTTCCCGCAAAATTTCGCTAGGTGACACGGTTTGACCATGACGCTGCAATAGACAATGCAATAGCTCAAATTCCAAGTGCGTGAGCTTGACCGTCTTATTAAACCAAATTGCTTCAAATCGCTCAGGCACAAGGGTTAAGGAGCCGAAAATCAAGATTTCGCCATGTTTTGCCGTGTCGAGTATCCGATTAGTGCGCCGCAACAAAGCTCGCACCCGCGCTAGCATTTCCTCAAGCTCAAAGGGTTTAGTTAAATAGTCATCCGCACCTGCGTTAAAGCCCTCAACCTTATCTTGAGTCTGCCCCATCGCCGTGAGCATCATCACAGGAATTTCTTTGGTGCGTTCATCGCGACGTAACCTTTGGCAGACCGTAAATCCATCTACCCTTGGCAACATCAAGTCCAGAATGATCATATCTGGCATTAACTGAATGGCAAGCGCTTGACCTTTAATACCATCACTTGCCTGACTAACTTGATATCCAGCACATTCAAGGTTTAACGTGACCATTTCAGAGATTATGGGATCGTCATCGATTAGGAGCAGCCTAGGCATCATTGATCAAATTTCCAGCTATGCAAATAAATTAATATATTTTTTTAACAATATATGGAAATAATCTGTCTTAAGTAAGATCCTCAGTTTGTCTTAAGAAAGATGATAGAAATGAAGAAAAATTAGAAATTGCGCTCTGGCTATCACCGAAAAAATTTCTGGCTAAAGGAGTAGTAGCCATAGAGTATCAACCATTTACAGTCGTTTATACGGCGATCGCCCTCTGATCGCTAAGAAAACAATCTGTACATAGCATCAACTCTGACAACATTCTCATACAATATATGAAGATATGTAAAATTTGTTATAAAAACTGGTTTATTCGCATGAGCCTTCCAACCACTTCTGTCACCGAACTTTTTGCGCCAGTCAAAGATGACTTGCGGACACTCACGGATAATTTGAAGCAGTTGGTTGGCGCAAGACATCCGATTTTATACGCGGCGGCTGAGCATTTATTTGAAGCCAAGGGCAAAAGTATGCGCCCCGCGTTAGTGCTATTGGTGTCAAGGGCAACCATGAGCGATCGCGATATCACTTCTCGCCATCGCCGTCTTGCTGAGATCACCGAGATGATCCATACGGCTAGCTTGGTGCATGACGATGTAATTGATTCTGCGGATTTACGGCGCGGGATGCCGACTGTGAATAATAGCTTTGGCAATCGTATTGCCGTATTGGCGGGGGATTTCTTGTTTGCTCAAGCTTCTTGGTATCTTGCCAATTTAGACGATCTGGAAGTCGTGAAACTTTTGTCGAAAGTCATTACTGACTTTGCAGAGGGAGAAATTCGCCAAAGTTTGACCGCCTTTGATGGTGATTTGACCTTGGAAGATTATTTGGAAAAGAGTTTTTATAAAACCGCTTCATTAATGGCGGGTAGTGCGAAGGCGGCGGGTGTCCTCAGTGGCGTGAGCCAAGTTCAGGCTGAGCAGCTATTTAATTTTGGTAAACATTTCGGCATTGCTTTTCAAGTTGTTGATGACATTCTTGATTTCACCAGCTCAACCGAGACTCTAGGTAAACCTGCGGGTTCCGATCTCAAGCAGGGTAATTTGACTGCGCCCGTATTATTCGCCTTAGAGGAGCATCCACAGTTACGCGGCTTGATCGATCGCGAGTTTAGTGAGGTGGGCGATTTAGACAAGGCATTGGAATTGGTGTATGGCAGTAACGGAATTTCGCGATCGCGTGATTTAGCAAAGAGTCATATCAATTCAGCCCTAACCGCCCTAGAGTGGCTGCCATCATCTGAGCCTAAACAATCACTGATTGGTTTGACTAATTACGTTTTAGAGCGTTTGTATTAGCCAACGGTTACCCTAGTGCTTACTCAAACCCGCCACAAGAAGGGTCGCAGAGCGATGCCCCGCAATGGGTTTTATATTCATGCTTGTGGCAGGGCTGAAAGTAAATTGTTGTAAAAGCGTCGTAAAGCAACGCTAGTCTGATGATTTATGGCAGCGCGGATCGCTAAAGGGAATAATTGTAAAATCTTCGGCTGGTGATAATCTGACGATGCAACCTTTAGCATCGATGGATGTGATTGGATGCTCTTTGATATAAAAGTATGTCCCGAAGCCTAAGCCAAGCAATATAAAGAGACTAGACAGGATGACACGCATCCATCGAATTATTTCCATTATGTCGCCCCACTTGACGATGATTAGAGCTTTCATGCTGAATGTTTAGTATTATTAATATTCTAGATTAGCGGTCTAAGCGATCGCTTCTTTTCCTATTCGCATATTTTCGCATATTGATAAGTAATGGACACCAGATATAATCCCCAGCAGATCGAACCCAAATGGCAACAAGTTTGGGTCGAGAAACAACTTGACAAAGTAAGCAACGATGCAATTAGTGCAGACAAAAAGAAATTCTATGCACTGTCAATGTTTCCATACCCATCGGGCGATCTGCACATGGGTCATGTCCGCAATTACACAATCACCGATGTAATTGCTCGTTACAAAAGGATGCAGGGCTATCAAGTGTTACACCCAATGGGTTGGGATGCTTTCGGATTGCCTGCGGAAAATGCCGCGATCGATCGCAATACCCATCCTGCGAAATGGACTTATGCAAATATCGACAATATGCGATCGCAGCTTCAGCAAGTGGGTTTGTCCTATGACTGGGATCGGGAGTTAGCCACCTGTTCGCCAGACTATTACAAATGGAAATCGTATTCTTTTCGTCTAGCCTAGTGAAGCGAATCTCAATGCGGCGTTTATCTTCATCTTTAGGCTTGGCATTTTTCGTTAACTTTGGTGGAACTAACTGAGCCTATTCTGCGGCTCAGTTAGTTCCAAGCCTTTTAATCTATTATTTGTCCTTTGATGATGGCGGAGAATACGCATAATCTCTATAGAACGCATTTGGTATCTTAGGAAGCTCTAGCAAGGCGCTTAAGCATAAGCCTGATAAAGCATAGCTTGAGTCTAGCATTAGCATTGTCGAGAGTTCTGTCGAAGTTTTTGACAAGGCTTTTACATCTTTCTACCC
>JANMFC010000291.1:0-5536 GCA_031377675.1 Pseudanabaena sp. OTE_70b_metabat_355 | reverse complement strand
GCGATCGCAGTTAGAGCAGATTCCCCTTGTGCTTGGTTCCGCAACGCCCTCGGCAGAGGTAATCTATGCTCATCAAGAAGGGAAGTCTATCTATTTAGAACTTCCCCATCGCATCGGTAATAAAAATATGCCACCGATTGAAGTTGTCGATATGCGCGATGAATTTAAGGCTGGCAATTATTCGATTTTGAGTCGCAAGTTGCAAATTGCGATCGCGGAAATGATCGAAGCCAAGCAACAAGGAATTCTATTCATCCATCGACGCGGCTATAGCACTTTTGTATCCTGTCGCTCCTGTGGCTATGTGGCGGAATGTCCTAACTGCGATGTTTCTCTCTCCTATCACGACCCGATCGCACCGACAGCCCATCAACCGAAATCGCCCCATTTGCGTTGCCACTATTGCAACTTTACCCAAATCCAGCCTAAAATCTGTCCACAATGTAGTTCACCCTATTTCAAACATTTTGGAAGTGGCACTCAAAAAGTGGAACAGGAACTCGCGAAACTATTCCCAAATATTCGCCTGATTCGCTTTGATAGTGACACCACCCGCAACAAAGACCAACATCGGCTTCTCATCGATCAATTCCGTGCTGGAGAAGCAGATTTATTAGTGGGAACGCAAATGTTAACCAAGGGTTTAGACATTCCCCAAGTTACGTTAGTCGGTGTCGTGTCTGCGGATGGATTATTAAACTTTTCCGATTATCGGGCAGGGGAGCGAGCCGCCCAAACGTTGCTACAAGTGGCAGGTCGAGCGGGGCGTGGTGAAGAGGAAGGAAAGGTGATCATGCAAACCTATACGCCTGAACATCCTGCGATGGAAGCGGTACAGAACTATCGCCTTGATGAGTTTATGCAATCAGAATTAGAAATGCGTGAGGCTTTGTGTTATCCACCTACGGGACAAATGGTGTTGATTCATCTCAGTAGTGAGCATGAACTGGCGGTCGAAAAATCAGCTAATGAGTTAGCGGAATATTTGCGCCAATTGGAAAATGATTGGGATATTTTAGGTGCAACTCCTGCGGCGATCGCTAAGGTCGCTAATCGTTATCGTTGGCAGATCCTATTAAAGTTCATGCCCGATGTTTTGCCAAATGTGCCGAGTTTAGAGGAGTTACGAATGTTAGTTAATTCTAAAGCTGTCAGAGTAGCGATCGATGTCGATCCATTGACAATTTTGTAGGCAATTTTGCAACTCATTAATCGATTAATCCTTGATTTTGTCCCCATTTCAGCCAACTATCTACGGTTTGGTCGAAGCTAGCTCCATTGCTGACAGGATCGGTATTTGTAATTGCTTTAAGGGCAAGAAACCAATGATCGGGACTTCGTTTTAGTTCTTTTAAGATCAGTGGCACGGCGATTTCACCCATTGCAATAATCCTTAAATACGCAAGATTAAGTAGTTTTTTAGAAATAGAGGAATTACCCGCAGTTTCTTCTTTCCACTGTTTTACAAGTTTTGCAAACTCTTTTTGTTTTTGCAATTCAGAATCAGGAATTACTGAAAGTAAAGTATTCATGCTATCACCTTATAGAAAGGTCATTTTTTTCTTAAATTATAACATGATAGACAAAGTATAACATTTGCGCCATCGGATGAGATTGCTAAGGTCGCTAATCGTTATCGTTGGCAGATTCTATTAAAGTTTATGCCCGAAGTTTTGCCTAATGTACCGAGTTTAGAGGAGTTGCGAATGTTAGTTAATTCTAAAGCCGTTAGAGTAGCGATCGATGTCGATCCTCTGACAATCTTATAGTCAATTCAGAAAAATTTGTAATGGCAAATTGCTATGATCCCAAAGTGGCTTGCCAGAAATTTTCGGAAAAGGGCGGTGATGATGGTGAGGAGGCTGGTGACAGGTAACGAAACGCTAGGATACTGATTATGCTGTAAGAAATTGTCGGTTTACAAATCTTAATAGAGGTGGAAAGCTTTAGGGTTTACACTTCACAAGTCTCGATGCGAGAAAAGAATAACCACAAATCATTATATCCACTCATTCCATCCAAAAAAGGGAGATGTCCTTTCGTATTCACCCATAGTGCGACTCCCAAAAATGGTTGGGGATAGTCCACCCATTTACCCTCGCTTTTCCATGCAGTGCGATCACAAAATTTATCCCAAATCTTAGAACTTGACACACTAAAATCTAGTTTACCGCCACACTCAACATAAATATCCTTCTGGACGCTAAAGCCATAAAGTCCATTGCTGTATTTCACCCAGAGTTGATCTATAGCCAGTAACTCATCACAGGGGAAATTGCGTAAATTATCTAAACTAAAGTCCTGTCCAACATCTTTACCCACCGCCGTAATCATCAATTTATAGGTTTCTTGATCCGCACCATACCATTGCTTAGTAGTTAGATAGTCTTCTAATTGCTGATAGCGAGAACTCTTAACCGATTCTTTTAAGCCATCTAAAGCCTTGCGCTCAGACGATGACAAATTTAGTCTCTTATCGGATTGTTGATAGATCAGATATGCCATATCGACCTGATGACGGTTTAACGCTTCTTGGATGAGCTTAGTTGGATTAACCAAACTCGCATAAAACAAAATCATATCCTTCCAAGCACTCAATCCCAAATGCTCATAGAGCAAGCTTTCTTGCTTCAATTTCTCAATTTCCATCGCCGCTAAAAATTCCTGAAAGCTCAGATGCGAAAATTGATATATACCTCCATCTCTTTCAACTAATAACTCACTCACCTGCACCATCTGCCCTAAAAATTCTTTTGCATTCACATCAGGATCAATCTTTACCAAAGAATCATTCAGCAGTTTCAATAAATCATTACCTTGAATCTGCTTAAATCCCTCCTCTTCACCATCATCGAAATTTTTTGCAGCCTCCATCATCATTGCCAACGCCACAACTTGCAGCACCTCCTGACGTTGATTGATTGACTTCAATAACAAGAAAATACCCCTAGTACTGGGTCTCCGTCCTAACTGCAACTCGCAAATATCCTGATATAACTCCACCTTGCGCTGTGGCAATTCCGCCCCCTGCTTATTCTCTCGATGGAACCGCGCCATCATGTTCAATAGCAACACATTCCCCGCAATATCATTCAACTCAGGACGCGACTGAATTTGTTCCAATAGAGACTCCGCCCTTTCCTTCGCCTTCGCCTCCACATCAGGAGTACTTCGCCCACCTCTCGCATAGCGCTCTTGGCAAAAATACCACTGTTCCACAAATTGCTTACGCTGTTCTTGATTAAAATCCTGAATCCAAAAACTCGCCGTTGGTTTCCGTGCTACATAGTCCTCTCGAAAAGCAGTTGGGCGCGAAGTCACAATAAAAACCGCCTCACGATATTTCCGCATCTCCGCACTCAGCCACTCGCTTACCTTTGCTCTTTCCGCAGGTGGTACTTCATCAAATCCATCAAACATAACCAAAGCATCACCTTTTCGCAGCAAATTTAGCGCCCAATTCGGCGGAACCGTTTCCAGTTCCTTAATCTTGGATAACCGCCCAATGTGAAATTTGGTCAATAATTCAATTAAATCTGGCGGATTCTCTTTGGTGATCTCTTTCCAACATCCTGCTAAATACAGCAAAAATGGCACAAACTTAGGAGCCTTATATTTGCGAAAATCCCCCTTGTTATATTCGCCAGTGCTGTAGATGTAAGTAAGATGCTTTAACAAAGTTGATTTGCCATAGCCTCCCCAAGCCCTAATCGCAATTTGACGCAATCGATTCTCTTTCTTCACCCTTTCCAGCAATTCCCAAATCTGCATCTGCTGGCAATCTTCATTCCGATTTCTAAACTCATAACCCGCCACAATAGAATCAGAAGATAATTCCAAAGGTACAAACACCTCCCGCAGCAAAGGATTATTCACAGGCAAATTCTCATCTTCCCGTAATCCCACCGCATAATCTTCATGACAGTCCCACATCTGACATTGCAGATATTTCGCATCAAATCCAAGTGCTTGCCAATTTAACTTTTGATTCAACGCTTGATTAGCCCGATCCATGTTTTCAACAAAACCTTCAGCATCCATTTTCCCTCGTTCACCATAAATCTCACTCAAGCGCTCAATAAAATTCTTACTATAGGCTGCCCAAACTCCCGAAACTGCCGTCACAGGAAACAGCATCAAAGCCGTTGCCCATTCTTGCTTTAGCAAAAATGATCCAAACGCAAAGCTCGTTCCACCCAAAGGCGACCATCGCGCAATTGCTCCAAGCGATCGCTGCACAAATCTTTTCTCTGGACTAGAATTAGGTTGTTTTTCTGGTTCTTGAGTCATGGTGCTTAGGGCGATCGCATTTCGAGCATTATAAACCGATAGATCGAGTATGTAGAAATCATGAAACACCAAAATTTGCTTGACCTAACTCCACCCACACCCCATCAAAGCGATCGTCATATCAGCTTTTGAGTCATGGTGTTTGGGGCGATCGCATCATCAGCATTATAAACCGATAGATTAAGAAGAACTGATATTTTCTAACTCCTCAGCAATCAGATCCTGTAGATCGTCGTCACAATGAGACTGCAAATGAATTATAGAAGCATTTAACTCTGCCAATGCATCAACCTTTTGGCGATCGCTAATATTTGGTAATTGAAGCTGATGCACTAACATAATCGTCCTCTGACATTCAACCCCTAGCTCAGCAATCAAAGTGTTTAGAGTGGGATTAGTAATAAGTTTTTGAGTCATGGTGATTAGGGCGATCGCTAGAAACCCAGTATAATTATCATAGATTAACTCAAAGGTGCAGTCATGGTTGCTACTCCAGTTATTGATCGCGTCAAGCCCATATCACCCGAAATCGCTCCAGATATCGCGGATCAAGATGCTCATCAAAACAATCCAACTTTTGTAACTTTGGATGAATATCGAGCGATCGCTGAAACCGCCGAAGAACGCCTCGAATACTGTAATGGAGAAATTTTTACTATGTCTGGTGGCTCACATCCCCATAGCCGTATTGCTGTAAATATCATCACTTTTCTCAGTATTACTCTGCGTGATACTGATTTCCAAGTTTGTAATGGCGATATGCGGATTTGGATTCCAGAGTTTCAGTGTGGAACCTACGCAGATGCACTGGTGATTAATGGCGAGCCAGAGTTTAATGGTACGCGGACAGACGAAATTCTCAATCCTTTGCTGATTGTGGAAGTCTTATCGCCATCAACACAGGGCTACGATCGCGGTGAAAAGTTTCGTAAATATCGGTCTATTCCCATCCTATCTGAATACCTACTAATCAGCCAGTCAGAGGTATATATCGAGCATTATTCTAAGTCTGAGAATAGTGATATCTGGCAGTTTCAAATAAGCGATCGCCTAGACCAAAAGATCACCTTACCGACTCTCAATATCGAGATTCCCCTTTCAGAAATCTATAGAACGCATTTGGTATCTTAGGAAGCTCTAGCAAGGCGCTTAAGCATAAGCCTGATAAAGCATAGCTTGAGTCTAGCATTAGCATTGTCGAGAGTTCTGTCGAAGTTTTTGACAAGGCTTTTACATCTTTCTACCC
>JANMFC010000276.1:0-21775 GCA_031377675.1 Pseudanabaena sp. OTE_70b_metabat_355 | reverse complement strand
ACGCCCGCCGCTATATTTTGGGGTTTTATATGGATCATTTTTTCTTTGGAGTTCCCTAAGTACTTAGTCAATATGATCTAAACAATGATTGGGTAAAAACGCTGTCCAACCATTATCTAACTTCACCCGACAACTGACGCTAATTACCTGCTCGACCACGCCTTTGTGATTGGCATATTGTTGTCGATTAGCATTTACACATACGCGATCGCCAACTTTAAAAGCTTTACTTTTTGGACTCGCCTCTTGTTTATTCTCAGACATCTTTGGAATAGCCGCCTTTTTCAGGGTCGGAGCAGAGTGAAAAGTCAAAGAAGCGGCTTGTTGTCCATTAACCTGATAGTTGTAACCGCGTCCCTGAATTAGTTGCAGACTCCCGATTTGGATACTTCCCAGATACTGCACAAACAAATCAATGGATAGCTCCATAATTTCGGCAATATCTTCAAACATAACTGGATAACTCCAATAATTTTCGCCAACTTGTAAATCAGCTAATTCTTTCCATGACTCAAATAGCTTTTGTCCAAATTGTGAGGCAAAATTATCAGAGAGAACTGGAGGGCGATCGCCAGCATTTACCCCAGAGTTAGCCCGCGCAGAACCTATCGGCGCATTAGCAGATGTAAGAGTTTCTAATGTTTTGAGCAATTTCTGTGCAGCGCGATCGCTCGATTCTGTCCTTACTCGGAGATATGCAAGGATCTGCTCAAACAAAGATTCGCTAACATTAACAGTCATATCCCTACTCGCACTAATTGCCTTGATGAACTTATGGAAACCAAGAAAATTTTCAAAAGGCTTACTTCGCAAGCCTTTTGAAAATTTTCTTGGTTTTGACAACGGCGCAAAGCGCTGTAAAACCTAATTATTTTTAGCTTACCGATTATCAGTAAGATCATACGCTAAGTTATACCAAGTAAATTATGCCCAGCATCCCAGTTTTTGGGTAAAGGCTCATGGCAAAGTTGATGAATCTCGGCAATTTTCTCAAATAGCCAAGGATAATTGTGCCGATAGCTAGGAATTAATCCCAATGGCGATAGTAGCGCCGCCGCCGTCAAGTCCGCAACACTAAAGCGATCGCCGATCAAATAACCATCTTGCCAAAACTCACTTAATAAAGCGATCGCATCCGCAATCTTCTGAGCCGCCACATTTGCAGACTTAGCATTAATGCCATATTTTAATCGGATTATATTAATCACCAATAAGCTCATCCACGAAGGATCAATTTGCTTCCCTTCAGTGGCTCGAAACTGCGAATAAACCACCCGTGAAGCGATCCCAATTTCATCAAAATAAGCTTCCAAACGCAAAGCTTCCTGTTGTTGGTGTGGTTCTGCAAAATAAAGCGGTGAACTCGGCTGATAAGTTTCTAAAAACTGGATGATTTCGGTTGAATCGGCAACTACGGCTGGACAATTTTTTAGTTGTGGTAATAGTACGGGAACAGTAGTTGAGTCCGATAGTGACTTGACCCGAAGAAGATGTAACGCAGGGGTAAGGTTTTCGACCTGATAAGAAATTTGTTTGTAACCGAGAGCGAGTCTGGCTTTGCGACAATAGTGAGAAGTGCTGAACTGAAGTAAAAGCATAGTTTATTAAATTTTTGATCTTAAATTACGATTATAAGTATGGTATAGTCTCATCTAAATTTTTCACAGTTTACGGTACTGCCGTCTATGCAAGCGAATCCAGTCTTTAAACCCAAAACTGCCCAATCTGGTTATCAGTCTTCAGTACCTGTAACTGTTTATCGTGAACTGGCTGCGGAGTTGCAATCAGCTCAAGCTAAGTTGTCTTTTTTTCAGATGCAAAATGCCCAGCTGACTAAGCAGAATCAGATGTTGCTACAAGAATTTGAAGCGATCGCCCAATCTACAGATCGTATTCAGTCAGTACTATCTCAATCAAATCTACCTGATTCCAAGTTATCGGAAGTTTTGGCAGGTATCCACGCTTCTTCTCAAGTCAATCCTGCGCCATCCAGAAATCCCGCCCCATCGAATAATCCCGCGCCATCGAAAAATCCTGCTCCTCAAGGTCGCCCTCCTGCAACCAGTCCTCGTCCTGTGGATAAACCCGCAGCACAGGTTGCTCCGCGTAAAGCGCCAGTACAGCAGACAAATAACGCCATCCAAGAAGCCATCACTAGAGCAAGACAACTCGCAAACGAAGCCGCACCCCAAGTTACCGTTCCAGCCGCTAATCAGCCAATCGTTGCTGAAACCCTTTATTACGATAGTTCATTTGCCACTTTTGATGCTCCTGAGCCAATTGCACCGACTGCAAAGATTTCCAAAGCAATGCCCAAAGCAATGCCCAAGTTAGAGCTTCGCGAAGAGATTTCTTCCCGTCCTCTCAGCACCGAATCAATCGAAGAGTCTAACGAATCAGGCGGATTAAGCGGCTGGGTCTTGACACTAACGATTGTGGCGATCATCCTCACTTCCTTTGGTGCTGGCTATTTGCTCATGCGTCCATTTGTGAAGTAAAAATTGTGAAGTAAAAAATGGATAGACGCAAGTTTTTGATTTTTGGTGGAGCGGCGATCGCTACTCTGGGGGGATGTCAGTGGTCAAATCCTTTTGATCGTAGCGATCGCTTACGCATTGCAGGATTATTAGGAGCGCTGCCCAGTAAAGTCATTAACCAATTTGAGTCAGCATCAAAAAAAAAGCCCGAATATAAAGTCGAAAATTTACCCTCCAAACTTTGGCAAGAATTACAAAATTATCCGACCCTCGCCAAAGACAAAGCACCAAATGTATTCAGCATCGGTGATGGTTGGCTCGATCTAGCGATCGCCCAATCCTTAATTCAGCCGATCGCCCCTAACTTATTAGAGAAAATGCCCCACTGGCAAAAACTCAGCCCTCACTGGAAACAAAGTGTTATCCGCAATAATCAAGTTTGGGGAGTTCCCTATCGCTGGGGCGCAACCGCGATCGCATATCGTGAAGATAAAATCAAATTTGAGATTAAGCAATGGTCAGATCTATGGCGATCGGAATTTAAAAATAAACTGACATTGCCTGATGATGCGCGGGAAGTGATTGGTTTAGTATTAAAAAAAATGGGGCAATCCTATCAACAGGAAAATCTAGCTGAAAATCAGGCTCTTTTTACCAACCTGACCCAAGAACTCAAAAGTCTCAATTCCCAAGTTTTAATCTACAGTTCCGACAATTATTTGCAGTCACTGCTGGCGGATGATGCGCTAGTAGCAGTGGGCTGGACAAGTGATATGTACAAGGCGCAAAAACAAAATCCTACGCTCAAAGTTGTGATCCCCCAAGATGGCACGTCACTTTGGAGCGATGTGTGGGTGATCCCCAAAGGAGAGATAGCGAACGGCGCTACTGAATGGATGGATTTTTGTCTCACCCCTGCGATCGCGGCTCAAATCACGGCTTTGACCGATGCCGTCAGTACATCAAATGAATTAGATCGAGTTCCTGCGAGCGTGAAAGCCGATCCGATTAAGTTTTTCTCCCCAGATATATTTGCCAAGAGTGAATTACTTACACCTTTATCGCCTGCCACAATTTCGCAATATCAAGATCTTTGGACAAAAATGCGATCGGGACAGTTATAGCGCTTTGCGTTAGTGTCAGGAATTATTCGCGCTCCAGACGATCTCCATGTAGGGGCAGAGCATTCCCACAGAAATCTATAAAGTTTGAGATTGTTTTGTTTGGGAATGCTCTGCCCTAAACTCGCAACGCAGGGACAATTTATCGGTGAAAGCGCAGAGGGTAGAGCATTTGCATTTCGAGATGATGGGTGGGAAGTATGAAAATAGTGGCGCAAATGCTCTACCCCTACAAGTTTGTTGTTCTAAATCATTATGGGCGCGAATAAATCATCACAATAACCGCAAGGCTTTATAAATTAAAGGGATAGTTATAGTCGCTGCGTTTGCGCCACTCAAGTTCGTTATTTACGACTTTCTGTAAACACTCTTCGACAATAAATGGCACATTGCGCCAATTAATATCATCACGCTGCAAGATCCAACAAACTTGCTCTAGAGAGTCTTCTAATTCCGCTTCAAACCGCGCTAGCGGCAAAGGTGTTTTCGTGGATTTAGGTGAATTTGCACAAGTATCGATCGCCTCTTTGATCGCCGCCACAACCTCCTTACCATGCACCTCACGGGCGCGAAGTCTTAGCTGTTTGAAGCCCTGTTCTGAGGTGGCATACATCGGCGGTAAACGGTTTAGGACATAGGCTGTCACTTCACCCAAGTCAATTATATTGGTTATCGCAGGATGTAACTTTTGAATTTGATGATAGGCGAGAGACAAGACCAACTTTTCTAATACATTACTAAATTTATAATTAGCATCAGCCATATAGGAATGAAAATCTTGAGCCTTCTGCTTATCATTATCGATACTGGTTACAGCCCTCTTTTGCGTCCCCTTCCAATTAATATCAGATGTTTTTCTCCCCCAATCACCCCGACCTATAGCCGAGTCGCGCTTAACCGTAGTATAGGTATTACTAATGGCAGCTTTCAGCCTGATCGTCATTAAGGCATTTTCTAAGGCTGTGGGAATATCTTTCCAAGAGCAGTTATCAACCCCTAATAATTGTTGTAGCGCCGCTAGCGATCGGGCATGGCTCTCTACCTCCTGCGATGGCAAAGGTACAGCATTTCGCAGGGCATCAGGCTTGACCGTCACCAAGGCGCGGCGCACGGTGGACTCTATTTGAGATTTCATTTCACTAGCAGCTTTTTGGCGTTGTTTTAGCCATCCTGATTTTGAAGTTGCATACATTGGGGGGAGACGATTTAGGGCGTAGGCGGCGATTTCACTCAAATTAAGCTGATCGCGTTGATAAGCAGGCAAGTGGGCAATTTGTGCATCAATTTCTCCGATTACCAACTCTTCTACCGCATTTTTACAACTTTGCATATCCAGCCAACCTCAAGCCTAATTACAAGATAATACTCGATCATTTTCTAGCGCGATCAATCCGATATAGATAAAACATTAGAGCTAACACCCCAATCTGCAAGCCAAGACTACCTAAATTAGTCTCCAGCTCGCCATTGCCCGCAATTAATCTCGCAAAAAAAATAATCGCGCCAATAAAGCCCGATCCTGACAAGGCGATGTAAATAAAGATGCGTAGTCCCCGATAGGGGGATTTTGCCTCACGTCTAAGGCGATTATATTGATCAGGGTTTAGTTTAGACATAAACGATTATTCAAGATTTAATGCAACGCTTTGCGTTGCATTAAATCTATGTTTTTTTAAGTATATAGGTTCAAGATTTTTTTTGATTCATGGCGGTGCGATCGCATAGCCAAATCGTACTGCCCTGATCGTTACCCGTAATCAACCGTGAAGGATATTGATTAACATCACCATTGACTGCTAACACCGCCTTTAGCGCCTTAGCCTTAGCCGCACCTTCGATCATAAAAATGATTTCCTTAGCCTGATTAATTAAGGGAACCGTCATCGTGATGCGCGGTTGTCCATCTTTTTCGCCAACAGTGACAAGGCGATCGCTAACTTTGAGGGCGGGTGTGTGCGGAAATAAGGACGCTGTATGCCCGTCATCGCCCATGCCCAACAGGAGCAGATCAAATTGGGGAATTTCGCCATCCGTAACCCCAAAGAATTCTTGAATATGTTTTTCATATTCAGTTGCGGCGACCGCAGGATCATCACAACTTGTGGGAATGCCATAAATATTACTCGCAGGAATATTCACGCGATCTAGCCATGCTGTCCGAGTCATACCCTCATTGCTTTGGGGATCGCTGACAGGCACATAGCGCTCATCACCCCAAAAAACATGAACTTTTGACCAGTCCCAATCTTTTGCAGCCCCATTAGTTGCGAGAAGTTCATACAAAACTTTAGGAGTACTACCACCTGCCGCCACGAGCGTAAATCTTCCACTCTTGGCGATCGCTTCTTGATAAGCAAGATTGCATAGCCCCAAAGCTCGATTGGCAATCTCAGCGCGATCGTTCCAAATTTCGACCTGTCTAGCCATAAAAATAAATACCCAGTTTAGAATTGGTAGGTCAGCGTTTTACACCGCCCCACTAATTCTAGACTGGGAAGGAATTATTGAATAAGGAGCTAAATAAATGACATCGCAGTGGACGGATGAGAGACTAGACCGATTTGCTGACAAAGTTGACAACTTAGTTAACCAAATTGACCGACTGATAGAGTCGCTATACCTTGAACTGCCTAACATCAAAGCTGAAATACACAGTGTTGCTTTAGAGGCTAACGAAACGAGAGATGTGCTTCATGCCGAACTGGTAGAGCTTAAGGATGTCGCAAAGCAACAGGCTTTAAACGCTGAAAGGATGACGATCGCCTCGCAAGATCAAGCCGAAGCAGCAAAATCTGCCGCCGAATCTGCGAAAGGTCAAGCTGAAGCGGCTAAAATTCACGCCGAAGCGGCTAAATCTCAAGCTGAAGTTGCTAAGTCTCAAGCTGATACAGCCAGAGTGCAAGCTGAAAATATTCGGTTAATGATTGAAATGGTTAATCGCAAACAGGCTTGAGAAGCCCTAATACATAGAATCGCTAAATATAAAGTTGCAGCGCTTCGCGCTGCAACTTTATTTAGTTTTATAAACATAAAGAATGATTTATTTCATTTTGTGTGATTTTTAACATTCCCAATGCAGGGATGTACTAACCTATAGATTATTAGGAAAACATTAAGGTTAAGGTAAACACCCATGACACCTGCTATCATTCGACTTTTCTGGGATTCAGTTAGCCAAGCTCACCCTAATTTGCTCTTAAACCTTGACGATGATGGCTTAATGAGTTTGTTGGTTGACCAAGTTAAGCAACGTTCATCCCTCGACTGTCATCAACAAACTGATCTCAGTCACTATATTAGCGATCGCCTCCCCTTGATTCGCGAAATGGCTTACGAAAACTAAAGTGAATTATGGCATTTGCAAGAATTGTAGATTTGTTGCGTAATGGTTTAACTGTATCTGAGAATATCGATCAGGATGTAACTGTTCGTGGTTGGGTACGCACCAAACGAGAAGGGAAGGGAATAGCCTTCTTGGAGCTAAACGATGGGTCATCGCTACAAGGGCTGCAAATTGTTGTGCCACAAACGCTAAGTGACTACGACTCAGTTATCAAGCAAATCACCACTGGCACTTCGCTTGAAATAACGGGAAACCTTGTTAAGTCTGAAGGCAAAGGTCAAAGCGTCGAAATGCAAGCAACGGCGATCGCTATTTTTGGTATAGCCGATCCTGAGACTTATCCGTTACAAAAAAAACGCCACTCGATCGAGTTTTTACGGACGATCGCCCATTTGCGACCACGCACAAATATGTTCGGGGCAGTATTTCGGGTGCGAAATGCTTGCGCGTTTGCAGTGCATAAATTTTTTCAAGAACGCGGCTTTTTATGGGTACATACACCAATCGTCACCGCCAGTGATTGTGAGGGCGCGGGTGAAATGTTTGGTGTGACGACTTTTGACCTCAATAAAATAGCGGCGGCGGGTAAACCTGTGGATTACTCGCAAGATTTTTTTGGAAAGCCTGCTTTTTTGACCGTGAGTGGTCAGTTAGAAGCCGAAATTATGGCGATGGCTTTTTCTAATGTCTATACTTTTGGTCCGACTTTTCGAGCCGAAAACTCGAATACTTCCCGCCATCTTGCTGAATTTTGGATGATCGAGCCAGAGGTAGCTTTTTGCGATCTCGAAGGCGATGCCGATCTTGCCGAAGATTTTCTCAAATATATTTTCAAATATGTTCTGGAAACCTGCCCCGAAGATATGGAATTTTTCCAAGAGCGGGTAAACGATAAGGTGATGGCAAATGCTCGCAAAATCGTGGATGAGCAGTTTGAGCGGATTACCTATACGGAAGCGATCGCCATTCTCGAAAAATCTAGTAAAACCTTTGAGTTTCCTGTGCAGTGGGGCTTAGATTTGCAATCGGAACATGAAAGATTTCTGGCGGAAGAGCATTTCCAAAAGCCTGTAATTGTGATGGACTATCCTCTGGGAATTAAGGCTTTTTATATGCGGGTGAATGAAAATACAGCAAGCGATCGGCAAACCGTGAGAGCGATGGATATTCTCGCTCCTGGGGTTGGGGAAATCATCGGCGGTTCGCAAAGGGAAGAACGTTTAGATGTATTAGAAGCTAGAATTCGCGGTGTGGGGCTGAACCCTGAAGATTATTGGTGGTATCTCGATCTCCGCCGCTATGGAACTGTGCCTCATGCTGGCTTTGGCTTGGGCTTTGAGCGTTTAGTGCAGTTCATCACAGGCATGGGCAATATTCGTGATGTGATTCCATTCCCACGCTTCCCTCAGAGTGCTGATTTTTAAATTGCTTATATCTCCTTAAATTTATGACAACCCTTGCCAAAGCCGCTAATCTCAAAGATGCCTACCGTGTTTGCGATTTAGTTCCACTTCAGGATGATGATCTAAATCGATATTATGTGGATTTGTCCAAGACTCGCAAAACTGATGCGATCGACGATATTACGTTGATTTTAGATGATCAGGAGTCGGGAAATTTTCGCACAATTTTATTTACGGGGCATGGCGGATCTGGCAAAAGCACAGAATTGAGACGTATTCAGAATAGTTGGCAAGACGAATATCAGGTGATTTATATTGATGCAACTGTCGAGATGGATAATAACGATGCTGAATACACGGATATTTATCTGGTTGTAATCAAGTGGGTAGAATTTGAGTTACGGAAACAAGGCTTGAAGTTTGATGCAGAATTGTTATCACATTTTGAGGAATGGTTTAAAGAAGTAACTAATGAGACAGTGGAGTCAGTAGAAAGGTCGATTTCGATGGAGGGAGAAGTAACTTTAAATGCTGAAACTCCTTTTGCGGGAATGGTAGTACCGTTTTTAGCAAAACTTGTATTAAAACTTTTGGGGCAGGTTAAGGCTTCCCATCAAGGGAAAAAAATGGTTAGACAGACGCTTTTAAAAGATGTTGAGCGTTTGAAAAGAGATATTAATTTGCTATTGGATGATGGATTAAAAAAATGGAAGAAAAAGTTTCCGAAATGTAAGGACTTTCTGCTCATTTTTGATAATTTAGATCGCTTTCCGCCTAATGTTGCTAATCATTTATTTTTTGACTATGCGGCTCAGCTAAAGGATTTACATTGTACGATCATTTATACTGTTCCCATCTCGGTTGTATATTCTCCCAAAGGAGTTAGTCCTGCTTTTCCGAATTATCATATTATTCCGATGATCAATATTTATAAATATGATCTGTTGGATCGCAGTGGAAAAGAACCTGAATATAATGACGCGGGCTTGGATGCTGTGGTGAGTTTGATTGAGAAGCGGATGGATGTTGATGTGATTTTTGAGTCGAGACAGTGCTTATTGGATTTAGCTAAATCTAGTGGTGGACACGTTCGGCAGATGATGCAGATTGTGCGTGGCGCGATTCAAAATGCGCGAACTAGTCGAATGGATAAGGTGAATGATGAGAATGTTACCTATGCAATTAATCAGCAGCAGTTCACGCTGGAGAGGATGATTCCTAATGAGCATTATCCTGTGTTGGTGAAGGTTTATTTGGAGAAGAATGTACCAAGAAATGAGATTGGACAGTTGATGTTGTCGAATATTTCGGTACTGGAATATAATGGTTTAAATCGATGGAACTATCTCAATCCTGTGGTGATTCGGAGTCGTTTGTTTAAGAGAGCTTTGGAGGATTATTTGGCTAAGAATCCTTAATTAATCGCCCCCTAGCCCCCAAATCTGGGGGAACAAGAAAATAAAAGTCTTTCAAAGCCCCCCAGAATTGGGGGATTTAGGGGGCTTAGATACATTGCAACGAAGACAGAGAGACTTATCTGTACAAGGCTAGCAAAGTTGAGAAAGTAATGGAGAGTTATGAATAGTGAAGATGAATACGAAAATACGTCTGATTTAGAGCCTGATCTCGAAAATCCTAATGAAACTTCTCCTGAAATGTCTAACGATGAGGCGGTGCAGGGGTTGCTGTCTTTGTTGGATTTGTCGGATGGGTTTACGATCGCCTTTGTGGAGTGTAACTTTTGGCAAGATGGGGTGGCGCTGGTGGCGGCGCTGTCGGAGCAGATTGAGGGCGATCGCGAGTGGGAGGATTTGCAGATCTTGGATTGGGAGTTTACTGAGCAGAAGTTGCGGTTGTTGCAGGAGATGTATGGGCGCTTGGAGGTTTTGCCAAAAGGAAAGGGGAAGAAGTTGGTTTTGGTGTTGCGGGGTTTGGAAAATGCGATCGGGGTGGTCGGTGATTATCCGCAGTTTTTGGCGGATATTAATTTTGTGCGCGATGGCTATATCAAGATGGTTCCGCATCCTCTGGTGTTTGTGTTGCCTGACTATGCGATTACTCGTTTTGCGAAGTATGCACCTGATTTTTGGGCTTGGAAGTCTGGGTTGTTTAAGTTTAAGACAGCGCAGGAAACTAGGGATTTTGCAGAAGCGAAAACAATTGGCTCAGATCGGATTCTTGGTAATTATCTCAAACCTGAAAAGCAAGAACGCATCGATCTATTGCATCGGCTGTTAATGGAAGCTAATCCCTCTGGCTCCGATCCAGAATCAAATCGCAATGCTGCCAGTCAGATGAATATTTTAAATGAATTAGGACTTGCTTACGATAGTTTGAGTGAATACAATCGAGCCATTGAATTTTGTCAACAAGCATTGAAAATATCGCGAAAAATTGGAGATCAATACGGTGAAGCAATGTCCCTCAATAATCTGGGCATTACTCATAAATCTCTAGGTCAATATCAAAAAGCCATTGATTTTTATGAGCAATCCATAAAGATTTGTAGAGAAATCAGTGATTTCAATGGCGAAGCAAATGCTCTGATGAATCTAGGCAATGTTTATAGTTATCTAGGACAGTACCAACAATCGATTCCGTTCCATCAACAGTCTATGGAAATTTTTAGAGAGATCGGCGCTCTTAATGGGGAAGCAAATGCTGTGATAAATCTAGGCAATGCTTACAACTCTTTAGGACAGCACCAGCAAGCTATTCATTTCTATCAACACTCTCTGGAAGTGTTTAGAGGCATTGGAGATCGGAAAGGAGAATCATCTTCTCTTAGCAATCTTGGCAGTGTATACCATTCATTAGGACAATATCAACAAGCTATTCATTTCTATCAGCAATCTTTGGAAGTTTTTAGAGAAATCGGTGATCGCAAAGGAGAATCATCTTCTCTTGGCAATCTTGGTAATACTTATAATTATCTAGGACAGTACCAGCAAGCAATTTCTTTCTGCCAGAAATCTCTCGAAATCGCTAGAGAAATTGGCGATCCTCATAGTGAAGCAATATCTCTTGGGAATATAGGAATCTCCTACTGTTCACTGGGGCAATATCATCAAGCTATTCAATACCATCAGCAGAATTTAGAAATTGCTAGGCAAATCGGCGATCAACATGGTGAGGCAAACTCTCTTAACAACTTAGGGATTGCTTTAAAAAATTTAGGACGTATAAAAGATTCACAGAATGCTTTGAAAGGTTCGAGGCTTATATATGAAGAATTAGAGCTTTATCATATGATTGATTTTTCTAATAATTCTTTGAGTTGTTAGAGAATATAGCAAAACTCGCAAAGTGTTAGTTTTTCCCAATGAAAGACGAACCAGACTGGTATGAGAAATCACTGCCAAATTACAAACCCACCGCCCGAAAGCGCACACAGCGCAAAAATCTCTGGCAGCAGATCCTGAATTGGTTCCGCCGCCTCTGGTCAAAAATTTGGCGGAAGTAGTAAAGTTAAGATCACAATTTTGGTAATTTCTACTATAATTAAATATAACGAATCAATAGCTTTTACTATTATGTTCCTTACTGCTCCTAAACCCCATCTGGTTAACGATCATTCTAGCGACCAGCCCCTCGATTTATTTAAAGCGATCGCCGATCTCAAAAAAGAACTGAACGCGGTCATTCTTGCCCATTATTACCAAGATCCCGACCTGCAAGACATAGCAGATTATATTGGTGATTCCCTTGGTTTATCGCAAGCTGCCGCCGATTGTCAAGCCGATGTGATCGTGTTTTTGGGCGTGCATTTTATGGCGGAGACAGCCAAGATTTTGAACCCTAGCAAATTGGTATTACTACCCGATCTCGATGCAGGTTGCTCCCTTGCCGATAGTTGTCCGCCCGATCGCTTTGCCGAATTTAAAGCAGCCCATCCCGATCATTTGGTAATTTCCTACATAAATTGTTCAGCAGATATCAAGGCACTCAGCGATATTATTTGTACCAGTTCTAATGCCGTGGCGATCGTTAATCAAATTCCGAAAGATCAGCCGATTATCTTCGCGCCCGATCGCAACTTGGGGCGTTATGTAAGTGAACAAACAGGACGGGAGCTATTGCTTTGGGATGGCGCTTGTATGGTTCATGAAATATTTTCGGAACGTAAATTAGTGGAATTGAAGGTAAATTATCCCGAAGCCGATATTATCGCCCATCCTGAATGTGAAGCAAATGTGTTGCGCCATGCTGATTTCATTGGTTCGACTACAGGTTTGTTGAAGTATGTCCAGAAAAGCGATCATCAAGAATTCATCGTGGTTACAGAATCTGGTGTGATTCACCAAATGCAAAAAGCCGCGCCATTTAAAAAGTTTATTCCTGCGCCCCCAACTAGTAACTGCGCCTGTAATGAATGTCCCTATATGCGTCTCAATACTTTAGAAAAAGTTTATCTGGCGATGAAAAGGCGATCGCCTGAAATTATTCTTGATGAGCAAGTGCGTCAAGCTGCATTAAAGCCCATGCAACGAATGCTGGAAATGTCTAAATAATTGGTGCGCGGCGAAGCCGCGCACCAATTATTACGCAAGCAATGTACTTCAAGTAGCTGACGAACTTGTGATCTCAGGAAAAACTAAAGGCTCATTCAGTGTCTGACTCATATTGCTAATAATCGCTTGCAAATAAACCCGTAATTGCTGGAACTTTGTGACATTCGGTTGGTATGTGCCATCGGTTTCTAGTTCAAATAACTGCCCCGCAAACAAGTCGCTGCTAAGGGTCGGATCTTCCAAAATCACCGCCTGTTCTGGTTCTTGCCAAGGAAATAAACCCTCTGGTAAATCCCCTTGCAAAATTGTCAAAATGCGATCGCGACAAGCTTTGGTATTCACACCGCGATTTTGTAATTGCTTAAGGAGTTGCGTAGGATTGATCGACTTAGTAAGATTGAGGCGGCAAATTTCTTGTAACAGGAAATAATCAGAATATTGCTGCCGTACAATATCTTGCAAATTTGGATAGAGCGGCGAAACTGCCAAACCGCTTGCCACGACTGAAGTTGCCAAAGGATTAAGGGTTGCATTAGGTAGCTTTTGGGCTAGCCAACGCGATAGAGATGGGATATGCATGGTACTACCAAGCAATAAGACTTGACGAATATCTTCACCGAGAATACCCGCATTACTAAGAATCGAATTCAGTTCTCGATTAAGTCTTTGAATAAATGGCTGAAAAATGAAGTTTTCTATTTCACGGCGCAATACTACTATGGGCTGTCCCATCAATTCTTCATTCCAAGAATCCACATCCATATCTTTACCGAATGTGATCTTGACGCGATCGGCAAGTTCTAACATTTGTCGCCCAATCGTCGAACTGAGCAAATATTGCTGCAAAATCGTCCGTTCTTGGGTAGCCGTAGCCCCAATCTCTGGCAGATTGAGATGGTCAAACTTACACAGATGACGATTAGGATTGGTGATTAACTGCCAATGGGGATAGAACAGCTTCAGAATAATATCTTGATTGATATTAATCCCTGCATAGTCAAGACTGCGAATATGGAGCTTAGAGCGATCGCTTTCTTTTGCTTCAATGCCCTTGGTTAAACAAAGGCTAGTTGTAACCGCCCCTGCATCAATGAACAGGGTAATTTCTTGAGCGATTTTTTGATTGTGAAGCTTTTGATCATGCAGTCGATGATCGTGAATTAAAGATAAAACTGGGGCGATCGCTTGTTCTACGGCTGTTACCTGTTCCGCTTGGCTAACTAGCCCTGATTTCAGAATTGCTTCTCGAACATTGAGAATATAAGTATCTGACCAATTGGAAGGATAACCAAACACAACTCCACTCAGGTTTAGTAAAATCAGTCCCACATCAGGTAATTGGGGATGATTAGCTCTAGTTTGAACTTGTTCAAGAAGATTCTTAAGGGCGGCGATTAGCCAACGTAGACTCGCCTGATGACTGTCTGACCATTGGACAATTGGTTGCCAAGTACTGACTCCACGATAGGGCAAGCCCAGTTTAAGAAATTGCTTAAAATGAACAAGCGCCACTTCACCTTCTTCTAGTCCTGCGGTATATGCTTTTTTGGATAGAATGCGAATGTCTGTGCTGATGGGATCATCAAGGCTGTGATTCTCTGTCCAAGCTAACTTGCACGGCATCTCTTCCGCGTCATCAAAACGTAGTGAATAGACTCGACCAGTATTACTATTGAATAAGCTAGCCCTCAAAGCCGTACTACCAAAATCAACGCCTAAAATCCAAGTGTCTTCAAGGCTATAGACCTCTTTTTCAGGTGGCGATGGAATTAGCGGCACGCTATTAGATTCCATCACTAGCGAGTCAATATCTAAGACATTTTCGAGACTGTCCGTAATCGGTGCTACCGACGATAAACCCAACTGTTCACGGCGATCGTCTAGCAATGGTTGATTAAAATTAAATGACTCCAAATCATTTAATAGTTCATCCCATTCACTATTGGCTTTATTCTCATTGGCTTTACTATCATTGACATTTTTCTGATTAGTTTCCTCACCTTGAGAATCAGCAAATTCATTAAGCAACAGATCTTCTTCTTCAAAGTTATTATCAAAATCAACTAAATTACTAAGACCATCTAAATCAGCGATCGCATCTGATGTCCTATCTGATGTCCTATCTGATGGAGAACTACCTGACACATTAGATACTTGAGCCGATGGCAGAGCTTTTTCAGGCTTATCGGCAAAAGCATTTAACCTGTTATGCTCTAGAGAGGCAAAAAACTCATCTGCTGATAGCTCTACGGCTTTAGTCCTGTCTTGATTTTGAGGAGTCGGCTGCGATAATTTTACTTCAAGTTCCTCTAGTGCATCGTTCCAATCATCCTGTTGGGTGTCATTAAAATTTAAATCTTCTGTTAAAGGCTCTAGGAATGTGCGAGATTTATCGACGACAGGGAAACTGGTCACTTCTGGATGGGCAAAACCTTGCAAGATTGTATCCAGTTCTTCTTCTATAAACTGGATTGGTTCAGAAAAACTCATTGCATCTGCAAATGTGACTGCGCCAACATCTATTTCTTCACAATCTATTTCTGACAAACCCTGCATTACTGTATCAACTGGATTTGTTTTTTGATCATGATTGCCTTGATAATTGCCTAGAGGTAGCCCTTGCATCATTGTGTCAAAATCATTTGTAGTTTTTTGAGAGCTTATTTGAGTGTCGGAGCGATTATATGGATTGATCGCAGTCTTAAAATCATCTTTAAAATCATCAAAGCTACTTTCAATTTCTGTTACAGGATCAAATCCAAATAGAAGTGTATCCAGTTCACTTTCATTATTGAGATCGATATCTAGATCTGCACCATTGTTCGTATCAGTTTCTGCATGAGAGGCTATATTAGGAATTATAATTTCATTAGAAGTTTCATTAGATAATGTAAACAATCCATCAAGCTCATCATTTGTCTCAAAGGGCGCAGCTTGTGAGTATTTAGCGGCTGTTTCGGCAATTACTTCAGCAAAAATTGCGTCCATATCATCACTTGCATCAAATAATGCATCGGGATCGTCAAAAATCTCAGGGATTTCACTAGCTTTAGCAACAAAAGGAGATGCTTGCGAATCATCTATATCGATTACAATTTCCGATTGTTCATTTGGGTAATTTAGTTCTTTAATCGGAGGCGTTGTTAACTCTTGTTCTGTCAGTTGTAATGAAGTCTCGGTCGATAAGCGATCGCTATTTATAGAATTTGCCGATTGAGCGGATATGTCAATAATTGTTGGGAAACCTTGTGGGTCTTGTGTTTCCCAATTAGTTAGAGAGTAGGGAGTGTTCCGAATAAATTGATCGAGTTTATGCGACACCAAAGGATCAATATCGTCACCAGCATCAAGACGATCTAGATCAGAATTGAGTACGTCAAATAACGAGTCTTCCCATGCGGGAAAGCTCAAATCATCCATTCCTTGATTGGTTAACAGAATCAGTGACTCATCTGAATCATCGGCTTGATCATTGGCTTGATCACTAAATTGCTGAGTCTTTGACAATGGGATTGTGGCAGGATCGAAATTCGCTAACTCAGAGCGAGAATCCGCAACGAATTGCTTGGGACTTTCCTGCGATTTTAATTGGTCAGTAGTTGGTAATTCTGTCATGTCGGAGTCCTTGTCCAACCACGACATCAAGTCCTCATCAGCAGTTATTTCGGCAATATTGTTTGGATGTGGGCGATCGCTACTTTCTTCTAACCATTGTAAAAGTTCAGGATCATCAATTTGATCATCAATTTGATCATTAATTTCACTGTCACTTCCAGCTACTCTTTCTTCTATGTTAGCTTCAGACAATAAATCTAAAATACCTTCTGAATCATCAGTATTTATGAGATTTGCATTGTTTTCAAGGCTTAGCAAATCAAAATTTTCAAAGTTTTTACTTTCTTCATTAATTTGTCGATCATCGATAGTTTCTATATCCATAGCTAGAAGTGAGTCTACTTCGTCTAAGAAAGAGTCAAATTCAGTATCTTTCGCAGATGAACTCTCAAATAAAGATTCAGGGGGAGCGCCTAAAATACTCTCAATTTCAGTAACATTGACTGCACGCTTCTCATCAGAACTATTGGATAATCTTTCAGATACATTGTACTGCTCGAAATTTCCAGTATTTTTATTTTCTTCTGAAACACTACCTAAATCTAAACTATCCGTAACTAAAACTTCTTCATTAGCAGCAACAACTTCAATGATTGGTTCAACATCGATTATTGTTCCCATGCTCATAGTAAGCGGTTCGGCGATCGCTTCGCCAAACTCATTACCAGCCAATAATGAACTGATTAGGTTTTCATCAACAGGTTCGGTGACAGTCTCTAAATAATGAAGAGGGATATCATCTGGCAATTCGGGTAATACATTGACGGGGACTGGGGCTGTGACTGATTCAGATTGAGATGTTGCTTCAGATTGATTTTTAGAGGGATTTTCAGATGGGCGTTCAGTCTGTTGGCTAATGCGATCAACTAATGCATTAATTAAGGCTTCACCCTTCTGTTCAAGGGTTTCTATGTGACCAAGTTTAGCTTCTATCGAAGTTTGATAGCCTTGGATATCTTTTTCTAGCGATCGAAATGTCGAGCTAAACATTTCGTCTAAATGCACCAAAAAACGATCTGTCTGCTCCTGCACCTTGTTTACAAATTCTTCTTTCTGATCGGAACTATCAGTCGGAGAATTTATTCCCGCAAGATTATTTCCCGTGAAATTAACCAAATTATCTTGCAAAGTTCTAGCTACAGTCTGATTCACAGTTTCGGTGACAGTTCCAGCCATCGTCTGCTGCATCGTTTGCTGCATCGTCTGGTGCAATGTATCGCTAAGCTGACCTTGAATTTGTTCTTTTAAATGATTATTAACCGATTGTAGCGATCGATCTAATGATTGTTGTTGTGAAGCTTGAAACTCCTGAAACTGTTGCATCCAGGTCGTGCGATCTGACTCTAACTGCAAAATTTCGGCATTAAGCTTTTGTTTTTGCTGATTTAAAGTTATTAACTCTTGATTTATGTGCGATCGCTGTTGAGATTCAACAATTTTATTTAAACTCGTGGAAATTTCACCGACCATCAGCGCCCTTTCGACAGCGAGGGTTTGGCTAACTACTTGCTGAATCGATTGCTGAACCGTATCTTTAACAACCTGCTGCAATGTTTGCTGAATTGCTTGCTGAAGCGTGGCAATCAGGCGATCGTTGACAAAGGTAGAATTGGGCTCAGGCGTGCTACTGGTCATACTGCTAGTCTCCATGATCGGTTCAAATTCAGTGTCAAACAAGTTACCAGATACGTTTAGTTTATCCGTTTTTGAGATTGGGGCATGGGGCTGTTTGTCGTATGATTTGTTCTGATTTTGAATTTGAATTTGAATTTGGCTTTTAATTTGATCTTGTAACCCTGTTATTAAGCCTTGGTATTGCTTATCCAAGCTACGCATCTGTGAGTCATCAGTGAGGCTTTCAAGTTGCGATCGCAACTGTTTTAGCTGCTCTCTTTGATGAATCACTTCTGGAGATGCTTTTTTAGATACTGAGCCTACTGGACGACTCAGCAGCAAGTTTATTTCATCGACCAAACCACTAATCAGAACTTTTGACATAACCTCCCCTAGAAAGCCTCCGTGATGACAAATAAACGACAAATAAAGTTAAGCATTGCTACCAAAATTAGCAGGGAAATAAGCTCTCGAATGAGTTAAACTCTAAAGCCAAATTTGTTAGCAGACAATAGCACACATCTTTCCCTATTTTTGCTAATATCTTGACGATTTGCCTGTAATTTTTTGTATAACTTTTTTGTGAGTTTCTGGCGACAACAATTATGAAAAACAACTCGCATGTTTCTCTCATAAAACCCAAAGAATCAGATTGCTTCGCATCGCGGACGAATCAGCTTCTTAGGGTTTTATCGACGATCGCAATATCGACATCAATGTCAATGGCGATCGCTAGTGCGGCGGTGGCTGAGCGCCGTGAAGTTGATATTCGCATACCGATCAACAAAGATGAGGGGTTTACGATCATGACTCGTAAGGCTGAAGTACTAGCGCGATCGGCGGCGCAACGGACATTTGATCGCGATGTCCTTGTGTCTGATGTCTCGGTCAAAGTCACGGCTGAAAATCAAGAAACGGCGGCGATTATTTTGCAACTGATTGTTTCTCGCACTAATTGGGTTAGTCGCCCCGATCCTAAAGTTTGGGCTACTTATTTTCCAATGTCGAAGATTTTAATTGGGCTTAAATAATCTGCCAATAAACATTTGCCAATAAAAAAGAGAGGGCGCTAAGCGCCCTCTCTTTTTTTGCGAGATTAGAACGAGAATACAGTTCTCAAAGTACCAACAAAAATGGTGCTACCAGATGTGTTGTTAGGATTGAAGATGAACTGAACATCAGGAGTGATCTTGATGTTGCTCGATACTGGGAAGCTGTAGTAAGCCTCAACATTGGTTTGAGTTGAGTTGCCAATCTTGCTTTCGATGAAAGGTTGACCGATCGCAATACCAGCCGAAGCACCTTCTCTGAACAAATCAGGGAAAGCAAGACCGAACATCCAAGTTTGAGGACTCAAGCTAGTAGCTGTAGTTGTAGCACCACCAGTGAATAAACCACCAGTGAAACCAGCAGTACTAGAAGCAACACCACGGCTGTTCAATGTACCGAAGCCATAGCGACCGAAGACTGCGATTTTCTTCGAGAAAGCCCATTCAGCGTTTACACCGCCAGCATTAACGTCTGTATTGTTCACAGAGCCATTAGTGTAAAGAAGCTTGAGCGCGAAAGGTTTTTCTCCCGCAGCATTTTTAGGTGCAAATTCCAACTCAGCAGTTGCTTGATAAGGATCACCAGTCAAGCCACGGTTAATACCGCCTGCACCAGTAGGTTGATTGCCGTTACCTGCCAGATAAAGACCACGCAAGCTGAAAGCACTCTTACCAATATTCCAGTCAAATGCACCACCTGCACCACCAGTTTGGGTGTTGATCAGAACATGGAGAGGATTGTTGATGAAGAACGTAGAGCTGAAGTCAACTGCTTCATTATTGGCATAGCTGTTGACATCAATGTGATCATAAGCGTGCAGTACTGGACCAACAGACACACGAGCATCACCAAGGTTAAAGTCGTAGCGCAACTTAGCAAGTGTGAAGGTCGAACCCAGTGCTGAATAATCCTGACCGTAAGTCTGGAAACCAATGTTTCCTGTACTTGTAGCACCAGCCCCAAATGCTATAGGAACGTTACTAGTCCCACCATTACCGACTTCTAGTCTGGTCTTCAACAAGTCACTGCCTGTGAAACTGGTGTTGAGGTCTAACCGAACTCGGCTGGTAACAAAAACGTTAGTGTTTGTAGGAGCGCCAAGATTATTGCCACTGCCGCCAGTGACAGCCATGATTGTTTCACCAGACAACTTAGTGGTGGTGGAGAACTGTTGAGCTTCGAGCTTAGCGGTCTTAGCATCAAGGGCATCTACACGACCGCGAAGGGTTGCAAGCTCAGCCGCAAACTCTTCTTGAAGCTTTTGTAAAGTGGCGAGGTCTTCTTTGCCAACCTTGTCAGCTAAACCTGCGGAGATAATTTCATTGATCTTGTCCAAACAAGCATTCAAACCAGCCGCGAACTCATAGCGGGTAGTTGCTTGTTTGCCACGGAAAGTGCGATCGGGATAGCCAGCGATACAACCGTAGCGCTCTACCAAAGACTGCAATGCGGTGAAAGCCCAATCAGTAGCCTTAACATCGCTAAGTTGAGATACAGAAGTCACGTTCTGAGAGACGGGGTCGTTTTTCATGGCTTGGCTCAGTTGAGCAACGCCTGACTGGGTTTCTGCAAGGGCTGAGCTGGCGGCGATCGCGCCAATAACACCCAATACACTCAAACTACCAGCCAAATTTAAAGATACTTTTTTCATTTTCCACTCCTCACGAGAGTAAATTTTAGGTTTTATATAAATTCAATTTAGCGCTTCCATAGCAATGGTTTAAAACAAGTACGCTATTCGCGTATCAAGTCAACCCACGGGAGTAGATTTATTCAAAATACTCTCTGTCCACCATGCATACTGCTAAATTAGCTACATACATTTAACTATGATTGTATTCTAGCATACCTAGTTTTGGTGTTTAGTCATCCTTTCGGGGCATTTTAGCTTTTGACATATTCTAAAATTTTTGAGATAATCCCTTATGTCTTCCATTAACCAAAACGATAACTTAACTAATATTGCTGAACAATTAGAAAGCGAAAACTCTCGTGATCGCCTGCGTGCGTTGGTGTCTTTGCGCGATTTGTCCCCCGATGAAGCCGTGCCATTAATCTTGAAAGTAATCGATGATAAGAACTTGCAGATTCGCTCAATGGCAGTATTTGCTCTAGGTTTGAAGCATACTGAGGACTGCTTTCCTGTACTCGCCAGAATTCTAGAAACTGAAAATGACTATGGAATTCGGGCTGATGCGGCTGGCGCGATGGGTTATTTGCAGGATAACCGCGCTGTAGAACCTTTGTTACGAGCATTTTATGAAGATACTGAGTGGTTAGTTCGTTTTAGTGCGGCTGTATCCTTGGGCAATTTGGGTGATGTGCGGGCTTATGATGCTCTAATTCAAGCTTTGGATAGTGAAGAAACGATGTTGCATCAAGCCGCGATCGCGGCTTTGGGTGAAGTGGGTGATTTGCGATGTGTCGATCAAATTTTGCGGTTTGCTCAGTCTGATGATTGGCTGACCAGACAGCGTTTGGCTGAAGCTTTAGGACATCTGAGGTGTGATAAAAGTCTGTCAGCTCTGAATTATCTCGTTAAAGATGCTCATCCTCGGTATCTGCGGCGGCTCAATATGCGATCGATCAGCTTGCGATCAATTAGTAAAAGATCAGCAAAGCAGACTCTATAACGATGCCG
>JANMFC010000256.1:0-20511 GCA_031377675.1 Pseudanabaena sp. OTE_70b_metabat_355 | reverse complement strand
GCAAATAAAAAAGCGTGATGCTTCGCAACACCCATATTTATTTTTAGAGCGCCAAACCCATCAATTATTTTAAAGTGTTGCGAAGCAACACTTTAAAAAAATTGATTGGTTTGGGTTTATTCGTTTGTCCCTAACGCACCTGGCGAACCAGTTAATGTCCTGCGTGGTGAACAAGTAGCGATCGTGATAATCAACGTCATGATGTATGGTGCGGCATTGAACAGGTAGTAGTAGGAAGTAACTCCAACTGCTTGCAATGCTGGACCGATCGCTTGAGCGCCACCAAATAAGAGTGCAGCCCATAGACAATGAATCGGTTGCCATCGCGCAAAAATAACCAGCGCCACCGCCATCAAACCCTGACCACTAGAGATCCGCTCTGACCATAACCCAGGGTAATAAAGCGATAAACTTGCACCGCCAATTCCTGCCAAAAAGCTACCCGCAACCACTGCACAGGTACGCACACCAACAACGGAAATTCCCATTGCTCTAGCTGCACTAGGACTGTCGCCGACTGCACGGACATATAAGCCCCAACGAGTCGAACTAAAAAACCATTGCATTAAAGGGGCGATCGCAATGCCAATCAGTAATAGAGGGCTGACCTTAAGAGCAGCTTGGATTTGGGGATAGCTACTCCAGTTACCCATTTCAAATAGAGGCAATTGGATGGCTTTGGGTTGAATAAAGGCTTTGCCAAAGAAGAAGGCTATACCACTACCAAAAATGATCATCGCAATGCCGACCGCCACATCACTGACATTGGGACGCTGCGATAACCAAGCATGAATTAAACCAAGTCCCACGCCTGCCATTCCCGCAGCAAGAACACCCAGCCAAGGCGATTGCGTAAAGTAAGAGACGGCATAGGCGGTCATCGCGCCTGTGAGTAATGTCCCTTCTAGTCCAAGGTTAATTTTGCCAGCTTTCTCGGTGAGACATTCGCCTAAGCTAACAAATAGAAATGGAGCGCTACCTCGAAGTGTCCCTGCGATGATCGCTAAAGGTACGCTCATCCAACCGAGTGAATTATCTGTCATTGTTTTTCAGGGTAGTGAGAGGCAATGACAAGCGGCGCTTGTCATCGGTAATTGAGAAAATAGCTAAACCACAGTTACAGAACTAGCGATCGCAACTTCAGGTTCGCGGTCTTTAAAGAAGTCTAAACGACCGTATAGAGATTCGCTGAAGAGAATTGCTAAAAATACGATGCCTTGAAATAGTAAAACTGTCGCATCAGGTAAAAGAAATGATCGCTGAAGGGCGCTACCACTGGCAAGAATACCACCCATTAAAACCGCAACTAGCACAGCGACCAAGGGATTTTGTCTAGCGATAAAAGCTACCAGAATGCCGCTATATCCATAATCCGAATTTAATGAAGCATTGGCGCTACCGTGAATAGCCGCAATCTCGACCATCCCTGCTAAACCTGCACAGGAGCCGCCTAAAAAAGTAACGATTAAAGTTAGTTTTCCGACTGGTAAACCCGCAATCTTTGCAGCGCGAATATTGCCGCCCACAGTGCGAACAGCAAAACCAAAAGTTGTGCGATGAATCAGGAAATAGGCGATCGCGCAAGCAACTAAGCCATAAATTAAGCCATAATGTACCCGCGAATTGGGAATGCTTTGCAGCATATTCATCGCCGCTAATGGATAACTAGAAGGCTTATTTAAACTCGCAGGATCGCGCATCGGACCTTCGACTAAGGTATTTAGCAAGGCGATCGCAATATAGTTCATTAACAAACTACTAATGGTTTCATTTACGCCGCGATAGTACTTAATCGCGCCCACAAACATAATCCATAAACCACCACAGATAATCCCCGCGATCGCCATGCCAATCTGTACCACCAGTGATGGCATCGATGATAAGGATAATCCCATAGCGATCGCGCCAATACCACCGACAATCAGCGCTCCTTCGTTACCAATAATCGTCAAGCCCAACATGGCGGGTAATGCTGTACATAGAGATGTGAGCATTAATGGTGCAGCCCTGATCAATGTCCCTTGCCAAGAAAAACTATTGCCAAAAGCGGATTGATAGATTGTGCCGTAGATAGCGATCGGATTTTTGCCTTGAACAGCACAGAAAATTCCGAAAACAATTAACGAAGCAATCAATGCCCCAATCGGAATCAAAATCGTTTCAGATGTCGAACGCCAGCGATCGCGTAAGTTCATATACTTAAATTCTCTAATGAGTAATGGTAAAAATCAAAAAACTGGCGAAGCCAGTTTTTTAATTTTGTTTTAGCTCTTGATGCTGCCGATAACACCTTCAACAAACCAATCCATCTTCTCTTCAAGATACAGATCGGTTTGTTTGTACTCTTTACCCTTCTCAATTACAACTTTACCAGTGTTGTCCTTGATTTCACCCGCATAGATCACCATGCTGCCGTCCATGAACTTCGCCATTACCTTCTCGGCGGCTTTCTTAGTATCAGCACTAACAGCAGGGCCAAAAGGTGAAACCTTACAGAACTTCTCCTTCAGACCACCACGCACAAGGTGAGGAATACCTCCATCAGTCACCGACTTACCTGCCTTAAACCATTCCACATATTGGGTATATACGCTAGTCCAATCCCATTCTGCTCCTGTCAAATAGCCAGTAGGGGCAAGCTTCGACTGATTAGCATGGTAGCCAGTACAGAAAATCTTCCGTTTCTCGGCAGTTTCTATCACTACCTTGGGACTGTCAACGTGACAGGTCAAAACATCTACACCTTGATCGACCATGCTATTCGCGGCTTCAGCTTCTTTGACAGGAACCGACCAATCACCCGTGAAAATGACTTGCACAGTTGCTTTAGGGTTAACACTACGAGCGCCAAGGGTATAGCTGTTGATATTCCGAATTACCTGTGGAATTGGTTTCGCAGCAACAAATCCTAGCTTGTTAGATTTAGTTGTCAGTCCCGCGACCACACCTGCAACGTATTCCGCTTCATCGATGTAACCGTAATAACTACCAATATTCTTGGGATGCTTGCCTTCGGTATACATACCGCCACAATGGAAGAACTGCACTTTAGGATTGTCCTTTGCCACTTTGATAATATGCGGATCAAAGTAACCAAAGGACGTGGGGAATAACGCCGAAACGTTATTTTGGTTAATCATGCTCAGCATGGTTTCTTGAACTGTGGCAGTCTCCTGTACACTAGCTTCACTTATTGTCTTGAGATTTGGAAGCTTAGCGATCGCGGTTTCGCCCTCAAAGTGAGCTTGGCTATAACCGTAGTCATCCTTTGGTCCAACATAAATGAATCCAACAGTTAGCAGGGCGGTCGCAGGAGCGCCTGATGTATTTGGCGAACCTGTAGTAGCCGTGTTTGTAGGCGCTTGTTCGGTACAGCCTACCCAAAGTTGAGAAGTTGCTCCAAAAGCAGCCGTAGCGATCGCGCCTCGGATAAACTTGCGACGGGGAATATACATTGGACTCATGCCTTCACACCTTTCAATAAATGAATGTTCCGTGACTGGGGAAAATGACCAATCGAATCAATAGAAATCTACACTGTCCATCAAGTTAGCAAACATTATTTGTAACAAATGTATCACTAACTACTTGAATTGCTTAGCAGTATATGTCACCAATGTAAAGGTACATTTAGTGAGATTGAGACGAATAAAAACAAAATTAAATTAGAAACTTTTCCCAGTTGCTAATTTTTGCTGATGACTAGTAGATGCTCTTGTGTTCATCTTTGTATCCCCTGTTTCGTCTCGTCTCCTCAACCACAAGTTGATTGTGTTTCGACTAATATCAAACAATTCCCTAGCTTCAGTTTTTTTTGGATGGGAAGGAAGTATTTGTTATACTTATGAAAAAAGCTAGAAGAAATGATGAATAATATTTATGGGGTTTAGGGAAGAGTAAAAACTATGGAAATCGAAGCTTTGCGATCGCGTCAGTGGTTTAAGCTCATTTGTGGTGCGAGTTATCAACATTTACCAGCAATTCGGCATTTAGCGCTGATTTATACCCTTGCAGGAGCCGATTGTATTGATATGGCTCCCGATCCTGCGGCGATCGCGGCGGCGCGTGATGGCATTAAAGCTGCGATGGAGTTAGGTGCTACGCGATCGCCTTTAGTGATGGTCAGCTTTAACGATGGCGAAGACCCACATTTTCGCAAAGCTATATTTGATCCTCAGCTTTGTCCGTCTGATTGCAACCGACCTTGCGAAAAAGTTTGTCCTACCAATGCAATCCAGTTTAGTAATGATTACAATGGGGTTATCTCCAATCTTTGTTATGGGTGCGGTCGGTGTTTGCCGCTATGTCCAGTGCAAATTATTCATACTCGCGAACAGGTTTATGTCCCCGAAGATATTTTTGGTGCAGTACTTAATCAGCAAATTGATGCGATCGAAATTCATACACAACCCAATCGCACTAAAGAATTCGCCGCTTTTTGGCAACGTTTGAGTCCGATTATTCCCGAACTTAAATTAATGGCAGTCAGCTTTCCCGATTGCGAAGATTTGCATGAATATCTCAAGTCTTTATTAGCGGGAATGACTCCGCAACCGCGATCGCTAATTTGGCAAACCGATGGTCGCCCGATGAGTGGTGATATTGGTGATGGCTCAACCCGTGCAGCTTTGCAACTTGGTCAAAAGGTTCTCGATTTTCAATTACCGCTTGGCTTTGTGCAATTAGCAGGTGGGACGAATGCTAGTACTGTGAGCAAACTGCGTCAAGCAGCTATTCCTGTGGCGGGTGTTGCCTATGGTAGCTATGCGCGTAAAATTATTATGGATTTTCTCGAAGATTCGGGGGCAGAAATTCCCGATCGCCTTGAAGAAAAATCTTGTCTGCTCTGGCAAGCTGTAGCGATCGCTAGACAATTAGTTTCACAAATTAAAACCTAACCGTAAAACCTTAAAAAGCCTAATGGAATCCATCCGCAAGCAAGTTACCGACAACCTCGATCAACTCCTCGATATTTTGCCGCCACGCATCAAAACTAGCCTCGAACTTTGCGGCGGGTTAGAACAACTTGTCGAAATCGTGATGGACTTAGGCAGATTGCCCGAAGCGCGTTACTTTGAAAGCACTAAATATTTGACCGATGATCCGATTACCAAGGAGGATTTGGCGCTTTGCGTGAAGCAAGTCGGTGAATTTGGCGGCGACAATCGGGCGGGAATCGAGCGTACCCTGCACCGCATCAGTGCCATTCGTAATCGCAAAGGCGAAATTATCGGGCTAACCTGTCGCGTTGGTCGGGCTGTCTATGGCACGATCGCTATGATTCGTGATTTAGTTGAAACTGGTAAATCGATTTTACTGCTCGGTAAACCAGGGATGGGTAAAACTACGGCGCTGCGCGAGATTGCGCGGGTGCTTGCTGATGACTTAAATAAGCGCGTGGTGATCATTGACTCATCCAACGAAATTGCGGGCGATGGTGATATCCCCCATCCTGCGATCGGACGGGCGCGGCGGATGCAAGTCTCCCAGCCTGAATTACAACACCAAGTAATGATTGAGGCGGTGGAAAACCATATGCCTGAGGTAATCGTTATCGATGAAATTGGTACAGAACTGGAAGCCCTTGCTGCGAGAACGATCGCTGAGCGTGGTGTGCAGCTTGTCGGCACGGCGCATGGCAACCAATTGGCTAATTTAATCAAGAATCCCACGCTCTCGGATTTAATTGGCGGCATTCAATCAGTAACTCTCGGTGATGAAGAGATGCGGCGGCGCGGCTTACCGCAAAAGAGTATTTTGGAACGTAAGGCACAACCCACCTTTGATATTGCTGTGGAAATGTGGGAACGTTATCGCTGGGCAGTTCATGACGATGTGGCGGGAACCATTGATATGTTGCTGCGCGATCGCGATCCTGGTCGTCAGATTCGTTCCGTTAGTGATGTGGGTGAAGTCACCACCTCGGAAGAGAAGCCGAAAAATCCTGAAATCGTCAAAAATCCTGTAGTTAAGGGATGGCGATCGTCTGGACGGATGAAGCCGATTCCCCTTGATTCACAGTTGCAAGTAAAGACTGATATAGCCGACTTCAATGGCAAAGTTAATAGTTCTGCATCTGAACCCCCTGAAGCGAATCTCTCGGAAGACGATGAAGAAGATGTGACAGAATTAGGTTCCTATGCCGCGATGCGAGAGCGCTTTGGGACAATGAATGTCTATCTCTATGGAGTCAGTCGCCATCAAACGGAGCAGGTAATTCAATCCATTAATTTACCGATTGAAATCACCAAAGATCTTGATGAAGCCGATCTAGTGCTAGCTTTGCGATCGCAGATTCGGACGAGTTCCAAAGTGCGTCAAGTCGCTGAGGCTCGACAGATTCCCATTCATGCGATTAAAACTAGTACTTTGCCTCAGATCACCCGCGCTCTAAGGCGAGTATTGCATATCGATGAGAGTCCCACCGATACGATTAGCGACTTGAATATGTTCGCCTATGGTGATTCGGAAGATGAAATCGAAGCCCTCGAAGAAACCCGTCTTGCAGTGGAACAGATTGTGATTCCTAAAGGT
This sequence comes from Pseudanabaena sp. OTE_70b_metabat_355, assembly GCA_031377675.1. Taxonomy (GTDB): domain Bacteria; phylum Cyanobacteriota; class Cyanobacteriia; order Pseudanabaenales; family Pseudanabaenaceae; genus Pseudanabaena. Next base: position 13,977 of record JANMFC010000256.1, on the reverse strand, counting down.
CAACCTGTGGAGTTACTGCCGCGTTCATCGGTGATTCGGCGGATGCAACATGAACTAGTCGAGCATTATCAACTGCGATCGGAAAGCTACGGTGCGGAACCAAATCGCCGCTTACGGATTTTCCCTAATTGATCACCCTAATTACATAACAAGTAACTACTGCGATGCGTCCTCTTGAATTAATTGTTGAAGGCTTTACTAGTTTTCGGACTCGTCAGGTGCTGGATTTTTCTAGCCTTGATTTGTTTGCGATAACAGGCGCGACAGGTGCAGGAAAAACTTCTTTGCTGGATGCGATTACCTTTGCGCTCTATGACAAGGTGGCGCAAAAGCCTAACTCATCACGCGAGTTAGTCAGTCAAGGCGCGGCGCAATTAAAAGTGGAATTTCGATTTGTGATGCGTCAAACCGAATATCGGGTTTTGAGAACTTGGCGCAATCGCGGCAAAACCGATAAAAAGGAATTTCTATTTGATCAATTAGTGAATGGCGAATGGGAAAGATGCGATCCCACTCAAAAAGTAGAAGACATCATCGGCATGGACTTCGAGACTTTTACCCGTGTGATTATTTTGCCACAGGGACAATTTGACGAATTCCTGAAAGGTGAAGCCAATAAACGGCGGGAGATTTTACGGCAGTTGGCAGGGTTTCAGATTTTTGAACAGATGCGGAAGGCTGCCAGCGATCGCACTAGTGGCTTTAAAGCAGAACGGGAAGGACTGGAAAAGGTTCTGATTGCGATCCAAGCCCCAACTAATGAAGACGTGATGGCGCAACAGGCAGAATTAGCCAATCTAGAAATTACAATTCCTGCTTTAGAGATGCAATCTCAACAAAGTCGTAAGTTACTAGAAGCAGAGGAAAGATTATTTATTCAAATTCAACAACATCAAGAAATTTCCGAAAAACTAGCTAAATTACAACAAGATGCTTCAACAATTGCATCTTTAGCGATTCAGTTTCGGAATGCTCAATTAGCAAATTCAGTAGCGGGAACTTGGACAATTTTGCAATCAAATCGCCAAAGATTGGCAACGGCGATCGCCGATCTCGCTAATACTAATCAAAATTTAGAAGTAGCAAAAATAGAACTGGAAAAGCAACAGCAGGCTTTAGGTGAGGCTCGTATAGCCCTTAGTGAAACGCAAATTCAAATTGAATCTCAAGAACGAAATCTCGCCCTAGCAGAATCTCTTCATCGGCAGCAGCAGCAAGGTGAAGCGGAATTAAATCGCGCTCATAAAAATGCTCTGGAGCGATCGCAAGTTCTGGAAAAGTCAATTAAAGCGATCGCCCAAGCCGAATTAGATTGGCAAACTAACACCGAAGAATTACAAAAAATTCAAACCGCGATCGCTAATTCTTCGCACAATCCCGACTATCTCGACAATTTGCGTAAGGTCGCCGAACCTCTAACCCAATGGCAAATTCTCCAAACTAATCTTACAAAACAACAACAAAAAGCTGATCAACTTCAAACTGAAATCCAGAAGCGATCGCAACAATTAGAGAAGTGTCAGGACTTAGTTACTGACGCTGAAAACGAATTTCGAGTTGCGATTACGGCTCTGTCGCAAGCGGAATCTACAAATTCACAAGTCTTACAAAGCGGTCATGTCAAAGCTTTACGAACTGAATTACATGATGGCGATAACTGTCCTGTTTGCCATAATCTCTATTCTATAGATGGGTTGACTGAACTTATTGAAGTAGAATTGATTGATATAACAACTTTATTAAATCACCGCAATATTGCGGAAAAAAAGCTGGCAAAATTACGCGAAGACAAGCTAAAAAACGAGACTAATTTAGAAGTATCTCAACAACAATATCAAGCCCAGTCTCAAGAAATTATCAATCTCGAAGCCCAGACTACAGAACTTCGAGAAACCATTAATCTCATCCTTAAAACTTCATGGCAAGCTGAGGAGCTTATTCGCGATCGCCAAGCATTGGAAAAACGAGAATTAGAATATCAAAAATTGATAGTTGCCCAAAAAGAAGTGGCGATCGCTACTCAAAATATTGCCATTAAACTTAGTACTAATCAAGAAAATCGGCAATTAGCCGAAACAGAATTACAAAAAGCCGAGCAGGAGCGATCGCTGAGGCAGTCACAACTCCAAGAAATTACCCAAAGTTTACAGGAGATCACCGCAGGAAGAAGTTATGAAACTTTGCAGCAGGAAATCTTGCAATCAAAATCGGAATTGAGCGATCGCTTCCAAACCATCGAAAAATCCTATCAAACTGCTCGCGAAAACTTTGTAAAACGAGAAGAAGCAGCCACTAAAGCTGCTGAAACTCATGATTTAGCTATTTCTGAACTGACTCAACAGGAAGCTAATTGGCAGATAGAACTAGGAACTTTGAATTTTAGTGAATCAGAGTTTTTGAGTTATCAGACTTCCCGATCGCAACTAGATTCATGGCAACAGCAAATTGCCAACTATCAGCGCCAAGAGCAAGATTTAACCACCCGTTTACAAATTATTACCGAAGCGATCTCTGATCAATTTACCGATCAACAGGCGATCGCCCAATTACGCGCAAATTTACAACAACTAGAACAAGAACTCCAACAAACCAGCGAAAATCGGGCTTCGATCAAAGCATGGCTAGAGCAAGCTCAGCAAAAACGTCAAGAATCCCAAGAATTAGAAGATCATAAAAATTCTTTATTAGCTCAGGAGCAAATCTATCACACCCTCGCTCAGGATCTGCAATCCCATAAATTCCAAGAATACATTCTCGATAGTTTGCAGCAGGAACTCGCGAACCGAGCTTCTGTCTTACTTCAACAACTTTCTGAGGATCGCTATATTCTCCAAATCGAAAGCGGCGATTATTGGGTGTCCGATAACTGGAATGGCGGTGAAAAGCGGCGAGTTCGCACCCTTTCAGGCGGTGAAACTTTTGCAGCTTCTCTCTCGATGGCTCTAGCTTTATCGGAAAAACTATCAATGGGTATTGAATTGGGTAGTCTCTTTCTGGATGAAGGTTTCGGCACGCTCGATAGTGAAACACTGGAATCTGTCACCCAAATTCTCGAATCCCTACGTCAAGGAGATCGGCTCATCGGTGTAATTACCCATATTCAATCTCTCGCCGATCGCTTACCCACTCAAATCCATGTGCGTAAATCGATCAATGGTTCGGAGCTAGTTAAAATCTAAAAAATTATTTAGGAATTATTTAGATCCCCCCCAGCCCCCCTTACGAAAGGGGGGAGAATAAATTAAATTTTCTTCTTCCCCCTTTTTAAGGGGGATTGAGGGGGATCTCCAGTATCATAGGTTCATGAATCAATACTTTGCAACCGTAGCCAGAGGCTTGGAAGCCCTCGCTGCACAGGAACTAGAACAATTAGGCGCACATTCCGTTGAGGCGGGATTTTGTGGGGTCAGTTTTGAGGGCGATCGCCATTTACTTTATCGAGTCAATCTTTGGGCGCGGCTACCGTTTCGAGTGTTAATGCATCTCGATCAATTTGATTGTCTTGATGCTGATGATCTGTATAAAGGTATTAAGGCGATCGACTGGTCGGAATATTTAACCCCTGAGATGACCTTAGCGGTAAATGCTACGGGTAAAAATGATCATCTGAATCATACGCATTTCACGGCGCTGCAAGTTAAAAATGCGATCGTTGATCAACAAAAAGAGAAATTTGGCGATCGCTCGGATGTGGATGTACAGGATGCAGATTTGCGGATCGGCGTACATATTGATGACAATGGCTGTACGGTGAGTCTCGATAGTTCGGGTAATAGTTTGCATCGCCGTGGCTATCGTCCCGCCGTAGGAGCCGCTCCGCTTAAGGAATCTCTCGCCGCCGCCTTAATCCAGATGTCAGGTTGGCAACCCGATCAGATGTTTTACGATCCCCTTTGCGGTTCAGGAACTCTGCCCCTAGAAGCGAGTTTAAAAGCCATGAATATTGCCCCAGGAATGTTTCGCGATCGCTTTGGGTTTGAAACATGGTTAGATTTTGATCAAGAGCTTTTAGCAAGATTAATTCAAGAAGCGGATGATAATCGTTTAGATGTTTTACCTGCGCCAATCTGGGGTAGCGATCGCAATCCCGAAGTCGTTGATCAAGCGATTATTAATGCCAAAAACTGCGGTTTAGCCAATCATGTTTATTTTTCCGCCTTAGATCTTGCGGAAGTGGTGGCTCCTGCGGATAGTGGCGTTCTCTTTTGCAATCCTCCCTATGGTGAAAGATTGGGAAGAGATAGTGATTTGGGGGCTTTTTATAAACAATTAGGGAATGTTCTCAAACAACGCTTTAAGGGATGGACTGCGTTTGTTCTTAGTGGCAATAAGCAACTCTCGCAAACAATAGGGCTGAAATGTGCAGAACGCACGGCGGTACTGAATGGCACGTTACCCTGTCAGTTGATGAAGTATGAACTTTATTAAAAGGGTCTTACTCCCCCTCTCCCTTAATGGGAGAGGGGGCTGGGGGGTGAGGGTTCCACGTAACATCAGTTATTAAAATGGTGCGCGGCGCTTTGCGCCGCAAATCCTAAATCACTTGCTTCCATCGTTCAAGGGTTTCTTGGATTTTCTGTTTCCGTACTGGTTTACTTAGATAATCATCCATGCCGCTTGCCAAACAGCGATCGCGATCCTCGGCAAACGCATTTGCAGTCATGGCGATGATCACTATATGGTGGGGTAACTGGTGAGTTGCTTCTAGTTGACGTATCGCCTGAGTAGTGTCGTATCCGTCTAACAAAGGCATTTGACAATCCATTAAGATGATGTCGTAATGCTTACTTTTGACTAATTCCAATACCTCTTCCCCATTCTCAGCCAAGTCGAAGTTACAGTTTAGCTTTTTCAAATATGCGGACATAACCTTCTGGTTAACGATATTATCTTCAGCCAATATAATTTTTAAATTACTCAACTCACCGACATCGGAAGTCTCTGATAAGGAAACTACCATCTCCGTAGATTTATCTGTGCTAATGGTAATTTCATCAAACAGAAAGCTCGTATTAGAGGTCGGCAATCTGTCGAGAGGAGAAACATCAATATGTGGCGAAGATAGTCTATTAAGGGCTGATAATATTGCTCTCAACAGTCGCTGTCCTTGGACTGGCTTGGTCACATAGCCGCAAAAACCTTGATCGGTTAGCATTTGAATGTCGCCTTGAAAAGTGGAATTTAACAATGCAATCAATGGTAAATCTACAATTTTTTGTTCAGCCCGAATTTGTTGAATCAATTCTATCTGATTTACATCTGCCGATTTGAAATCTATCAAGGCAACATCAATTTGAGTGTTTGTATGCAAATGCGCGATCGCTTCTAGGTTATTGGTAGCTAAATAGATCTTTGCGCCAAAATTTTTGAGATAATAGCTAATAGATTCACGGGTATGTTGATTACTCTCGACCACCAAAATATGTCTATTAGTCAAGGTTTGAGCATATTCTCTGGAAGCAGGAGCCTTATCTATCGATTGGGGGTATAAAGGAATCCTAAACCAAAAACTAGTTCCGCTTATTTTATCGTCCCAATTCAATACGCCGATCTCTCCATCCATCAAGTTGACTAACTGCTGGCAAATCGACAGTCCTAACCCCGTGCCACCAAAACGACGAGTTGTCGAGGCATCCACTTGAGAAAAAGGTTTAAAAAGTTTATTGATATCCTTGGCAGCAATACCAATGCCCGTATCACAAATTGAAAATTTTATATAGATTGGGGCTTGATATTGATCGTTTGGGTGATTATTTGGTTGAGCATTTGGTTGATTATTTGGCGAAGCAGATATGCTTTTTTCTATGCTTTCTTCAAATTCGCGATCGCGTTCAACCTTGATAAAAACTTCGCCTTGAGCCGTAAATTTAATCGCATTACCAATCAAATTAATCAGGATCTGTCGTAATCTCACGGTATCGCCCAATAGCAAGACTGGCAAATCATCTTCAAGCACAGCATTGATATCTAAGCCTTTTTTCTGAGCCGCTAAAGCAAAGATTTCAATGGCTTCTTCTATACAAATTTCTAAATCGAAAGATAAATTTTCAAGTTCCAATTTACCTTCTTCTAGTTTTGATAAATCAAGAATGCGATTAATCAAACTCAGTAATAAATTTCCACTCAGTTGGATGTTTTCTACAAAGTCCTGTTGGCGATCGCTCAGAACTGTGCCGAGCAGTATTTCCGTCATCCCCAATACACCATTGATCGGAGTCCGAATCTCATGGCTCATATTCGCTAAGAAAATACTCTTCGCTTGGGCTGACTGTTCCGCGATTTGTCGAGCGGCTAATAGTTCTCGTTCTTTGCGTTTAATCTCCGTAATGTTTCGTCCAATGTAGACAAAGTGTTTGGCTGGTTTAACATGACTTTGTAGATATTCTAATTGATGATGAGATATCGTAGAACAGGAAAAAGAGACAATGATTTCTTCTTTAGTGTTCGATGAACAGACTATTTCAATATTTTGAAAATTGCGATCGGCATCCAATACTTGACGACCAGTAATTTGTTGATATTGAGAATCATCAAAATAATCTTGAAATAAACTAAGTTGTTTGGATTCTTTAAATAATATGGCGATCGAATTACCAATTAACTCAGTTTGAGAATAGCCAAATAAATTAACTGTGGCGGGATTGATAGTTTTGATGTTGCCCAAGTCATCAGTTACAACTAATGCATCCGCCATTGTCGTAATGATTTTATCAATATATTCATTTGATTTTCTTAACGCATTGGCAAGTAATTCCGCCTCATTCGCTCTTTGCATGAGACTTTGCGATACCACCATTAATTCCGTCGTATCTTGGATGCAAATTATAATATTTCTGTCACATTCTTCTAATTCATTTGTGCCGATAATATAAAAATCAAAATAAAGAGGTTGATTGGAATTATCAGAACGAAAAATTCCTTTAAGCTCGAAACTAGTAGTTTGATTAAGCCAAATATCATCAAATGTTTCTTCTAATCCTATTGTTTCAGGAAATACATAGTGAATATCCTTGTGTAGGATAGATTCGTATGGATATTCAGAAAATCTTTCCGCACCATAGGAACAATCGACAATCACCAAATCTCGGTCAATAACAATGAACGATCTATCTGAAGCTGTAAGGAGTTTTCTGAGAATTGTCGATTGTTTCATGGTTGCTAGTGGAATAGAAGAACATCAACTTACTGTGACTTTTCACGGCTATAACGCAATTCAAATAGTCATATTTCTATTCTAACATTACCATCCGAGTTGCTAAAGTTTGGAAAATTTTGTCCACATTTTCGCCTGTTTTTGCTGATGTATTATATACAGGAATCTTGTGGCTATTAAACTTCATAAAAATTTCTTGACATATTTGCTCTCTATCATTGTTTTCCATTAAGTCGATTTTGTTCAGAGCTATGATTAGACTGGACTTAGGACAAACAGAGCGAAAAAGCTGAACATGATCTTCGAGATTCTCGACACTTGATTGTCGGGTAGCATCGGCAACGATGACGGCTCCTTTAGCTCCTTGCAAATAGGTAGGAGCGATCGCTTTGAAACGGGTACTGCCTTCGATATCCCAAACAATTAACTGTAATTGCTTAACTTCTTGATTTGCATCGGTTATAGGGACTAGTTTGCGAGAAATTTTTACGCCGACAGTGGACAAATATTGATCGCTAAATTGGCGATCGACAAACTGACGAATAAGGCTCGTTTTTCCTACGCCGAAATCACCGACAAGACAAACTTTTTGAGAAATCACTTTGGGAGCGGACTGCATTTACTTATCTACATAATATGATTTTACGGGGCTGGCTTTAGAGTTGGCTGAAACTCAACCCACCGTGGCATCTGGTTTGAATCTGATTCAGCAGATATTTCTATTATTGCAGAAATATGTAACCGATTAGCCTTTACTCCGCGCTTTAATAGGGTGTTATAAACCGCTTCAGCGCGTTTTTTCCCTAGATTTTGGTTGATTGCGCGATCGCCGAAGTCATCATTTTTGGTCAGAATTTTAATATTGTAGTCGGGATACATCTCCAGAAACGTTTGCACTTCAACGAGTTTCTCTACATCAGTAGGTTGTAGAGCCGTGACAGCAAAGGGGAAATAAATCCGCGTTAGTAGTTTGGGAATGCGAATATTTGTGGAATTGGTAACTGACTGAACTCCCGAAATTTTGGCATATGTCTGGGTAATTGTGGGGATCATGCTGGGTTGTTCGATCTGACCTCTAATTGTGACCACTCCATTACTAAATGTACTACTGATATTTGCGCCTGCGGTATAATTCATCACTTTAGTCAAGCGCTGTACTTCGGCGGCAACTAGTTCGGGATCGGGGGGGACATTAACGGCATAGATCTGATTATTGATTTTAGCGGTTCCCTCTTTAAACTCAGTTTGGGCAGCCTCATTGGCAACTTGGAGGGCTCGATCGCGTAAGGATTGATTGGGAAGTTTGCCTGATAATTGCAGCGAATCACCATTGGCTGCTACGTTTAGGCGGTAGACGGAAAGTTCGGGGGTACTGGCAAATCCTTCTAATACCTTTGCTTCGACTTGGCGATTGCGATTGGCTTGATATTGAAAAATGCCAATGGGGATCAGAATTAAGGCAAGTACGCCTAAGCCGATTAAAACAACGGTTCTTGATGATTTTTTGACAGTTTTAGTCTGGACTATTTTCATCAAGGTTTTTAAATCTATTTCCACTTCGGGCGGAATCATACTGGGATCGCCGTCAAACTCTTTGATGCGATCGCCATAAATTTGCACAATCCTGCCAAATACATCACGAATTTTGGTGACTAGGGAGCGATCTGGCTCACCACGAATAATCACCGCCAGATAACAATATCCTGCCACTTCTAATAATATTTTGGAGCCGCTATAGTTAATCGCATCAAGTTCGGCATTACTAGAAGATCTCGACATACATTCATTCGCAAAGCTGCGAATCGCCGTCAACATCCCCGCCAACATATCTGAATCAATCGGTTCAACGAGAGCATCTAGATCACTTTTTTGGATATCAATCATCACCAATCCCGAAAGATTATGAATGAGAAAGATAGCTTGAATATCAAAGGGAGTTGATTCTTTAAAAATTAGTTCCGCTTCTGAAACACCCTGAATTTTTGCCCGAAGTTTACGCCACAATCCCTCGAAACTAAAGGTTTGTTCAACTTTTGCATTGATCGAATTAATTGCTTCGGCAAAGTATTTGGCGATCGTGTTGCCAATAACAGGATAGAGCGCGTCAACCATCGCATCACGTTCTAGTACAATCTGTTGTTTGATGGCGGCTCCCATTTCTGGAGCGAGGGCATCGATAATTGAATCATGGTCTAGACGGATTTGTTCGCGGATGGCTGAAGCAATTTCGGGGGCGATCGCTAGGGCGATATCTTGAGGATTATTACGAATTCGTTCAGTAATCGCATTGGGTAGAATCTGGGAAAACGCATGACTCATAGCAACCTGATCCATTTGCGATCGCTCAAAAATGACCTCAGCAATAATTGGCATAATCGCCTGACACATGGCTTCTCTAGATTCAGTCACCTTTAGGCTTAGGAGTTCAGCGACAATTGGCAACAAAAGTTGAACTAATTCATTAGGCTCGTACAGACGATGTTCTAACTGAGCAACGCGATCGCGAACTTTAGCAACCTCTGTGGGGATGTTTTCTTGTTCACTACCGATCGCCGTTAATTTTGACCCAAAATTACTAAGATCGAGCGATGCATTTTGGACTAAGCTCTCTAACTCCTTGAGCTTATTCATCATGACGGGGCTGTTAACCTGACTCTCGACCAGTCCCAACTTTTGTTCTACAGAAATTTTAAAGCTTCGCAGATCTTCCAATTCTGGAACGACCAAAATATCTTGTAAAAGATGAAGAGCATTATTATCATCTTCATCGCGGGTGCTTTTCTCAGAAATATCAACATCTTCTAATTTGGGCTGAAAGTGAATTGAAGGTTTAGGTTGATATGAAGAGCGATCGGAAGATTGAGATTTGGTTGGAGATTTGGTTGGGGAAGGTGTTTCTTCAATTCCTAAGAAAAGACTTTGAATAAGATTGATAGTATCTGTTTCTTCTTTTACTTTAACTTCTTTTGCTTCAATTATTGGTAAATTTGCTCTATCTAGTGAGTTTACAACCTCATTGGAGAAAGCTAGATTTTGTTTCTTCGGACTTTTTGGTTGCTCTTTCTTTTTTTCATTTGGTTGATGATCGGGTTGATGTTCGTCAAGCCTCTTTGCAACAACAGGTGGGATATTCTGTAAAAATGGTAGCTCGTCTAAAAGACTGGGGAAAGAATAGGGAGCAGGCGATCGGCTTAATTCTGAGGATTCTATGCTCGTTCCCGATGAAATTGGCTCATCTGGATCATCAAGATCATCTGGTTCATCTAGATCTTCAACCAGTGAATTAGTATTAGTTACTCGTGCGGAATTCTCTGCATCAATAATTTTTAGGTCAGAGAGTAGAAATAAAAATTTCTCAACATCACTCAAAGTGTCATTACTCAAAGCGTCATTTTTGAAATTACGATTTCTTTCTGCCATACAGTTTCTTGTGATGTATTCGCAATGTTTTTGTGATCCTGATAAAAGCGGCGCTTTGCGCCGCTTTTATCAGAAAAATTTATAGCTTAGATTTAGTGCGAGATGCGGTCTTAGCCGTCGTGCTAGTCGAAGTAGTATCGGCACTCAATAAAGACGAACGCTCAGTCCTTGGGGCTGGTTCAATGCTAATCCGCTCATACTTTTCTTCTACCTTTTCTTCAGCAGCTTCACGAAGTTCAGGCACAAACTCCGAACCCTTTAGCCTCATGCCAAGTTCAAATAGCAACTCAGCCATGTCATCTTTAGAGATCTTATCTTCGCGCAAAATCGAGAAATGACGATCTAGCTCTTCTAAAACTAGCGATCGCAGTTCACGAGTATCACCTTGGAGACTGTCTCTAGTTTGAGCGAGTTCATCGCGCAAAGCCACCCTTTGCGCCTCGACAGTTTCATCAAGGGTTTCGATACTATTAGTAAATTTGCGATTAATGCGATCGAACTGTTGACGCAAATCGGCAGCTTCTTCTTGAGTTGAGGCGCTAATTGTTTTTAGGCGTTTGTCAATGGACTCAACGGCAGCGCGTAATTCCAGTGCTAAAACTGATTTTAGTTCGCTCAGGTGATCGCTGACTTCTTGTTGAATAGCCTCAACAGATGCTTCCGATTTATCTAAACGGCTGGTAAATTCGCGCAAATGTGCGCCGAAAATGATATCGCGAATTTGATCGATATTACCTAAGCGTTCGCGAATTTCATCTCTGGTGATTTCACCCATTGTGGATTACCTCTAGGAATAGTTAGAAAAACAAAAAAAGTGTAAATTGTTAGGCAAAGCGTCCCCAAAAATGTTCGCCAAATTATTAGGCAAAATCATGGAACTCTAGGCTTTGCTTGTTTTTGAGAGCATCAACAATCATAACCATAGCAAAGTCTTGCTATTTTTGCTGTAGTCCTTTTACTCACAAAGGACTCTAATCTTGCAAAAGAATGTAGTATAGACAAAGTAAAGCTACTCAGTAAAGTCATTGTCAGGCAGAAATTTGCCAGATAATTTACACAAACTTGCCGAAAACTTGCCGAAAACTTACTAAAAGCATGTCTGCGATCGCCCAATTACCACCCCGAAAGCTACGCTGGCAGAAAAATAAAAGTTCTTCCTTGGCTCGTCAACGTGAAGTATTTTTGACTTCATTTACATTTCTATTTTTTATCTGGTGGGATCGGTTTTGGCAAAATGACACGTCCCTTAACCGCAGTCGCAGAGCCGAGTGGCTTGTCCGTAATATGCTCGATCTTGGTCCCACATTCATTAAGATCGGGCAGTCTCTCTCTACTCGCGTTGATTTACTGCCGCCTGAATATATAAGCAATTTGGCGCAACTTCAAGACAAAGTACCCGCTTTTAGTGGCAAAGAAGCCAGAGACATTATTGAACTGGAACTTGGTAAACCGCTATATCAAATTTATCGAGATTTTGATGAAGTCCCTCTAGCCGCCGCCAGTCTCGGACAGGTACATCGCGCCACCCTCTACACTGGCGAAGAAGTTGTCGTCAAAGTCCAGCGATCGGGCTTAAAAAAACTATTCGATTTAGATTTACTGGCTGTCGGTAAACTTCTTAAAATATTTCGGCGTTATTTCTCTTGGACAAGAAAATATAACTTAGAAGCAATTTACGAAGAATTTTTCACAATTCTCTATCAGGAAATTGACTATAAAATTGAAGGACAAAATGCCGATCGCTTCCGCAAAAATTTTGAAGGCTATCCCCGCATTATTGTACCTAAAGTCTATTGGGACTATTCCACATCGATTGTCTTGACCTTGGAATATGTCCCAGGGATTAAAATCGACGATCGCCAAGCCCTTGAAGCCTGTGGATTAAATCCCAAAGAAATTAATCAATTGGGAATTTGCTGCTATCTCAAACAACTTCTCCAAGATGGCTTTTTCCACGCCGATCCCCATCCTGGCAATTTAGCCGTTAGTCCCAGTGGCAGTTTAATCTTCTACGACTATGGCATGATGGCGGAAGTGAAGACGATGGCAAAGGATCAAATGGTGAAGACCTTCTTTGCGGTGCTGCGTAAAGATACGAATGAAGTAGTTGATAGCCTGATGAGCATGGGTTTCATCGAGCCGATCGCCGATATGAGTCCGATCAAGCGGATGTTGAAATTTGTGCTAGATCGCTTTACGGAACGCCCTGTAAATATCTATGAATTCGAGCAGATCAAAGGTGAAGTCGTTGCCATATTTGAGAAGCAACCGTTCCGTTTACCACCGCAAATGACATATTTGCTCAAATCCCTCTCCACCCTCGATGGTATTGCCAGAATTCTCGATCCCGAATACAACTTCACCACCGCCGCTCAACCCTTTGTCAAAAGCATTGTCTTAACCAAAGGTCGTGGAAATACCTTAGGAGCCTTAGCCCAACAAGCAAAAGATTTCTTGGTTTATCAACTCAATAAACCTAGTCGCATGGAACTTCTATTAGAAAAATTGGAAGAACGAATAGAGCGTGGCGAGTTAATGATTCAAGTTAAGTCCTCAGAAGGCGATCGCACTTTGAAGCGGATTAATATTGCGGTGAAAGCTCTGATTTATGCTTGTTTAACGGGTTTTTTGGTGCTAGCTGGTGCGGTAGTATTAGTGGGCGCTAATGGCGCTTATGGTAATTGGGCGATCGCTGCTTTTGTCGGTGCTAGTTTCTCTGGAATTTCCCTAATTCGCGCTCTCATCCAACTATCAATCCGTGAGAAAATTGATAACATTGCAGAGCAATGATGCGCCCTCATCCCCCAACCCCTTCTCCCGCAGGAAAAGGGGAGCAAAATCCTATTATTTTCTTGTTCCTCTCTCCTGCGGGAGAGGGGCTAGGGGTGAGGGCTTTATCGATGCCTCTACGATAAAACGAGAATGTCACTTACTCTAATCTCTAGCTGTGGAACTACTTCACTTCTAACCAAAGCATCACCCGTATAGATAAGTTCATCATAAAAACCATCGACCAAAGATAAAACCGTAATCTTACTTCGCATCGGATCGACAATCCAATATTCCACAATTCCCCTTGCGGCATATTCAGAACGCTTGAATCGATAGTCTCTCGCCTCATTTTCGCGCCCAATCGATACCACCTCGATCGCAACTAATGGGCATCTCTAAAAATAGGTATAGGCAGGACAAGGTTTTTGAGGAATTGGGATAGACATATATTATAATAATTAAGAGATAGAAGAGGTTGAAAAGCAATGCATGACAGGCAAACAAATATTTTCGATTTTGAAAAGTACGAAGTAAAACACGGCAGCTTTAAAAATTCACTTTTAGAATTAAACAAAGTCATCGACTGGGCCTCATTCCTGCCAATCCTGAATAAAGCATTTAACAAAGAGAAG
>JANMFC010000259.1:0-6329 GCA_031377675.1 Pseudanabaena sp. OTE_70b_metabat_355 | reverse complement strand
AACAGGTATTTTTTAAGCTTTTCAGTGACTATTGATCATCAGAAGCTAATATTTGGTCCATGATATCATGAGAGCTACAATAAATAAAGTGTGAAAAAGAGACACAAAAATTTATTTTTTTATTGGGTTGGGTATACCCCCCTAAATCCCCATTAATACGGGGTAATTAAATATAATCTTCTCCCCCATTTACATGGGGGGGTGGGGGGGATCTTCTCAATATCAAACAATCATCATCCGTTAACTCCGCTTCCCAATTAGGCTCGATCGCATTAGTCCCCGTCGCATCAATAACCAACGCCGCCCCCACAATGCGATCGCCCGCCCGCAAATCCTCCCGCCGCCATACAGGCGCACTATGCCATTCCCCATCCATATACACCTGCGAATAAGCGATCGCCTCACCCGTAGCCAAATTCTTATTTTTCCTTTTTCCTTTTGACTTTTTCCTTGAAACAATAGTTTCAACCGCGATCGCTTCTACCATCAACAGCTTATCTGCAAAAATAAAACCATACCGCTCTTTATGCAAAGTTTCAAAACTGGTGCATAGAAACTCTAGGGTTTCTGAAGAATGGAATCTAAGAGGATCAGGCATGATCACGGTCAGCGATGAATCGGTTCCCACATAACGTAAGCGCAAAGCAGTTTCCGTCTGCAAATCGCCATCGGTATTTCCTTGTAAAACTTCTAATTTGCCATCATCGCTTAATGCTTGCGCGATAATCGCTAATTCAGCCAGCAACTCCAAACTTAGTTCCGATTCGATGGAGCGATCGCGAATTGTGCGAATGTCCGCTAAACCAATTCCGTAAGCAGATAGAACTCCTGCGTAGGGGTGAATGAATACTTGCATCATGCCCAAAACATCGGCGATCGCACAGGCGTGTTGACCACCAGCACCACCAAAACAACAGAGGACATATTCCGAGACATCGTAACCGCGTTGCACAGATATTTTTTTGATTGCACTTGCCATTTTTTCGACCGCAATTTCCAGAAATCCTTGGGCGACGGTTTCAGGTAATGTCACTTGTCCTGTAGCTTGGCTAATGGTTTCTGCTAGTTCCATAAATTTCTCGATTACAATTTGGCGATCGAGTGGTAAGTTCCCATCTTTGCCAAATACTTTGGGAAAGAAATCTGGCTGTAACTTCCCTAACATCACATTGCAATCCGTCACTGCTAAATTGCCGCCATTCCGATAACAAGCAGGACCGGGGAATGCACCCGCCGATTCGGGACCGACACGATATCTCGCGCCGTCAAAAAATAGCAACGAACCACCACCCGCCGCGACCGTATGAATCGCCATCATCGGTGTACTCAGTCTCACACCTGCGACTTCGGTGGATAGCGATCGCTCATAACTTCCTGCATAATGGGCAACATCAGTGGAAGTTCCGCCCATATCGAAGCTGATAATTTTGTCGAAACCTGCTTGTAAACTGGTCTGCACTGCACCGACTATCCCTCCTGCGGGCCCTGAGAGAATGCTATTTTTGCCTTGAAAAGATTTTGCTTCCGTGAGTCCGCCGTTGGACTGCATGAACATTAAACTTGGAGATGGGTTGCTTCGCCACCCATCTCCAAGGACAGAGGTAAAGCGATCAACATAGCGTTTGAGAATTGGTGACAGATAGGCATCCACAACGGTGGTATCACCGCGACTAATAAACTTAATTAAAGAACTAATTTGATGCGATACAGAAATCTGGGTAAAGCCAATTTGTGTGGCGATCGCGGCTAATCTCTGCTCATGGTGCGGATAGCGATAACTATGCATTAAGGCGATCGCACAGGCTCTAATTCCTGTATCGTATGCTTTTTGTAGTTCTATTATTGCCAAATCTTCATTTAAAGCAATCAGAACTTCCCCTTGAGCGCTATGACGTTCTTCAATTTCTATTACCTGCTCATAGAGCATTTCGGGTAAGACAATCTGTCTGGCAAATATATTGGGGCGATTTTGATAGCCAATTCGCAGGGCATCGCCAAAGCCTTTAGTGATGGCTAAAACCGTGCGATCTCCTTTGCGTTCTAATAAAGCATTGGTGGCGACAGTGGTTCCCATTTTAATCGCCGCGATTTGCTCAATCGGAATTGGTTCTTGTGGTGAAAGCCCTAAAATATCGCGAATACCTTGAATCGGTGCATCATTGTAGCGATCGGGGTTCTCCGACAATAATTTGTGGACAATAATTTCACCATCAGGTTTTTGCGCGACGATATCGGTAAATGTGCCACCGCGATCAATCCAGAATTGCCATTGATTATTGATTATTCCTACTGAATTAGTACTCATATTTAATCTCTATTTCCAGAAATTGTTGGCGGGGCTTTGACTGGCGCTGGTGAAACTGGTGGATCAACTATATTAGGAGGGTTATCTGGAATACTCACAGGTTTGATTTGCTGAGGTGGAGCGATCGCCCTTATCCCAATCAGAATATCCCTATGAGTCCCTGTATGCCAAGATCTCTAAGCCTTGTATTTTAGCCTTGAATTGGCGAAATTAGACGTTGCGGCGCGAAGTGCCGCAACGTCTAATTCTTGGTTTTTAATGCCTAATTCTATAGTGGGAAGGGAGTATCTTTTTTTGTTAAGATAACGTGTGCGGTTTCCCTAGCAAGTATTTGGTAATTTATAGTATAAATGTTGTGATGGGGGGCTTAGTATGAGTAGTCAACAAAAACAAAATAATGGCAGATACATTTTCAATTTTAATAGTCGATGACGAACCCAATAATTTTGATGTGATTGAAGCGTTATTGAGCGATCAAAACTACCAACTACACTACGCCGCCAGTGGTCAAGATGCGATCGCCTATCTCGATACATTTCAGCCAGATTTGATTTTGTTAGATGTAATGATGCCCGTCATGGACGGCATTGAAGTTTGTAAACTGCTCAAAACCCTGCCCAAGTGGAAAGAAGTCCCGATCATCATGGTGACGGCGCTCAACACCAAAGAAGACCTTGCTAGATGTCTAAATGCAGGAGCCAATGATTTTATTAGTAAGCCCCTCAGCACTCTAGAACTACGCTCTAGGGTGAAATCAATGTTACGCATCAAAGAACAGCACGATCGCCTAGAACGTGCCAACGCGATGATCCATGCTCAACTAGAGGCAAGTCTAGAGGGAATAATTGCCGTTGATGAGCAGGGAAAACTGGTAGCCTATAACCAAAAGATGTGCGAAATATGGGACATGAACGCGATTACGGCCCATATTGATTATCGAGAACTGCCACTCATTCTTTTGTTAACACAGGAAAACTTTCCTGATGAAATTATTCAAATTTTAGAAGAAACCTACGACGAGCCAGAGGGAGTTAATCACGGGGAGATCATCCTTAACCACAATAACTACGAATACTTTAGTAGCTCCGTTACCTCTCCCACAGGCGATTTTTGGGGGTTTGTCTGGAGATTTCGCAATATTACCGATCGCAAGCAGTATGAAACCAATCTCCAGCAATCTAAGGAAGTCGCTGAGTCAGCGCTGAGAGTCAAGTCTGACTTCTTAGCGCTGATGAGCCATGAAATTCGTACTCCCATCAACGGTGTTTTGGGCATGACCGAGCTACTTGCCACGACAACCCTCGATCAAGAGCAGAATCGCTTTGTGCAATCGATTCAAACCAGTGGCGAAATTCTCCTCACGGTTATTAACGATATTCTCGACTTCTCCAAATTAGAATCGCAAAAGCTGTTATTAGAAAATCGACCCGTTGATATCCATGCCATCATCATCGATACCTGCGGACTGCTCAGCAATCAAGCTGAAGCAAAGGGAATCAAAGTTGAATATCAAATTGACGACAAGACTCCATCCTATATCCTCGGCGATGCGATTAGGTTACGCCAAATTCTTCTTAATTTAACAAATAATGCTGTCAAGTTTACCCATGAAGGAATAGTGCAAATTTCCGTATCCCCTGCCACTGATGCGGACAACCAAACAACTCTAATGTTTGCTATCAAAGATTCAGGCATCGGACTCTCTCCCGAACAATTACAAAAACTATTCCAACCCTTTACCCAAGCTTCCATTGCAACTGCTCGCCAATATGGTGGCACAGGATTAGGTCTAGTTATCTGTCAGAAACTTGTGCGAATGATGGGAGGCGAGATTTGGGCAGAAAGCACCCTCAATCAAGGTTCGACTTTCTCCTTTGTGATTCCTGTTTCGGCCACCGACGAAGCTCCACAGGCGATGACTCCCATTGAGCGGCGAAATAATATGCTGCGCTCCAATAAACCACTACTTTCCGATCTCGCCAGCCAATTACCTCTGAATATCTTGGTTGCCGAAGATAATTTAATCAATCAAGAGATGGTATTAGCGATGCTCAGCAAAATGGGTTATGTTCCTCAAATAGTTAATGATGGAGTTGAGGCATTAGAAGCATTAAGGGAACGGAATTTTGATATTGTGTTTTTGGATGTGCAGATGCCACGCATGAATGGATTGGAAACTGCGACGTACATTGTCGGTGAATGGTCGCAACTCTCGCATAATCCTTTGCGTCCTCGGTTAATTGCGATGACGGCAAGTGCCATGCAAGGCGATCGCGAAATGTGTTTGAGCGCAGGCATGGATGACTATATCAGTAAGCCTGTCTCCTTGGAAACGCTGCAAAGAATCATCGATCGCTGGGGACATTTCGCCAAAGCACAAGAACCAGAACCCTTGATCCTTGATGTTAAATCAGACTTTGACGATCGCGCTCTCCAAGAGATTGAGAAAGTCTCTGCGAGTTTGCCCAGACGGATGATTAATCTATTTTTAAATGAAGAATGTCCCGTTCTATTAGATAAATTACGTCAGGCAATATCAGATCAGGATGCTCCGCAAATTGAATATGCTGCACATACTTTGAAGGGAAGTAGCCGTATGTTGGGGGCAGAAGCACTTGCCGAACTTTGCTTTGGGTTGGAGGTGGCAGGACGGAATAAACAACTCGATGGCAGTGAAAAAATAATGGAGCAAATTGATTTGAATTTCCCTTCGGTAGTATCTTATTTAGAAGACTATCTAGCAAAGGGAAGTTCATGAATTGTCTTGTCCTTATGATAGTCTAGAGTCTGTGGTGCAGCGTACGCCAAATGTCTTAAACATTCATTAATTAACAGGTAATGACAAATACATTTTCAATTTTAATAGTCGATGACGAACCCAATAATTTTGATGTAATCGAAACTTTATTGATCGGTCAAAACTATCAGTTACATTACGCGGTCAATGGCAAAAATGCGATCGCAGGGCTTGATGTAACTCAGCCAGATTTAATTTTGTTAGATGTAATGATGCCCGAAATCGATGGCATCGAAGTCTGTAAGCGCATTAAGGCAGATCCCAAATGGCAAGCAGTCCCGATTATTATGGTGACGGCTCTCAATTCCAAGTTGGATTTGGCAAATTGTCTAGATTCGGGTGCTGACGACTTTTTGACCAAACCAGTCAATAGTATTGAACTACGGGCAAGGGTCAAATCAATGCTCCGCATTAAGCAGCAGTACGACGATATCCAAGCCCTTTCTAGTATTCAATCTAAGACGATCGGTATTCTCGAAAGCACCCTTGATGAATTGCGGGGTAATCTCGCCACCAAGATGTCGCACGAGCTAAATACTCCCCTCAATGGCATCGTTGGCACAATTGGTTTGTTGATGGATGACCTCGAAAATATGGATCTGGTCGAAATTCGGGAAATATTAGGCTGGGCCGACGAATCAGCACAACGACTAGAGAAATTGACCAAAAAGTTTTTAATCTACTTAGAGTTGGAGGTGTCTCACAATCATCAAAAATCATTTAAATCGGCGCATACAAAATTTGCAAAGAACTTAGTTGAGTCACAGCTACGCAAAAATGCCACGCGATCGCACCGTAATGATGATCTGATTTTGGAGCTAGAAGAAGCTGAGATTGCGATATCAGAAAAATATCTGGAGACGATTTTGCGTGAGTTATGTGATAATGCTATAAAATTCTCGGCGGTTGGCTCAACAATAAAAGTAACAGGGCAAGTTATCGACAACTTATTCTATTTATCAGTACAGGATTTTGGGCGGGGTATGACTGATGAACAAATCTCTCTGATTGATGCTTTTATGCAATTTGAGCGCAAAACTTACGAGCAGCAAGGTGTTGGTTTGGGTTTAAAAATTGTTAAAAAAATTGTAGAATTAGCAATGGGGCAGTTCTCAATTACCAGCATTTGCCAAGAACAAACAACTGTAAATATTACACTACCAATTTTCCATATCAGTACCTCGGCATAATAAAACCAAGAACCCAAATAAGCGGAATCGCCCGCTT
>JANMFC010000167.1:0-51514 GCA_031377675.1 Pseudanabaena sp. OTE_70b_metabat_355 | reverse complement strand
GCGCCGCCAGTCTCTATTGGGTTTTGTGTCCCCCACTTCGCTGGCTACAGCTATATTTGCGTTGTTGAAATTCTGTTGGTTTTGACTAAATTGTAATAACAGGTTAAATCAAATGCCAAGCGCACCTGCGGGATACAAAACTCAATCGATTGATACAAGCATAGACGCTGAGATGTATCTATTCGGATTATGGAAAGCATTAACATTAACTCAAAAAGTTAATAAGTTGATTAGCTGGACAAAAGGCTGCTTGGAATTGAGTTTAATTGGTCTTAAACAACGGTATCCAGATGCAAGTCCATCCAAATTAAGATACGAATTTGCTAGAGCCACATTAAAGTCCTACTTTCCTGATTCTATTTATCAAATTATTTCTCAATACCATCAAACACTTATGCTTACCGATCCAATTTCGCTGGCTCTTGATGTTGCCGAGATTCTGAATGCGTTGGATATTCCTTACCTAATTGGCGGTTCGGTTGCAAGTACATTGATGGGAGAAATGCGAGCAACCGAAGATGTGGATATTGTCGCTGATATAAAGATAGAAAAAGTGGTTCGGTTAATGCAATCTTTGCAACCAAGATTTTATGTTTCCGAAGATGCAGTTCAAGATGCAGTTAGGCACAAACGCTCATTTAATTTGATTGATAATGAATCTCTCGGAAAAGTAGATATTTTTATTCTCAAAGATCAGCCCTTCCCTCAAATCGAATTTCAACGTCGCCGATCGCGACTTGTTCGACAAAATCCCGATCAAATGTTGGTATTGCCCACTCCCGAAGATATTATCTTGCAAAAATTAACATGGTATCGGATGACTAAAAATGAGTCGCAGAGACAATGGCGCGATGTGTTGGGGGTGCTGAAGTTGCAAGGCGATCGCTTAGATTTTGAGTATTTGCAAAAATGGGCTTTAGAACTAGAACTGAGCGATTTGCTAGGAACTGCTTGTACAGAGTCAGGGCTTGAACTCTTGTATTTTTAATCGCTTTTCTTTAATCTCAAAATTAAACTAAACGATCGCTTTATTCTTATTGATTACCACCACTTAGTGCCTAATTCGCCCTTAAATGGTCCGACAATATCTGACGTAATCCAGCCGCCGTAAAAGTCGCCTGCTTGTGATGTCACTTGATCTTCATCAACATAACAAGCATCCATTAAATTCGCATAGAAGCTACCGTAATTAGCGATCGCTGCAAAGGTGGAATTTGGTTCGGGATAGCTCCACATGGCATTAGGGATATAGCGATCGCCGATCTTTACATCAAAATATCGACACCAACCTTTCCATTCACACCAAGTTTTACGCGGATTTTCAACGAGATATTCTAGCTTGATATCTTCGGGTGGAATGTAATACATCGGCGGGTGACTGGTTTCTAAGACCCTAATTCCTTTTGTGGTTTCAGCGAGGATGATATCTTGGCAAATCACGCGCAAGTTTTTGGTTGTGTATTCCCATATAGCAGGGCGTGGATAGTTCCAGACTGATTCTTGTCCTGTTTGTGGTTCGATGGGAATTGGACGTGGTTGAATGTTCATTTAGGTATCCGATGTCTTTTTTGCGCGTTACTGAAATTTATATCTTAACGTTTCTTTTACCTACCTACTTCTTGTAGAAATCATCGGTAACTAAAAACTCAAAATCCCTTGATAACTGCCATGTTTTTGGATAGGGATGTCTGTCAAATTCTTCATCGGTTTTGAAGTCGTACTCAAGTCTGATTAGCACGATTTTCCAAGCGTTATCAAAAAGCTCATCCCAATATTCGAGAATGGTGGCATTGTCGCTCACGTCGGATTCTAATTGCTGCTGTCCCCGCAAAATATATAGCTCCCAGTCATGAAAGCGTTCGGGAATGTCTAAATATAAGCGTTTCATCGCGTAGGTCAAAATTTTGATCAGGGATTCCCTAATCCATTTTTTCTGCTCATAAATTAAACTTTCTACTTCATCAATTAAGTTTTCAAGGTCAAGATGCTCAAAGTTTTTGTCTTTGAGTTGTTGTGTCGTGAGTTTTACCCATGCGGTAAAGTCGCGATCGTACAAAGATTTTTCTGACATGATTTTGAGGTGTAAATGTTAGTGTCATGAATTATTCGCGCCCTCAAAGCCCTATAAACACAAACTTGTAGGGGTTGAGCATTTGCGCCACTATTTTTATACTTCCCACAATCATCTTGAAATGCAAATGCTCAACCCTTTGTGCTTTCATCGATAACTTGTACCTGCGTTGCGAGGTTTGGGCAAAGCATTGCCAAATCAAAATTATCTGAAAATTTATAGATTTCCGTGGCAATGCTTTGCCCCTACAGAAGGATCGTCTGATGCGCGAATAATTCATGACACTAACGTTATTCTCCTAAATCCTCTTGAATTTTTGCTAGGAGTTCTTCGCAGTCTTTGACTAAAGGAATGCCAAGTTCTTGGGAGAGGGTGAGGGCTGCTTGGCAATGGGTGAGGGCAAGTTGGGGTTGATTTGTTTGATGGGCGATTTCGGCAAGGGCTTTGAAATTATGGGCGATTAAAATTTTATAGTTAATCTCTTGGGAAATAACTAGGGATTCTTGAATTTTGGTTTCTGCTTCGCTGTAATTTTTAAGTTCGACCAATGCCTCCCCCATATTATTTAAAGAAATTGCCACTCCTTGCCGAACGCCGAGCGCCCCCTAAGATCGCAACTCACCTCAAATGAAATAGCGATCGCGCTAATAATCTCTACATCAGTTTATATCTCTCCACCCAAGTGCGGAAGAGTTCGACTGCGATCGCCCAATTAACAATCTCATGAATGCGGAATATATTGTTTTTTAAAGAGACGAAATAACTTTTGTATATTGCACCTTTGCTCTCTGTTTAAAACTAGCAAAATCAATAACTTCTGACTCCTTAGCAGCTTCCCAAATTTCGTTGACGATCTCAGTCAATACTGGTATTACAAGTAAAATATATTGCCCTACGCTTTTGTCACTTCTGCCGCCAACCTTCATCGCAGAAGGCATTTTTTCTGAAAAATCTTGCCAGTCCTGCTGAATCCAAAACACTTCATCATCTATTACGACAAGCTGTTTATCCCTTAAATTATCGTCAAATCCACTTTTGTTCAGAAATTCTACTATTTTGCGGACGGTCTGAAGTGATATTTCTTGTCGAAGATGCTTGATTGCTCTAATTTCTAGAATTTGTTCCCAAGTATAAATGACGATAGGCTTACGAGACTTGCCAATCCTTTGAGGTATTACAAGCTCTTTCATCTCTAAATACTGGAGTCGATTTGATGTAGTTTCGGTAAGAGCTAGCGTTTCTGATCGTGTAAAACCTTCTATAAGAGCCATAAGTTGAAGGGCAGCATTAATGTATTACCTTTTGACGATTTTATAATACATTTGATTAGAATTTACATTTAAAGTGATATTATCTTTGTAAAATAGCTTTAATCTAGATAGCTAAACCAAATCTAAAACTTTAAGGAAATAGCTCGTTGATTATTTAACAAATTAATCTTGAGTGCAATTGGCTTGTAATTATGTCGCAGTCTGGGATGCTAGAACTAGCTCACAAAAAACTTTATTGGCCGAAAGCTGAGCAGATCTGGGAACCTAGTGGATCTGGTCCAAAGGTTTATGCTCAATTGACTAAAGAAAAAATCGGGGAGAAAATCAAGCGGGAATTCCCAAAAGATGCCAAAGGTGTAAAAGTTAGTGTATTAGCAGCTAACCCAGATGGTGATGAAACAGAAGCGCCAATTGCTATCGTCTGCCAGTTTAATAGACCTATCTCTTCAGCAGTAATTAAAGAAGTTCATCGACTAGCGTGGAGCTTTAGTCGGGCGCGATCGCTAATTACAATAGAACCTAGCTTAATTCGAGTTTGGTCATGCTGTGAACCTCCTACAGAAAAAGAAGAACTTAAAGAGGTTGCAAGCGTAACTAAAGCTTATCTTTCTGAACAAGCTAACCTTTCTGACCAAGCAGCAAATGCTCTGCAATGGGTTGAATTAGTTTCTGGACAGTTTTTTCAAAACCATGAGAATCGGTTTAAAAGAAGTGGTGCTGCTGACCAAATGCTATTGGACAATCTCAAGCAAGTCCGACAACAGCTTGAAACAGATGGTTTGGATGTTGAGACTATCCATGACCTATTAGCAAGAATTATTTTTATCCAGTTCCTATTTCAGAAACAAGATTCCAAAGGTGAACCTGCTCTGAATGAGAGGATTTTGCAAGATTTACATTCACAAGGAATTTTATCTAAAATCTATAGAGAATTATGTGGGATTCTTGACGACTTTGACGATACTTACAGTCTTTTTCGTTGGTTGAATGACAAATTTAATGGTGATCTATTTCCTGGGAAAGGCGAAACAGAAGAAGAGCGTGAATCTGAATGGCAAGCAGAAATGCAAAAAGTTAGGGTTGAAGGAAATCGCTATCTAAAAAAGCTTGCAGATTTCGTTAGAGGCGATCTAAAGATGCAAGATGGACAATTTTGCTTGTGGAAATATTATTCTTTTGATGTTATTCCGCTTGACTTCATTAGCAGTATCTATGAAGAGTTTGTTAATAAAAAAGCAGGAGAAGGCGTTCACTATACCCCAGAATATATTGTTGATTTTATCTTGGATGGAGTTCTCCCTTGGGATGAAACAGAATGGGATCTCAAAATTTTAGATCCTGCTTGTGGGTCTGGCATCTTTTTGGTAAAAGCTTTCCAAAGATTGATTTATCGATGGGAATTAGCTCATGATGATGAAAGAATTCCAGCAAATATTTTAAGGGATTTACTTGTCAACAATATATTTGGTGTTGATATTGATAAAGAAGCGGTTAGGGTTGCATCATTTAGTCTCTATATGACCATGATAGATAGTATTGATCCTCTGAAATATTGGGAAAATCAAGTTCGTTTTCCTCGATTAAGGAATCAAAGACTAATTCATTCAGATTTTTTTGCAGAAGACAAAGAAGGATTTTGCACGACTCAAGATGCTGAGACTTATGACTTGGTTTTGGGTAATGCACCTTGGAGAGATGGGACACTTACATCTTTAGCGTCTGAATGGCAAAAAAAAGATAAAGGTCGGTGGTTTGTTCCTGACAAAAATATTGGTCCGCTATTTTTACCCAAAGCGGCTGTTTTGACCAAACTAGGTGGGCAGATATCGATGATGCAACCTGTATTCATACTGCTTTTGAGTCAACTAGGTACTGCAAAGGAGTTTAGGAATAATTTGTTTTCAGAATTTTGTGTGGAAGAGATTATTAATCTAGCAATTTTACGCTTTGAGATTTTTAAAAATGCAATTTCTCCAGCTTGTATTATTACTCTTTCTGTACAAAAGCCTGATATTGAACATTCTACTGTTTATATATGCCCTAAACCTAATTGTAGCAATGAAGATAACTACTATATAAAAATTGAGCCACAAGATATTAACACCATATATTTACAAGAAGCTATATGGCAACCTTTGGTATGGACTGTCTTAATGTGGGGAGGTAGGCGAGATTTAAATCTGCTACAACATTTAACTAGACATGAAAGCTTATCTAAATATGAAAAAAAAGGTCTTGTAAAAACGCGACAAGGTGTAATTCCAGGAGACAGAAAAAAGCACCAAGAAGAACTACTTGGAAGAAGAAGAATATGGAAAGCCAAGTTTCCTCAAAATACTTTTCTGAATCTAAATGCTGAAGATCTACCTATTAATAACGATCCAATGACTCACTCAAGAGATTCAACGGATTTCTCAGCATTTGAAATTCCACAGCTTATTCTCAAACAAAGTTGGCAAGCTTTAAGTAAGCGATTTCAAGCTGCCGTAGTTGAACCCGATGAACAAATTAACAAGGGTATTATTTGCTCTGAGAGTTGTGTAACTGTACACGCTTCTGAGGAGAATATTGACCTTCTTAAAACAGCTTGTTTGATTTATAACAGCAAAATAGCCGTTTACTATCTATTCCTTTCTAATGGATTCTTTGCTTCTTACCGACCCAAAGTTACCGTAAATGATTTATTAAAAGTTCCTATTCCTCTCACAAGAACAGTGAATTTAGATTCCATAAAAACTAATGGCGATGTAGATAATTTTGCTAATGATTTGTTCTTGCTTAAAGATAGTGAATCTATATTAGTTGACGATCTCTTCCAATATACGTTGCCAGATTTTAAAGGTGGTAGCTTTTCCCCAGGGAGGCAAAAAACTAAGCGATTTAGTCTTGACTTGCTTGAGAATGAAGATGAAAAAGAACTTAAAGAATATTGCGAATGTTTTTTTCGTGTAATTAAAGCTGGATTTGGACAAAACAAGAAAGTTTGTGCAACTATTTTTCAGGAAGAAATAAATCATTATCTACCTGTTAGGTTGGTAGCAATATATCTAAATAAATCAATTTATAATGAAATCAAGATAGAAACTATTAATTCTCAAGATTTACTCCATCGATTAAATCAATTAAATAACTTGTTGATGGAGCAACCCAATTCTGATAATGGAGGAATATTTTATCAGCGTGTAGCCAGAATATATGACTCTACTAATTGCAATGATGAGCAAGTGCCAACAGTATATTTAGTCAAACCAGACAAAATTCGCTATTGGACTCGTTCTATGGCTTTGCGCGACGCTGATGAAGTTTCCGCAGATATCATGATGGGAAGAACAAATTTAAACCAAGAATTGGGGGCGTTACGTTAGTAGTATGGTTAAACGAAGGCGAACAATACCAGAAACTAGATGGTCTCAAACGGAAGATTTTGTAGAATTGGCTGTAGCTTGGAAGAGTGATGCAACTAAAGCTCTTTGGCAATATGTTTGGCAAGGTTGGGAATGTTACTCTACAGAAATCCTATCAAAAATTAATTTATTAGAAGCTGATGACCAGATTGAAAGAATGATTACACAAGATCTGGAACTAGATATTCGACGGGTAATGTCAGGGGACGAACCATTTTTTATTCAACATGAGAGATTTGAAGGAGAATTAAGAACTGTAGCTCCAGCAAGACCAAAACAATGTGATTTATCCTTTGTATGGCTTGCTAATCGTAGAGTTACATATCCTATCGAAGCGAAAGTATTAAAATCAGATAGTGATAATGGAGTTAAAGCTTATGTCGAAGAAATATCTGAAAACTTTTTGAAGTTTAGATACGCTCCATTTTCAAGTGAAGGAGGAATGCTTGGCTATCTTCTTCAAGGAAGTTCTGATATAGCGTTTAGAAATATTGAAATAGCAGTCTCCAGTACTCTATCCGATCATCCAGATTTTGTGGGACGCGATCATAAGATTTCAGATCATCAGCGTGTAGTTCCAGAAGATAAAACATATCCAGACAAATTTCGCTGTCATCATTTACTTTTACAATTGAGCAAAGAACCAAATGCCAAACAAGTATCTAGAAAAAGAAAAAGCTCCAAAAAATTGAGCGATTAGTTTTACTTGTAAGGCTTGCAAAAGCGATCGCTAGATGTAAAAAATTAGCGATCGCTATCAAGCAACCTGACTGAGAGAGTTAGACTCAGACTTAATCGCCACATTAACATGATGCTCCACCTGTGACCCATCTTCACGCTCCTGAATTTTGGCATGATAAGAAGGACTCAACACACCAGATAGGCGATCGCATCGCAACACCTCCCATACTTCAGGCACTTCACTCACCAGCATTTCCATAATAATTTCTGAATATGGGCGATCGCCAGTATCTTGACGTTCGATTAGACGATTGCGCCCATAATTCCAAAAGCTCTCCGTAATCAGACGCTCTTTCTTAGTTGATTTATCATATAAATGGAGCTTTGTCGCCATCACAGATTCTTTCTGAATTCCCAAATCTTCTACAAGATATTCAATTGCATGATCATAAAATGGAATTGAGTCCAAGTTCACAATTTCGCCTGACTCTAAATCGAAATAGCTTTCAGGTTCTAAATCAATAGATTTCCACTCCTTGTTACCTATCAATCTATAGTCTAGATTAACCCGAATTTTTGGTAAATTAATCATTTTCTTTTTCCTCTTTTTCCTAAATCTCGACCTTCAAAAGCTTTCATAATCTGCTTATAAGTTTTTGCTTCAATTTCGCCAAGTCGAAGTAATTTCTCCAGTTGTGTAGGCGTTTGCTGAATCAAAAAATTAATATCAGCACCCTTTAGATTTGGATTAGCTCGTAAATCTCGTAACTGTCCCAATCCCGCCAGTTGATTTTGTATGGGTATATTCGGGTCGATCTCCATTTGTCTAACGCTAAATTTTACTTTCTAAAATCCGATTCTTGAGTTATTTTGCTAACCTATCGCACAACCTCAGACTTGATTTCCTGAATTATACTTGAAACTTCCTGCTTAGAATCAATATATCTCGCTAAAACTACCGAAGTTGTTGCATTTCATCCTTGAATTGGCATATTTTTAACGTAGCGCTAAGCGCAATAATTTAGCGCAAAGCGCCGTAATAAAGTACAATTTGAACCGCCATCACCACAACTATTGTAAACATAAATACACCCTTGATTTCACTTGAAGCCGTTGCCCAGATTTATCATCAGCCGCTATTGTCTCTAGTATTTGAGGCACAATCTATACATCGTCAGCACCATCAGACTGATGCAGTGCAGATGTGTACCCTCGCGAATATCAAGTCGGGACGCTGCCCTGAAGATTGTAAATACTGCCCACAAAGCGCCCGTTATCCTACGGCGGTGGAAAATTATCCCCTGCTCCCTCTTGATGAGGTGATCAAACAAGCAAAAGATGCGAAAGAACATGGCTCAACCCGCTTTTGTATGGGGGCGGCTTGGCGCAATGCTCCAGATGGCGAAGATTTCGATCGCGTGTTACAGATGGTAGAAGCAGTGGCTAACCTTGAGATGGAAGCCTGTGTAACGATGGGAATGCTCCGTCCTGACCAAGCTCAAAAATTGGCTAAAGCTGGGCTAACCGCCTACAATCACAATCTCGATACTTCGGAAAGTTTTTATCCTGAAATCATTACGACTCGGACTTATCGCGATCGCCTTGAGACGATTCAAAATGTTGCCGATGCGGGTATTCAAGTTTGTTGTGGCGGTATTGTCGGTATGGGTGAAACTGATGGCGATCGCACTGAGCTTTTGCATACCTTAGCCAATCTTTCGCCACAGCCAGAGTCAGTTCCGATTAATGCACTTTCCCCTGTTGAGGGAACTCCATTGGGTGATCTCGAAGCGATCGATCCTTTGGTACTAGTGCGGATGGTAGCAACCGCCAGAATCCTCATGCCTAAGGCGATTGTGCGATTATCCGCAGGACGCGATCGGCTGAGTATTTCCGATCAGGCGCTTTGTTTTCTTGCAGGTGCAAATTCTATTTTCTCCAGCGAGAAGTTATTGACAACTGCAAATCCTAATTGGCAAGAGGATTCTAATATGTTTGAACAATTGGGGATTAAGCCCAAGGAATTGGCACAGTAAATCGCTCCATCGTTCAAATTATTTAGTACAGGTTTATGCTGACTGCTGAGTTTTGTTGTTTTCTATATATTGACGCAACACACTATTAATCAAAGTCTTATACTGATCTCCTTGACCCTGAAACCATTGTTTTACATCAGGATCGAGTTGAACTAGATTTTCAATTCGATCTACAGGAATCCGTAAAGTTGCACGTTCAAAAAATTCATCCGTTAGTGGTGGAATATCTGAGTAATCAATATCCTCATCTGACATTGCCTCCAATGCTGCCCAGTTAGTACGAGAGGTACTGTTCAAATTTTCTTTGTTCATGACGGTTGGCTCTTCTTGCAGAGATGATACGGATGATGTTGTTTTTGCGTTCTGTCCAGACTACGACTGCTATGCCAAGACCGAAAAACCCGATCCCAAACCAGCGATCTTCGTCATAATCAAAGCGATCGTCTAGCTCAATCAGCATTTCACCATCAAACATTAGGGGAACATCTGCAAAGTCTATTTCGTGTTTGCGAATGTTTTCAAGATTTTTTGTTTCGTCCCACTCAAACTGCATGAAGGTTATAGCCGATTAAACTAATTGATTTTATTATCGCCTAATCATCAAACATTAATGCAAGGCGATCGCCATAGTAATCAAGTCACCAAACCGCGATCGCCTATTTATCAAAAACCGAAAGTATTTATGCACCTTCGCGCAATTTGTCCAAGATAGAACGATCTTCTAAAGTGGAAGTATCGCTGGTGATTTCTTGACCAGAAGCGAGCGATCGCAATAAGCGCCGCATAATTTTACCCGATCGCGTTTTTGGTAGTGCTTCCGCAAAGCGAATTTCACTCGGACGAGCGATCGCGCCAATTTCGGTGACAACGTGGGTTTTTAGCTCCTTCGCCAGTTCTTCACTGGGTTTATTATCACCCTCAAGAATCACAAAAGCAAAGATATCCTCACCCTTAAGGTCGTCAGGCTTACCGACTACCGCCGCTTCGGCAACCGCAGGATGTGAAACCAATGCTGACTCAATTTCCATCGTTCCTAAACGATGCCCTGCCACATTAATCACATCATCAACGCGACCCATAACCCAATAATAACCATCCGCATCCTTCCTTGCGCCATCGCCTGCAAAGTAGACATAGTTACCATCTTGGGGTGGAATATGTTCCCAATAGCTCTTGCGGAATCTTTCTGGATCGCCATAGACAGTCCGCATCATCCCCGGCCAAGGATGACGCACAATTAGATAACCGCCTTCATTGTCATGAGCGGAATTACCTTCTAAATCGACAATATCAGGAATAATCCCTGGGAAAGGAAGGGTTGCGGAACCTGGCTTGGTGGGAATCGCTCCAGGGAGAGAGGTAATCATAATCCCACCTGTTTCGGTCTGCCACCATGTATCGACAATCGGACAGCGCCCACCACCAATCACCCGTTTATACCACATCCATGATTCGGGATTAATCGGCTCTCCCACAGTCCCTAATAGTCTTAGGGAAGTCAGATCGCGACTATTGGGATGATGTTCACCCATTTTGATAAAAGCACGAATCGCCGTGGGAGCAGTGTAGAAAATAGTCACTTGATATTTTTCGATCACATCCCAAAAGCAGCCCAGATTAGAAGCTCTGGGCGCTCCTTCATACATGAGTGTGGTCGCACCATTGGAAAGTGGTCCATACACAATGTAGCTATGCCCTGTAATCCAGCCCACATCAGCCGTACACCAATAAATATCGGTATCTTTGAGATCGAAAATCCATTTGGCAGTGATATGGCTATAGAGGTTATAACCTGCGGTGGTATGCACGACTCCCTTCGGTTTGCCTGTACTGCCTGAAGTGTAGAGAACGAAGAGCATATCTTCGCTATCCATTGGTTCTGCTTCACACTTAGCCGAAACTCCCTGCTGTAAGTCATGCCACCAATGGTCGCGCCCTGCGCTCATGTGGATATTCTGTCCAGTCCGCTTGACAACTAACACGCCAGTAACGGTCGGAACGGCTCCATGATCTAACGCTTTATCGACTTGTTCCTTCAATGGCACGATCGCATCTTTGCGCCAACCACCATCAGCCGTAATTACTAATTTTGCTTCGGAATCCACCAGCCGATCGCGCAGAGCTTCAGCACTAAATCCACCAAATACTACGCCATGTACCGCGCCGATTCTGGCACAGGCTAACATCGCGATCGCTGCTTCAGGAATCATCGGCATATAGATACCAACGCGATCGCCTTTGGTTACGCCTAGTTGTTTGAGTGCATTGGCAAACTGGCAAACTTCGCGATGCAATTGGGAATAGGTGAGGGTGCGCGAATCACCATTTTCTCCTTCCCAAATTAGTGCGGCTTTATTTTTGCGCCATGTGTTTAAATGGCGATCGAGACAGTTATAAGAAATGTTAATTTTGCCGCCATCAAACCATTTTACTGATGGTGGTTGCCAGTCGAGAGTGGTATGCCATTTCTGAAACCAATGCAGTTCTGTTTCCGCAAGCTCAGCCCAAAATGCCGATGGATCGGCTTTAGCGCGATCGTAAATTTGGTGATATTCTTCAAGACTTTTGATATGGGCAGCTTGTGCGAACTCGGTTGGTGGCTCAAACAAGCGGGTTTCTTGTAAAATCGATTCAATCGTGGGTTGGGACATGGCGGTTACAAAACAATATGAGAATATTATAAAAACAAAAAATAATTAAGGTTTTGTTCTTTTATGGGTTTTAGTCAGTTTTGCTATTTTACCCTGAGCGATCGATCATGAATGACTAGACTAACTTTTAAGTATAAAGTTGTCACTTGACAACTTTATGCATTGGGCATAATATCTATAAAATAAAAAGTCTTTATGGCAAGGCTATCCCATTCAAAGTCGGAAATCGAAGCAGCATTGAAATACGCCAAAAGAAATGGATGGCGAGTTGATGTTGGCGGCTCTCATGCTTGGGGCAAAATTTATTGTCCTTACAATGACAAAGAATGCAGAAGCGGAACTTTTTGCATATCGAGTATTTGGAGTACTCCTAAAAATGCAGAGAATCATGCGAAACAGCTTAAACGAGTTGTGAATAACTGTACAAGGCATATCAACACAAATGCTATCTACGAAGAAGAGGAATAAGTGATGAATGAGTATGAATTTACTTTAAAATTTAATCTCCAAAATTCCCAAGTTGAGGGTAGTGACTATATTGAGAAGCTATATGAAAGTGGCTGCGATGATGCCTTAATTGGAATTGGAGCAAGAGGATATATTGCACTCGATTTTATTCGCGAGGCTTCTTCTGCTTATGCAGCAGTTTCCAGTGCTATTACTGATGTGAAAAATGCAATTCCTCATGCGGTTCTAATTGAAGCAACACCAGATTTTGTCGGTTTGACGGATGCAGCAAAAATCCTTGGTTGCTCCCGCCAAAATATCAGAAACCTCATTGTTAAGGATGCGCCAAGGTCTCCTTTACCTGTTTATGAGGGTACACCTTCGATTTGGCATTTAGCTGATATTTTGATTTGGTTGCGAGAAGAAAAAACTTATGCAATTGATGATTCTTTACTAGAAGTTGCTAAAACAAACATGAATTTTAATATTGCTAGAAGCTGGCAAAAAGTTAACCCAGAACTTCAAGCAAATATTAAGGCGTTGTTACCTCGCTAGTATATTTTTGTTTTTACTACTTCCTTGCACTCTTGGCGATCGCTCTTGAATCGGCGAACACTATATCAGTCATAAGATAGATTAAGTGATTATTTTGAGATCTAAGTCTAGGCTGATTTGGTGATGGGATAGGGGTTTAGCTCTAGTCGTGGGGTTAAGATTTTTTCTTGGATTTTGGCTGTAACTTCATCAATCTCTTCGGATGACAGTATGTTCCCAACTTTGCTGGCGGTCAAAATTTCTTTCAACTCGTCATGGCTAATAGTATTGATTTTCTGCAATAGGTAATTACCAAGGTTTGCGCCGTGGTTAATTCCTGCCCTGATGTCACAACCTGACTCGTCCTCGATCTGCACATCCCTGAGCATCTCTGCTTCGTAAATGTCAAATTCATCCGTAATCATGACTTGCCTCTGCTTTTGTACCACTCAAAATTAGGTCAAGTTACTTTGTCTGAGTCTTAAGCAGTTAAGCCTTTGGTATGCGATCATGATGTGTTTTATGTTGCGCGACCTAGAGCAATCAAAACCATTTCAAATAAATCGTTTGCATTGTTAGTACATCCAATAGCCCCGTGACTGCGTGATTCTGCAACGTGTTCGGGGTCTCTTGAACGAGCATAAATGATAAATGGAGTTTGATCTTCACTAGATCTAAGCTTATCAAGAAGGGTATAACCTGCGCGGGAATCAGGTGGTCGCCCCATGTCGGAAATAATTACATCGAAACGTTGTCGAGAAATTTTGTTTAGCGCTTCATCTGTCGATTTTGCTAATACAAAACTAACTCCTATCGCTTCAAATGCTTGACGTTCATAGCTATTATGATTGGGATTATCATTCACCCAAAGAATTGTTGCTCTACTAGCACGCCTTATTGCAAGAGGCGTTACAACTTCAGCAACTTCAGCAACAACATCAGCGGCAATAATCGCTTCTTTCTTAACGCTATCAAGAGTTTTATTTTCATCGGGTTTAGAGGCAACGGCAGCAGATAGTGCCGCAGCAACTTCGGCTTGTTTTCTCTTCAACGAAGCCTCAAATCCAGCACCTTTAAGCGACAGTTCCCCCAAACTTGAGAAGAAATCACGTAAGTCCCGACCAAATAGGATCAGGATATATACAATTACTAGTGGCCAGCTTACGACGCTGAGCAATTTCGTAATTGCGTCAGATAATTTAACAATATCGTCAACACTCACTATTCACCTAACCAAAATACGAGCTACTACTCTATAAATTACATCGTTACGCAAATCCATTTGGGAATGATCGAGACAACCTAAATAAATTATAAATTGCCCCGATCGCTTAGATTCTTTAGCTTAATTCAGTGATAAGTCTACATTACTTCATCCACTCGGTATGGAAAAACTCGCCTCTGGGCTTGTCGGTGCGCTCGTAGGTATGAGCGCCAAAATAATCGCGCTGAGCCTGAGTCACATTTTGAGGTAGGCGATCGCGTCGGTAGCTATCGAAATAATCGAGAGACGCACTAAACGCAGGAATAGGAATACCCAACTGCGCCGCCGCCACGACTACCTTGCGCCATGCTGATTCCTTAGAAAGAATAGTCTCTTTGAAGTCGGGATCGACTAACAAATTAGGCAATTGAGGATTGCGTTGGAAAGCAAGTTTGATCTTGTCAAGGAAAGCTGCACGGATAATACAGCCGCCTTTCCAAATCCGCGAAATTTCACCCAAGTTTAGATCGTAGCCAAACTCGCGAGAGGCAGCACCCAAAAGCGCCATCCCCTGTGCGTAGGAACAAATCTTGGAGCAGTACAACGCATCACGCACAGCATCGATAAACTCTTGGCGATCGCCTTCATATTTACCAGAAGTCGAACTGACCAACACCTTCGAGGCTGCCACCCGCTCTTCTTTGTACGAAGACATAACGCGAGCCGTTACTGCCGCGATCATTGTGGGGATCGGTACACCCAGATCAAAGGCACTCTGTACAGTCCATTTGCCCGTTCCCTTTTGACCCGCCGCATCAAGAATTTTATTGACCAGCGCATCCCCTGTCAGTTCATCGATCTTGGTGAAAATATCCGCCGTGATATCGATCAAATATGAATCAAGCTCGGAACTCTTCCACGCAGTGAAGGTTTCATGCAACTCACTTGCCGTCAAGCCTAAACCAGTGCTGAGCAGATCGTAAGCCTCGGCAATCAACTGCATATCGCCATACTCGATCCCGTTATGCACCATTTTCACATAATGCCCCGCGCTGCCCTTACCGATGTAGGTCACACAAGCACCATCATCAACTTGAGCCGCGATTTTAGTCACAATTGGCTCAATCTCGGCATAGGCAGACTTCTGACCACCAGGCATCATGCTTGGACCATTGAGAGCGCCTTCTTCTCCGCCGCTTACACCCATACCGATAAACTTAAGGTTAATTGCCTCTAGCTCTACGGTACGACGCTCAGTATCACCAAACAGCGAGTTACCACCATCAATGATGATGTCACCTTCGTCTAGAAATGGGATTAATTCTTGAATTACCGCGTCAACAGGACCTCCTGCTTTCACCATAATCAGCATCTTGCGGGGACGCTCTAAGGACGCGACAAAATCAGCGATCGTGAATGTACCTTTAAAATTCTTCCCCGCAGCGCGTGTAGCCAAAAACTTATCAGTTTTGTCTCGGCTGCGATTATAAACACTCATCGAAAACCCATTGCGCTCAATGTTCAGAGCAAGGTTTTCACCCATCACCGCCAAACCAATCAATCCAAAATTTTGCTTGTCAGATGTCATAAAGTCCTCTCTATCCACGAACGTCCATCAATGAAACCATCAATGAAATATGATGCATTCCTAGATTACAGGCATTTTTGCCCAAAAATAAGAACAAAATCATCGTATGCATGGATTTAGTGGGGATCGCAAATTCTTAGTAAATCCTTAAGAATATACACAACCTGCCAAAAATGTAGTGGCAATTCATGAATTGCCACTACATTTTTGGCATCGCACTCAACCGAAAACCGTTACAATTCTTCACTGCAAATAGGTTAGTGTCATGAATTATTCGCGCATAAGACGATCCTTGTGTAGGGGCAAAGCATTGCCACGAAAATCTATAAATTTTCAGATAATTTTGATTTGGCAATGCTTTGCCCAAACCTCGCAACGCAGGGACAATTTACCGATAAAAGCACAAAGGGTTGAGCATTTGCATTGCAAGATGATTGTGGGGATTATAAAAATAGTGGCGCAAATGCTCAACCCCTACAAGTTTGTGTTTATAGGGCTTTGAGGGCGCGAATGATTCATGACACTACCTATTTACTGGGAAGGGAATATTAAAATTATGTGAAGTAAATTTAGTTCAAAAGGCGGAGGTTGTATGCTGACAAAGTTGGTTAAAGTAGAATAGTGTATGCTTTTCTTGAAGCTGTAATCTAACTACAATCTAAGCTGTAATTTGGCGATCGCCATAAGCCTAGCCTGAACAAGCCGACTGTAATCACACTCAAATAGGGGACAAGTTAGACTACCTAATATTTCATTTTTTTTGCGGAACTTAATTTAGGTAGGTTTTAAATATAGGTAAATCTTAATTAAGATTTTTTAATTAAGATTTACACAAACTCGCATTTGTCTTTATCTAAATTACATAATATGTGAGTTAGATAAAACGAATTTACGTTTGGCGACTACATTTTTCTAGTCAGTCCCCATTAAGGTCTAGTCCGCATTAGACTCCTTAGTTTTCTGGAGGTTCATTATGAGTAAAATTAGCAATCCGAGTCAGTCCGATGACTCAAACAATCCATCCTTGCCACGATCTGTCACTACTAAGCCTCCAATTAAAGATTTGCCTAAGTTAGAAGTTGTCAAAGTTATTGCCCCCAAGCCACCAGATGCAGTTCAGAATCTGGACGACAAGGCGGTAGAACCGAAAAAGAGCGAAGTAACGGTTAAGCCTATTATTTCCGTACCTAAAGTTATTCCTGCGGGGGCAAAGCCCAAGCCTTTAGTGAGCAGTCGTCCTGTTGAGGCGATCGCTAGCTACAGCAATCAGTCCTATTCCCCTCATTCTGTGGACAATCTCACTGCTAATCATGCTGATGACAGTCAGAGCCAAGAGCCTAAAGCGTCTTTACAGCCAATTCCAGAAGCTACAGAACCATTTCAATATCGAGCAATCGGGGTAATTGCGGGGCGCTACATTGCCCACGAGGACAACTTTGCCAAGGGACATATTCTCACCGCCGATGGTACTGAAGTTGATGCGGTATTGCTGGGCAAAATCATCTCGATTGTGAAAAAACGTTTAGAAAGCGATCGCGACTATTTGTGGGTCGTATATCCACGCACCAATGACAAGGCGGGGAAATTACACGTTCAGATATCAGGTGTATGGGCTCCTGTCGAGCTTGGTAAATCCGATGTGCCGCTTGATCCTCATGTCGAAGATGGTTATTTCTCAGTACGCGGTGAGGTATCGAGCCAGTCATTAGAAGACAATTCGGTGATTGTCAAGGTGAGACGGACTGAGCAGAAGTTTGATAAGGATAAAGACAAAGTTAGCAAGGAATACAGCAAGTTTAAGGTGCGGTTGACGGGATTATTGCCAACTGATGCGGTTGGGCAGTTTTGGAGTGTCAATGTTCAACGTCACGGCGATGTTTTGACGATTATTGACGGTCAGTTTATCGGGATCATTCCCAATAAAGGTAAGCGATCGCAGTCCAATAGTCGTGGCGGCGGTGGTCGCTTTGCGCCACGGTCTTATGGTGATCGTAATTTCGGCGATCGCAATTATGGTGGGAATTCGGGTGGTAGTTATGGCGATCGCAATTATAGCGATCGCCCATTTAAGCCATCTTGGAGCGCCAATCAGGGAGATGCTGTGGGCAGTATTTATCCGCCCCGTCCAAGGACGGCTGAAGATCGTCCGCCAGTGCCGCGCCCACTGATTAAGCGTAAAGATCCAGAGCTAACTGAATAATTCCAAAGAGCCTCTCGCTATGCGAGAGGCTCTTTGATTTGGGATATAAGAAAAATTTAAAAAGGCTTGCTTCGCAAGCTTTTTTAAATTTTTTTTTGGTTTGATGACAGCGCAAAGCGCTGTATCTTGGAATAAGTCCAGACAAATCAATTAATCCAAATGTCTAACGTCCACCCCTTTATCCGCCTCACCCGCTATGCGCGTAATTATCGATCGCAAATTTGGACGGCGACAATCTACTCTACGCTGAATAAATTTTTCGATCTTGCTCCGCCTGTATTAATTGGCGCAGCGATCGATCTAGTTTTACAAAAAGAAAATTTTTGGGCTAATCCTTTAGGAGTGCAGGGACTAGCCGCCCAGTTGTTGGTTCTGTCGGCAATCAGTGGCGTAATTTGGGGATTGGAATCGATTTTTGAATATGCCTATGCCTTGCAATGGCGAAATCTTGCTCAGACTTTACAGCATGACCTGCGCCTTGATGCCTATCAACATTTACAGGAGTTAGAGCTAGCGTTTTTTGAAGAGCGCAGTTCGGGTGGATTGATGTCGATATTGAGCGATGATGTCAATCAATTGGAACGTTTTCTAGATGGTGGCGCGAATGAAGTCATCCAAGTTTCCGCGACAATTCTCTTGATTGGTGGAGCTTTTTTTGTAATTACGCCGAATGTGGCTTGGCTAGCGATGTTGCCAATGCCCTTTATCCTCTGGGGATCGATTTGGTTTCAGAAATTTCTTGCGCCCCGCTATGCTGAAGTTCGCGAAAAAGTGGGTTTGCTCAATGGTCAATTGTCCAATAATATCGGTGGTATCACCACGATTAAAGCCTTTGTCACCGAGGATTATGAGCGTAAACGCATCGAAAAAGAAAGCGATCGCTATCGTCAGAGTAATCGCAAAGCGATCGCCTATAGTGCTGCTTTTGTTCCGTTAATTAGAATTTTGATCTTTGGGGGATTTATTGCGATTTTGTACTATGGCGGATTAGAAGTACAGGCGCAAAGACTTTCGGTCGGTAATTACTCGGTAATGATTTATCTGATTCAGCGCCTACTTTGGCCCCTTACCCGATTGGGCGAAACCCTCGATCAATATCAAAGAGCGATGGCTTCCACTAATCGAATTCTAGATTTATTGGATACACCGATCGCGATTCATTCTGGCTCACAAGTTCTCTCACCCCAAAATCTAATTCAAACCTCTATTCAATTAAAAAATGTCACCTTTGGCTATGCGGCAAATTTTCCAATTGTCGAGAATCTTAATCTAGAAATAGCGGCGAATAAAACTACGGCGATCGTTGGCGCAACGGGTTCAGGCAAAAGTACTTTGGTGAAGTTACTATTGCGGCTGTACGAGATTCAATCGGGAAATATTTTTCTCGATCGCATTGATATTCGTGACTTAGAATTGCGATCGCTGCGTTCTTGTATCGGTTGGGTGAGCCAAGATGTGTTTCTATTTCACGGCTCCGTTTTAGAAAATATTGCCTATGGTTCCTTTGATGCAACCGTTGATCAAATTGTCGAAGCTGCCAAAATTGCTGAAGCCCATGAGTTTATCCAAGAGTTGCCCAAGGGTTACGATACGATTGTTGGTGAACGCGGTCAAAAGCTTTCGGGTGGTCAAAGACAGCGCATTGCGATCGCCCGTGCGGTGTTACGCAATCCTCCAATTTTGATTCTTGATGAGGCGACTTCGGCGGTAGACAATGAAACTGAAGCGGCGATCCAAAAATCCTTAGAACAAATTACCAAAAACCGCACGACTATCGCGATCGCCCATCGTTTATCCACCATTCGCAATGCTGATCGCATCTATGTAATGGATCGCGGCAAAGTTGTGGAGACTGGTACGCACGATCAGTTGGTTGCGGAGAATGGAATTTATACTAGTTTATGGAATTTGCAAACGGGACAAAAGCAATAGAGTTAACTTGGATCAGCAATGCAGAAGTAATGAAACAAA
Source organism: Pseudanabaena sp. OTE_70b_metabat_355 (assembly GCA_031377675.1). GTDB lineage: Bacteria > Cyanobacteriota > Cyanobacteriia > Pseudanabaenales > Pseudanabaenaceae > Pseudanabaena. Next base: position 31,456 of record JANMFC010000167.1, on the reverse strand, counting down.
ATTAACTGCCTGCTAGTCTATTTCGGTATCAAAGTTTCATCAATCCCATCTTCCTTTTTAAATTAATTATGAATATTAAAGTCGTTAAGCCCGCTTTTGTATTGGCTCTAAGTATCCTAGCAATCTCCTCACCATCAACCGTTTGGGCGCAGGTAAATACACAACAGAAAATAGTTTTTGTGTCGCCTAGAGGTTCGGATGCAAATGTCAATGGCTCGCAGTCACAAGCTTTTCGGACAGTCACCGCCGCGATCGCCGCTAATCCCCAAGAAGGCACGGTCTTCCAATTAGATGCGGGTACTTATAGCGATAATAATGGTGAAATATTCCCAATTCGTCTTCCTAGAGGTGCAATTTTACGCGGTAATCCTAGTAGTAATGGAACCGATGTGGTAATTAGTGGCGGTGGACGTTTTGTTAGTTCTACCTTTGCCAGTCAAAATATCGCGATCGTGGCGGCAAATAATTCACGCATCGAAGGAATTACCGTCACCAATAGCAATCCACGCGGTTATGGATTATGGCTAGAATCCAGTCGTAATGTCGTGGTTACGAATAATAACTTCGTACGCAGTACCCATGATGGCATTTTCCTCACAGGTAGCGCTAACGCCTATATTGGTAACAATTTATTTACGGGCAATACGGGTAGTGGTATTTCCGCAGTTGGGTCAAGCACAGGTGAAATTCGCGATAATCGATTTGAGAACACTGGCTTTGGGCTTTCCATTGGTCAACAATCCCAAGTTGCTTTGATCAACAATCAAATTACCCGCAATGTTGATGGAGTGATTATTTCCAACACGGCTCAGCCGATATTGAGAGGGAATATAATTGCTGATAATCAGCGCAACGGCTTAGTGGTTCTCAGTGGTTCCTCTGGTTCGCCTCGCCCTGACCTTGGTACATCAGTTTCCTTGGGAAATAACCGCTTTAGCAATAATCGTGAATTTGATATTAACAATGCGACCACAATCCCTTTAACCGCAGCAGGCAATCAAATCACGCGATCGCGGGTTAAGGGGTTACTAGATCTCACCGCCTCCAGTTCTCCTATTTCCCCAATCACGACTATTCCATCTTCTTCTACTTATCCCAATTCTAGACCAAATCCTAGTCCGACAATTCCCATTCAGCGCCCAGTCCCAACCAGCGTATTTGTCCCCGCTAAACCGCCAACGCAGTCTTTACCAAGCCCAGTTATTTCCACAAACCCTAATCCAAGCGGTAATAACTCACCCACGGTAATTACAATCGAACGCGCTTATAGTGGCAATGGTAACTCTTCCAATCCCAAACTTCCCAATCAAGTAGCGGCTTTACCACCAGTTACTCTTGATCCCACTACTGGCAAGCCATTCCAATATCGTGTGATTGTGCCAACTTCTACCACATTGGTATCCCAACGGGTAAAAACTATTGTTCCTGACTCTTTTCGGGTATTGCGTAGTGGTAGATCTGTATTACAAGTTGGAGCCTATAGCGATCGCCAAGCTGCCGATGAATTAGTACAGAAACTCGCTCAATCAGGTGTGAATGCCTAAATTATTCAATTTCGTTAGCAGATAATTGCAGCGCTTCGCGCTGCAATTCTCTTTTTTGGGGCTTGCCAAATCGCTGTAAAATTTTAAATAAAGTTAAATAGATTTATTCATTAAAATGTCATATCCCCAAGCCCCTACAGTAATTATCACAGGCGCATCTTCGGGTGTGGGTTTATGGTCAGCGAAATCAATGGCCGATAAAGGTTGGCACATTGTCATGGCTTGCCGCAATATCCCCAAGACCGAAAAAGCCGCCGAATCCGTTGGCATTCCTAAAGACCGCTATACGATCATTCAAGTGGATCTGGGATCTTTAGTCAGCGTCCGTGAATTTGTCGCAAAATTTCGGGCTACAGGGCGCAGCCTTGATGCATTACTTTGCAACGCCGCCGTCTATCTGCCATTGATCAAAGAACCTTTGCGATCGCCCGAAGGATTTGAGCTAACCATGACCACCAATCATCTTAGTCATTTTCTCCTCTGCAATCTGTTGCTAGAGGACATGAAAAAATCTACTTATGCCGATCGCCGTATGGTGATTTTGGGAACCGTTACCCATAACCCTGACGAACTCGGCGGTAAGATCCCACCACAGCCCGATCTTGGTAATCTCGAAGGATTTGAGAAAGGGTTTAAAGAGCCAATCTCGATGGCAAATGGTAAAAAGTTTGAACCAGTTCGCGCCTACAAAGAAAGCAAAGTTTGCAATATCTTGACCATGAGAGAATTGCATCGCCGCTACCACGAATCAACGGGGATTTCTTTTTTATCCCTCTACCCTGGTTGTGTCGCCGATACGCCGCTTTTCCGCAATCACTATCCCCTGTTTCAGAAGCTATTTCCATTGTTTCAAAAAAATATCACCAAGGGATATGTCAGCCAAGAACTTTCTGGCGAAAGAGTCGCGGCGGTGCTTGCCGATCCTAACTACAAGCAATCAGGCGCTTACTGGAGTTGGGGCAATCGCCAGAAACAAGATGGCAAGTCTTTTGTGCAGACAGTTTCGCCTCAAGCGCGAGATGATGCAAGGGCTGAGAAGTTGTGGGATTTAAGTGCAAAGTTGGTACGACTTGTTTAAAAGATAAAAGGGCGCTGAGCGCCCTTTTATCTTTTGGACTTTTTAAGTCATGTTTTACAAAAAATTTCCAAAAACCTGATACATTTGGCTTAATTTAAAACGTCAATGTATTTAGAGTAGGCAAAAGTTGTGCAGATGTCAGAAAACCCACTGGTCGAACAGGCAAAACAAGGTGATGTTAATGCGATCGGTTCGTTGATGAATCGTTTGCTCAAATCGCAAGGAATGCTAGCTAATGTTGAACGCTCAGGCGATCGCCTTGAAATTTTAATTGAGTCAGATTTGCGATCGATGGATGACGAAATGCGAATTCCCAAACGACCAGTGCTGGTGGGGATGATCAAAAAATGGTTTCTTACGATTGAGGTTAAAACAGTTTCGAGTCTGAAAATTTCTTGGCAGCAAGCGGGAGCCGAAGAACCTGCATGGACAGAGGAAATTGTTCTGGTAGAGCGAGAATCCCAAGAAACACAAGGTAACAGTGGTATTGCTTCCAGCGAAAAAGTTCTTGATGATGTTCTGGGAAATGGCGGATTGTCGGAGACAAAAGCACGACTTACAATACCTCCTTTACCAGTATTCCCTCGACAAGCCATGCCTGAGCAATCTATGCCTGAACAATATCGCGATCGCGTTAATAGTGATCTTTCAGCAACGAGTCCAGACTTAGATGCCATGTTTGGTGAGACTAATGTTGCTGAATCGTTACAAAGTATCTCTTCACCTGAATCCCTCAGATCTGACGCAGAAAATCCTCAATCCTTTCAAGATCCTGAAGTTCTATTTCTGGCTGATGTTGCTTCCGCAGAGATGGTTGATACACCAATTGACACAGAACTTGAGCGAGAACTTGATAGAGATCTTGAGCGACAAGTTAGGAATTCTGAAGAGACATCTCTAGAATCTAATCCTCTTAGCAAAATTCTATTGCAAACTCCAAGTATTCCTCTCCAATTTGCTCAGTATGTCGTTGTTTGCGCGGTGATTATCCTCGCTTTACGCGGCATCCATGCGGCTTTAGGTACGACCAAAGCACCAAAAACAACCTCAGCAATTCCCACTCAAATTAAGTAGAGCGCTTTTCGCTAAAACGAAACATTGAGAATTTGAAAGGGCTGCTTAGCAGCCCTTTCAAATCCTTAGGACTTACGCAAAAAGACTTGAAACCGTGATTCTAACGTAGGGGCAATTCATGAATTGCCCCTACGTTTGGTTATTTTGCGTAAGTCCTAATCCTCAACAGGCTGTGCAGAACTCTTGCCAATCTTGGCTTACTTGCTGGCTATAGGCTTTAGCATATTCGATTACTTCAGCTTTCCATTTCGATTTGCCAGCAAAATCGATTAATTGATCGGCGATCGCTGAACCCTGATGACCGCTACTCCGCAAATGCGCCCAAGCCACGACATTTCCTAAAGACTGGATCAACTGCTCTGATTCTTCTAACTTATCATCCCATTTCTCGATCTTCAAATGATCGGTGGGGCTTTGGGTGGACTGTAGTCCTCGCAAAACAAAGGAATCTGCACCAATAGTCACGGCTTGCAGAAATGCAATTGGCATCGCTTGCGATCGCCTGTGAACGGTGACAATGCGATCGGCTTCACTTGACCACTTTGCTTCACTGGGCAACTTCGGGTATTCCCCAATGCCTGCCATCTTAATCACAGGAGTAAGTGCCGAAGGTAATGCTTTCTTAAGATCGAGCAAATAGTTGCCATCAGGCGAACCTTTACCTTCCACTAATAAAACATAGCGTTCAACGCCCAAACTTCCCTTACCCGCAATCCGTTGAGCGACATCAATCAGCTTGAAAAATTCGGGATTAGATTGCTTGGCGGCAAAGCCTTTCATGAAATCTTGAATTTTTTGTTTTTGCGCCTCAGAAATTGCTTGCGCTTTTTGATTGTCAATTTTTAGCGATCGCTTTTGGCGATTTTTGTCGAGAACTGTCCGCTCCTCTAGCAGATCTCTGCGCTTAACTTGAGTTTTGCGGGACAGTAAATCTTCAATTACTGGAGGCGCGGTATCTTCTCCCATCCAATAGGCTTTTCCTTCGGCGATCGCTTTGCTATAAGCATCAAGAAAATGCTGACAGAGCATTTCTGCAAATGGTTTCTCCATCTTAAAGGTTTCCGCAGCCACAAAAATACTAGTTAACAACCGCGCAATTTCCCATGTGACGGGTGCGAGGATCGCTTCATCAAAATCATTGATATCAAAATACACATGGCGATTATCGGCTTTGTAGTTGCCAAAATTCTCAATATGCAGATCGCCGCAAATCCAAACTAAGGGAGCTTTCTCAAACCAAGATTTGATCGGTAAGTCTTCATAAAAAAGATGACAAGTCGCCCGAAAAAAGACAAATGGATTCTCCTCTTTCGCCCGCATCGCCGCATATTTAGCTTTGAGTAAATTTGGATCGCGTGGCTGACTTTTATTAAATTGCTGAATGCGATCGCTAATATTTCGATTTGCCATATTTTTTAAACGCCAATAAAACCCAAAATCATTGCGCGGGCTTTGCCCGCGCAATGATTTTGGGTTTTATCAAATTTTTGGTCTTAACTAATTTACCTTACTAATTCCTGTATATACATTTTCGTTGACCAAACCCAACCAAGGATCACTAGCGGGAGTCTGGAACAATTGATCGTAAACACGGCGATTTAGGGATGCTAGAGATGTCTCACCATCCGCAAACTCATCATTGACAAACCAGTTATGAATCTGAGCATGAAAAACATATTCATTGCGAACTGTGTCCTGCGCGATCGCCCTCTCAAAACTATCCACTACCGATTTTAAAGCCGCAGTCGGTGATAATTTCCGTTCCATTACTTTGAGGCTACCTTGATCGAGATAGACCCGATTTTGATACAGTCTTGCTAATCTCGCCCAATTCACATCACTCAGCTTAGCAAACTGGGAAACTGGCGCAATTTCCGACAATATTGCGTTATCGGTACGGCTCAAAGTTGGCAACTCTACCATCGCTTTACCAACAGTCAGACGACTCGTCAGCATCGCACTAGCTTTGGGGTCAGTAACAGTCAAAGGTAGCAAAGGTTGTAAAGGTAAGCGTAAACGAGTGAGATCTGATTGCCAATTTTTTTCTAATTTTGCATAGCGATCGCGATGATATTTAACCAAAACTTCACGGCGTAGCTTTAAATCACTATTAAGATTTTGTACCGCGATTACCACCTTTTCAGCATCTTTGAGATTTTCGATAAAAGCTTGGGAACTATACAACCCAGGAATTGCATCAATCGGACGACCTTCACTGTCCAATACATAATGGATGCTATTCCCCGTCAGAGTTTGCTCTAGTTTGCGACCATCCCCAAAATCAATCGTCACCTTCGGAACAGGGCGCTCTGATTGCCAATGCAAAATAAAGCGATCGCGCAACAGTTGCGAGACTCCCGCATTGGGATAGAGCGCCGTGCGGAAAAATCGGCTATTAGCACAACTCAATTCGTCATTAAGATTTCCTAACAACCGCAAAGATAAAATCGGCTTTCCTGTTTCTTGAGATGCACTCTTGGCTGCTTCTAAATCTTTATACCAATACAATCGCGATGCATCACAGTCTTTTTGCTGACAAATTGCATCTAATGTTGCGCGTAATTGTGGATTATTGGCTAAATCCTGTTGATAAGTTTTCCAAAATGCATCGACACCAGCATTCTTAAATTCGCGTAACTTGGCGATCGCTATTTCCGATACATTGCGATCGCTGGAGGCAGCTTGTTTAACGAGTTGATCTAGTTTGGGCTGTTCTGATACTTTATCTGATGCTCTAACTGGTTGTGGTGAAGCGATGGTAGCTAGAGCGATCGCGCTTAATCCTAAGCCCAGCCCTAATAAAGCAGAATATGAACTAACCAGAAATTTTCTTGCAATCATTTTAAAAATCTTCCCAATCACATCGACAATCTTTTCGCGACAAGACGGGCTTTCTCACTCACATGTTCCCCAACATTCTAGAAAATGCTAAACATAAGTAGAAAAGTTACAAAAAACAGCAATTTCCAACATTTCCTTGTTTCTTACATACAATAGATATAAGGATATTTGACAGCTATAAGCTAGTTGATTAACCGAATGACATTCTTTAGGACTTTTTTCACGGCATTGTTTATAGAGGTTGAATTGTATGGAACTTGTTGCTTATCTTCATAGTGAAATGCTCTGCGAACGCTTAGAGCAAGGCGAATCGATTGACCAGAACTTAGATTGTCAACTGCTTGGCTCGATCGCCCAATCTTCGCGCCATGCTAAATCAGTCCTATGCGTGGGCTTGGCGGCGGGGACGATCGCGATGACCGCTAATCCGATTGTGTCCTTTGCTTATACCCCTGAAATCGCCAGTATTCAAGAACTACTCGCAAAACGTGGCTTTAATCCAGGCGCGATCGATGGAGTTAAAGGTACGAATACAACCGAAGCGATTATTGCTGCTCAAACATTTTATAAATTAGATACGGATGGTAAGCTCGGCGAACAAACCTTTGCAGCGCTACAAAATGACACCTATGAAGCGGATATTTCTGCTTCTAGTGCTTCAGATACTGATGATCAGACTAGCGCTCCGCAAACTATGGGTCAAACTGAGGCAATTAAGAATGCTCAGCAATTATTAATTGATCGCGGATTTTATGGCGGTGAGATTGATGGCGTTAAAGGTCCGATGACCAAAGAGGCGATCATTCTTGCCCAGAAAACCTATGGTTTAATCGCTGATGGGGTGGCTGGCTCTTTGACGATCGCCGCGTTGGAGGCAGGAGATAATTATGTGGCAAATAGTACTGTTCCTGAAACAGCTAGCAATGTTTCTGAAACAGTTAGCGATGTTTCTGATAGTTCCATCGAAGAAGGTCAGAAGTTATTGAGCAATCTTGGCTTTTATGATGGAGCGATCGACGGTATCCAAGGCTCAAAGACTACCAATGCGATCAAAAAAGCCCAAGCATTTTACGGCTTAAATGTAGATGGAGTAATCGGTTCGCAGACTTTAGCCGCGCTCCAAGCCTAGTATGACTGCCGTTATTGATCTAGATATTCCTAAAATGGCGATCGCTCTCGGTATGGTAGCGATCGCTATTAGTTTCTCGATCTGGCAAAAATTAGCGATCGCCAAGAACTTATTAATAGCGACTATTCGTAGCGTTATTCAATTGGTTGTAGTGGGTTTTTTACTAGATGCGGTCTTTGAAATCAAACAGCCTTTAGTAATCCTGTTTATTATTTTACTAATGAGCCTGATGGCAGCACGGGAAGCCAAAAATCGCGTACGCGAAAAAGTACCCTACGTTTTGCCGATTATGTGGATATCGGTGGTGGTGGGGACAGGCGCAATTCTTGCCTATACTACATTTTTAGTCGTGCAGCCCGATACTTGGTACTCCCCGCAATATTTGATCCCCCTTGCAGGAATGATTTTAGGGAACTCCATGAATGGAGCGGCGATCGCTGCTGAACGATTTACGCAAGACTTGGTGAAGCGATCGCGAGATATTGAGACATATTTATGTTTAGGTGCTACGCCGCAACAGGCGATCGCTAATTATCAATCTGAGGCAATCAGAGCAGCGATGATCCCCACAATTAATGTGATGATGGTAGCTGGGGTTGTGTCTTTACCAGGGATGATGACAGGGCAAATTTTGGGGGGAGTATCACCATTATTAGCGGTGCGCTATCAACTGGTAATTTTATTTGCAGTGACGACTGCCAATTTAATTACGGCGTTGATATTAACTAATCTCGTTTCCCGCCAGTTTTTCACCCCTGCTCAACAATTAAAATTGCCATCCTAAGATCCAGAAAAAAGTTTAAAACTGCCGCAAAGCGGCAGTTTTAAACTTTTTTCTGGAATATGATTTTATAACACGCTATCTCTTGCGATAAGTAGAGTTTGGTTAAAACCTTTGTACTAGAATGAAATCAAAGTTAAAAACCAATCATAAAAACTAACATATCTGTGAATTACTATTTTCCCTCCGATCCTCCTTACTTTTTGTTTGCTATTTCCCTCCTTGCGGGACTCGCCTGTGGGCGATCGTTTGAAGTAACTTTACGCACTCTTGTCAATAAATGGTCAGTAAGTAAATCTTCTCGCGTCATCCTAGAACTCAAAAGCGGCAGTATCAAAGTTCCTTACCTTGGCATGACCATCAGTATTGCCGTGTTTATGTCTACAGGGCTAGAAATATTTGGTCTACCAACCCTATTTGGTTATGTTGTGGCTATCCCACTCACCGTTGGTATTACGCTGCTAGTTTGGAGACAGCTAGGACAGATGTTAATCGAACTCGAGCGCGGTGGTTCCGCCGCGCTCGACCTTGACTCATTTGAAGGTTAAAAATTCTTAGCGGTGCGTGGCTTCGCCATGCACCGCTAATTACAGCCTATTAAAGAAAAGCTTGAAAGTGCTGCAAGCGCTGTGTTCACTGGGAAGAGAGTATTAATGGATGCTAAAGAGTTTTTGCAATTATATCGAGCAGGGAAAAAAGAATTTGCTAATGTCGATCTTGTGGGGGCTGATTTAAAAGCGATCGATCTGCATAAGCTCAATTTTAGCCATGCGGCGATGAGTAAAGCTAATTTAGCCACCGCTAAACTGTGCAGAGCCAATTTCACTGGGGCGGATCTGAGCTATGCCAACTTAAACAAAGCCGATTTGCATCGCGCCAATCTCCGTTATGCCAATCTCAAAGGGGCGGATTTGCGGGGAGCGGACTTGCGGGGAGCGGATTTACGCAGCGCAAATTTGAGTTGGGCAAATGTCCAAGAGGCTCTATTTGATGGTGCTCAGATGGAAAACATTAATTTATACAATGCCAAAACTTAATCGAAAAAGGCGTGCTTCGCACGCCTTTTTCGATTTTATCCTTCACCCGTAATCGATAAACCATCTAACCAAACCTGTGGGGCGACACCAGAAGGCGTGACTTTAACATTTGGCTCGACATAAACGATCGCCTTGAGTAACGTCAAAATATCACCCGCCACTGTCGCTGACTCAATACTAATGCGATCGCCTTTATTTACCAACCAACCATCAAAAGGCAAAGAGAACGAACCTTGAGATGCTTGTACACCCGCATGGAGAGCTTGTAAATCATCAATCAAAATCACGTTTTCGGCTGTGGCAAGATCATAAATTTTCTCGCTAGTTGCATCGGCTGTACTGCGTTCGATATGGAAAAAATTAGGACTCACCGAAACCTTTGCGCCAACGCTACCATTACCAGTAGGCTTAGAATTCAAGCGTTTAGCCGTTACCGAACTATGTAAAAAGTTGGTTAAAATTCCGTTAGTAATTAAAGGAGTCCGTCGAGTTGGAGTTCCTTCGCCATCAAAGGTGGATGCGCCAATATTGCCGACATGTAGCTCATCGTCACTCACATTTAACAGGGGTGAAGCGATCGCTGTACCAATTGATTCAGGTGTAGAGAGGCTATTTTTATCGAGAATGCTCTGGGCATTAAATAGACTGGAGAAGGCGCTAATTAAGCTTAAAAAAGCTTCGGGAGAAAATACGACTAAATACTTGCCCGACTTGATTTTTTCATAATTCAAATGACTGATCGTTTTTTCGGCAGTCTCCGACACACAGCCTCTTACATCTAAATCTTCAAACGTCCGACTGATCCGATAAGCGCCACCACTACGAGGTTTGCGGTTTTCTTCTTCGGTTTTAGTGTAAAGATAAATAGAGCTATAGGAGTTACTTTCATTTCGCATAGCCCCATCGCTATTTAGATAGAATCGACTCATATCCCTCTGAGACAAGCCGTTATAGGGAACTCCCGCGATCGCTGGGTGGGCGGCTAGCAATTCTTTTTCTGCACCCAAAAGTGTTTCGACTAGTTGCTCAATATGGGTGGGTGTGACGACCTGCGGCTCACGCTCTGAAATATCGGCGATCGCTTCGGGACTAAAATCATGGATATTTTCTTTTGCACCAAAGAAACTCGCTTCGTGGGCGCTTTGGAGGGCAAGTTCTAAGCCTAGGCGATCGATATTCGTGGTAGAGGTAACGCCGACTGTTCCCTCGTCATTCCAAACCCGCACGGTGATGCTAGCGCGGTTAGATGCAGAGACTTGTTTAGGAGCGCCACTATCAACTTCGGCACTGGTTTCATCAACGATCGCGCCATAGATATCAAACTTTTTAATGCTTAATTTATTGGCTGTCTCTTTAGCATCGGAGACTAATTTTTCTACACTGAGCGCTGACGACATAAATCTTTTACTTATTTATTACCATTGTACAAAAAACAAAAAATGTTTGGAGTTACTTTAAAATATAGTTTTACGTCAAAGTAGTAAATGTATTCCGAAGATCAACTAGCGCAAGTTTTAAGCCAAGAAGTTTTCAGCTATTTACGCAACAAACATCGGGGCGGTCGCAGCAATCAAAAAGGAAATACATATGAAAACTTTTTTGCGATCTATCAAATTGCCTTGCTTGCTCCAGAAGTGATCGCCCAAACAGCAAATATTTATATTCTTAGCCAAATACCTGCTTTTGTCGATGATCTAATCATTGATCGTGGTGCAGACTCAACCATACAACATTACCAAATCAAAGAAACACAATCACTTTCATGGGGAACAGATACCAGTCAAGTCAAAATTGCCTATGACTTCAGATTGCAATTTGACCTCAATACCCAAGCGTTAAGTCGCACATCTGAAATTTTCCTTGTTACGTCATCTGATTATGTCTCAAACGAGCTAACCGAATCTATACCCAACGATCTGAGATCCTATAGCTCCGTAATCTTCTTTCCCTATCGTCCAACCCTCAACGCATTATTGCAAATTAGTAACGACCTCAAAACTGCGATCGCCTATTTAACTGCATTCGAGTCTCCAACCCTAGACAAAATCGAATGTGTCGCATCAATCTTACTTGGCGCATGGGTATCCAGTGACACATCTCAAACCACCGTATTAGAAATCCTTCAAAAAGCACGAAACTGTCAGCCATCATTCATCCGTTCATTGAGTCTCGACAAATCATTTGCACTTGCATCAAAAGTTGTCTTCATCCTTCAAGGTATCGATGGCTTTATTTACGAGTTATCTAAAGGCTTTTTTCATTGGCAGTACCAAGTTGGTACTGTTGTCTATATGGATGGCACATACCCATTTAGCTTAGACAGCGAAGAATTTCAAAAATTTCAAAATTTAATCATACAGCTTGAGCCAAACACATTTGATGAATTAGAGAATTTGCTTTAGCCGCTTTTTTTGCATTTTTTTGTTGCATTCTTGTACAACACTCGTCAAAAGCCTATACTCAAAGACAATATTCATACAACAAATCCTAAACTAAGCGTCACCGTGAGCAGAGATTACACCAAATTTGCTGGTCCCCAAGAAAAAGCGTTACTAAACATCCTCGCAGACAAGAATAGTAGCGAAAAATCTTATCGTCAGAGTATGTACCAGCTAGGAGAATTTCTAGCAAACGTGGTTTTGTCGCAAATTTCTAGCCACGATGAATCAGCATATCTTGTCAGCACAGCCGAAGATGCCGACTTTCTCGCCAAAGGTATACTCAAACAATTAGACAGAGATCTTCATAAAGTTACATTTGCCTGTTTTTGGAACAAGCGATTTAAGCCATTTGGAATTTCTGATTTACAAGTTGCCCCAATCCTAAAACGCTATCTCGAACCATCAAACCATCAAGTAGATAACTTAGTTGTAGTGAAGTCAATCATTTCGGGTGCTTGTGTTGTTCGCACCAACTTAATCGATACAATCGCAAGGATATCTCCAAGCAAAATATTTATCGTTGCGCCAGTAATCTACAAAGGTGCAGAAGATCGCCTTCAGCAAGGATTTTCCCCTGAAATATGTAACAAATTTCATTATGTCTATCTAGCTGAAGACAACGAAAAAACTTCTGATGGGATTGTTATTCCTGGTATTGGTGGTGAAGTTTATGCTCGTCTTGGTTTCGGCACACAGGACGACAAAAATCGCTATACTCCCGAATTGGTTAAGCAAAGACGCACCGAAATCTTGCAGCGACAGCCAGCATGACGGGCGATCGCCACCGCCCCAATCACATTTATTTTACTAAAAAACAGCAAAAAAAAGAGTTCTCACTGAGAACTCTTTTTTTGTAATTACCGTTTCGAGTATTGAGGAGCCTTACGAGCTTTCTTAAGTCCATACTTCTTACGTTCCTTACAACGAGGATCGCGGGTCATGTAACCCTCAATCTTCAGAGGCTTACGATTTTCGGGAGCAAGTTCACACAATGCACGAGCAACGCCTAGTTTAATTGCATCGGCTTGACCTGTGACACCACCACCATGAGCATTGACCAAAACATCATACTCATTTTCCAAGCCCAAGGTTTCCAAAGGAGCCTTGACACCAGAGATGTAGGTAGGGTTGAACTGCAAGTACAGATCGCCTGGCTTGCCATTGATCACGATTTTGCCTTCACCTGGAACGAGGCGGACACGGGCGATCGCTTTCTTACGACGACCAGTTCCCCAGTAAACAGCACGATTAGAACGTTCAGTATCTGACATGAGTTATTTCTCCTACTTCTGAGATGGGATGGTGTTGATAACCAAGGTTTCAGGCTGTTGAGCAGCATGGGGATGGTTTGCACCCTTATAAACCTTGAGCTTAGTGAAAAGCTGACGACCAAGGGTATTCTTGGGCAACATACCTTTGATGGCGTGTTCAAGAATCCGTTCGGGAACGCGAGCAATTACTTTGTCAAAAGTTTCTTCCTTCATCCCACCTGGACGACCAGAATGTCTTCTGTATAGTTTTTGGGTGGATTTTTTACCAGTTACGGCAATTTTTTCGGCGTTGATCACAACGACAAAATCGCCAGTATCCAAGTGGGGCGTATAGATGGGCTTATTCTTACCGCGCAAGATCACCGCGATCGCACTAGCAAGCCGTCCGAGGCGCTGACCTTCAGCATCGATAATGTACCATTTGCGATCGGGATCGCTAGGTAAGTAGCTTTTATTAGGGGTGAGTGTAGTTGTAGTCATTGGTTTCTCTACAAGCGAGATTTTTCTATTAAAACTTTAATTGTGGGAACGCCTTCTGGAACGCTTTCTGAAACTTCAAACCAAGGTGATTACATGGTTATCGTTTAAAGCCAACGTTTGCTGGTGCGATCTAGACTCGGCAAAGGGATGATCGGCATAGCCGATCGCCAATAAGCAAAGTCCTTGTGGTGGCGCGGCATACATAACTTCAATACGGCGTTTTTCTTGCCATCTATTCGTAAAGGCTTCGATACTGAGGCGTTGACACCCCACATCGACTAACTGCCCTACTAATAAACGGATCATGCCGTACAGAAAGCCACTAGCCTGAACTTCAATGTGGACAAAATCGCCATCTCGCCAACATATCGCTTCTTGAAGATCAAGACGACTATGGGGACGACTCGAACCTGCTCTCTGGAAAGCCGCCATATCCTGTTCGCCGAGCATTGGCTGCAAAGCTTGATGGATAAGCTGTTCGTCAAGGCGATTATGGTAGTAATGCCAGCTAAACTGCTTCACAAATAAATTCGGGATCGCTGCGGTGTAAATCGTGTAACGATAACGCCGCCATGTCGCCGAAAATCTTGCGTGCCAGTCGCTCTTCACCTCTGCCGATCCGCAAATCAGGATGCCTTCGGGTAAGTAGGCGTTAAGTACTTTTGCCCAACGCTGAGGCGGAATCAAACTGGAAGTGTCAAAGTGGGCTACTAGAGCCGCCGCATGAACTCCTGTATCCGTTCTACCCGCGCCATGCAAAACTGTTACTTTTCCGCAAATCTTAGCGATCGCTTCTTCAATCGTTTGCTGCACGCTGGGATGATTTGGCTGTCTTTGCCACCCGTAAAAATATGTACCTAGATATTGAATAACTAAAGCAACACGACGGAGAGACTCAGAATCAGCAGAAAACATCTTTAGGTGTTTCTTTAAGTTTTTCTTAAAGTGTTATTTACACAAGTTGCAAGATCGCCATTTCCGCATTGTCACCACGACGACTAATCGTGCGAATGATACGGGTATAGCCACCGTTGCGATCGGCATAACGTTCAGCAGCTTGGCTAAATAGCAAGTCAACTAAAGTAGTAACGCGATCTGCTTCGGGTAATTGTTCTTGTTTTGTCTTGGTCATGGGGCGATCGCCAACGGGTTCGCCATCTTTAACCGAGAGATCATACAAATAGGCGATCGCTTGACGGCGAGCATGGAGAGATCCATCTTTAGCAAGAGTGATCATGTGATCAGCCGTAGTGCGAACCGCATCAGCTTTGGCTCTAGTGGTTTTGATTTCGCCTCTGAGGATTAACTGAGTAGTCAAAGCTCTTAGGAGCGCTTTACGTTGGTCAGCAGCCTTGTTTAGCTGCGGTGTTTTACATCTGTGACGCATGGTGGTGACACATAAGTGTGTAGTAGATGGGATATTTAACGAGATCTTTTATGCGGATCTTCTAAGAGGCTTTAGAAGCTTTGGACTCAGTTAAAGTTAAGCCAAGATGCTGTTTGAGGGCATCCATAACTTCTTCAGCCGACTTTTGACCAAAGTTCTTGATTTCCAATAGATCGTCTTGGGTGTACTCCAACAAATCCGCAACAGTGTTAATCTGTGCGCGTTTGAGACAGTTGTATGCTCTGACTGACAATTGCAACTCTTCAATATGAATTTGCTTCGTCTCGTCTTGATCGTCACGCTCTTGAGGTAACGATGGCGCAAGGGTAATTTCTTGCAAGGGCGAGAAGAGATTCACTAAAACGCTAGCGGCTTGGCTGAGCGCTTCTTGAGGAGTAATGCTGCCGTTTGTCCAAATATCGATCAAGAGACTCTCTTTATTGATCGCATCACCGATCCGAGCG
The DNA here is from genome assembly GCA_031377675.1 of Pseudanabaena sp. OTE_70b_metabat_355. Lineage (GTDB taxonomy): Bacteria > Cyanobacteriota > Cyanobacteriia > Pseudanabaenales > Pseudanabaenaceae > Pseudanabaena. Next base: position 15,929 of record JANMFC010000167.1, on the reverse strand, counting down.
TCCTTAATCTCATACTTGACCTTACGCACAGGCATAAACACAGCGTCAATCTTGAGAGTATCAATCGGAGAACTGTGATCTTCCTTAGAACGGTCTACAGAGCGATAGCCTTTACCACGCTCAATTGTCAGTTCCATCTCCAAAGTCGCGCCTTCACTAAGTGTGGCGATGTATTGGTTAGGATTAACGATCTCGATATCCGATGGCAAAGAATGAAAACTAGTAGCCATGACTAGCTTGGGACCACGCTCTACCAAACGAATAATTTGCGGTGCTGAGCTATAGGACTTCAACACTAGTTCTTTGAGGTTCAGCATCAAATCCAAAACGTCTTCCCGCACGCCTGGAATTGTCGCAAACTCGTGGTTGACTCCAGCAATGCGAACAGCAGTGACCGCCGCACCCTCAAGATTGGAGAGCAATACTCGTCTGAGCGCATTTCCAATGGTAATGCCTTGCCCCCGATCTAGTGGTTCCAGTACAAATTGGCTGTACTGGCTATTGTCTTTTTCTGTGTGGGATGCAACGCACTCAACCTGAAACTGGGCCATATTTGTACCGACTTAGTCTGCAAGAGTAAACGAAAAATCAAAGGGGAAACTAGAGGATTTGGGAATTACAAATTACGAATTAATATCTTTAAAATTCGTAATTGCTAATTCGCAATTGATTAAACACGTCTGCGCTTGGGCGGACGGCAACCATTGTGAGGGATGGGGGTGATATCACGAATGAGCGTAATTTCTAAACCAGCAGCTTGCAAAGCTCTCACTGCGGTTTCACGACCTGATCCAGGTCCTGTTACCATCACTTCAACTTGACGCATTCCTTGCTCCATTGCTCTTCTAGCAGCAGATTCGGCAGCAGTTTGAGCCGCGAATGGAGTACCTTTCTTAGCACCCTTAAAGCCGCTAGCACCAGCCGAAGACCAAGAAATGACATCGCCTACGGTGTCGGCGATCGTGACGATCGTGTTGTTAAAAGTAGACTGGATATAAGCGACCCCATTGGGGACATTGCGCTTATTTTTGCGTGCGCCAGTTCTACGGGTTGTTTGACGAGCCATTGTTTCGTATTAATCCTTACTTACTTCTTACCAGGTGCTTTCTTCTTACCAGCAACCGTGCGACGACCGCCACGACGGGTACGCGCATTGGTGCGAGTGCGTTGTCCACGAACGGGAAGCCCCATGCGATGTCTGCGACCTCTGTAGCAACCGATGTCGATCAGACGTTTGATGCTTAAACCTTCAAGACGACGCAGATCGCCTTCTACTTGAAAGTTGGATTCTACCTCATGGCGCAAAGTCGTTACTTCAGGATCAGTAAGCTCTTTCACCCGCGTATCGGGGTTGATTTTGGTAGCTGCTAAGATTTTTTTGGCGCTTGTCAGACCGATACCGTATATATACGTTAGTCCTATTTCGATGCGCTTGTCACGAGGAAGGTCAACTCCTGCAATGCGAGCCACTATAAGTCTCCAAATTTGTTGTCAGTTTTCAATTTTATGTCTTTCCTGAGATAACTTTTGAGATATCTTTCGGTTTTACGGCTGTACAACACTATTCTTCGCGAGAGCGTGCTTTCTATGCAGTGGGTTAGCTACAGTCGGAACAGGCAAATTACGAAGACGTAATATTTTACAGCGAACTCTATAATATATGGACAATGGCAACTTCTGTCAATATTTTTTAATTAATTAACTATATTTGCTAAAACCAGCATAACCCAACAGAGCTAATGCGCCCGCCTCGCGGGCACATTAGCTCTGTTGGGTTTTAATTAACCCGATCGCTATCGATCGCACTAACACCCGTCATTGGGCGATACGTATAGCTAGCGATCGCTGGCGCAGTGGGAGCGGATTGGGGGCGTGATATTTTCATGATGTCATCTTTGATTGCTTCAAGATCAACATAGCGATCGGCGACATTAATCAAATGATCGCTGGTCATTGATCTCAAACTGACAACTTCAACGCGCACGCCGCGATAACTGGCGGCATCGACAGCGTATGCAAGGTCGCCATCGCCACTAACGAGTACAGCCGTGTCATAAGAACCAATCAGCGCCATCATATCTACCGCGATTTCTACATCAAGGTTAGCTTTTTTGGAGCCATCGGGTAGCTGTACGAGTTCTTTAGAGATCACGCGATAACCGTTGCGGCGCATCCATAACAGGAAGCCCTGTTGCTTCTCGTTGGTGCGATCGACACCTGTGTAGAAGAAGGCACGGAGTAGACGTGAGCCATCGGTGAGGCACAGCAATAACTTGGTGTAGTCGATTTCGATCCCCAATTGGAGTGCGGCGTAGAAAAGATTAGAGCCATCAATAAAGATGGCAACCCGCCCGCGATTTTCTAAAATTTGGTCTGGTTTAAAACCAGAATCTTGCTCGAAAGGTAACATAAATTTGCCTATAGAACGTTTGTTATCTAGTGCTGCGGGATGAAGTTTTGGTATTAGCATTGATACTTACAGCCGTCCTAAGTTTTTACTTAATGTGTTTACCTAATTCAGATGAGCCTAAAAAACTCTTTGATAAATTAATAAATAAACTGACGTAATGTTTTGTTTAAAATTAACGTCGGACGTTAGACTCAATATCCAAGTAAGAAATTTTGCTTTATCCCAAAAATTTTAAAAAGTGTGAATGTAAATATAAATTTAAAGTTAAGCTTAAAGTGATTTAAAAGTGGATTTAACAAAAAAAGGCGAACTTTTTATGACTTAGTTACAAAAAGGCTACTTTATCTTTATAACTTAATTGTAATTATACACTATAAGTAAATATACTCAGAGGAGTAGATCTTTGTTGCCTTAATCAATTTAATAATTGGTTGATTTTTTTGTTAGTTTTTTGTTGGTTTTCAGCCTGTTCACTTATTCTCAATACGTTTTCTCAATACGTTGAAATATCGGTGTTGGCGTTGATAAAGTCTGCCCTGATTGCAGTATTCCCCAGTTTGTATGACTCCAATCAGGAGGGGATGTTTCATCAAAATTTAGCCCTAGTTGCTGATAGGCTGTCATGCTCATCTGTGGAGTGATGGGTGAGAGCAGGTATAAGGCAATGCGGACGGCTTCCAGAAGTGTATATAAAGTTTCATTAACCTCTTGCTGTTTACCCGCTTTGAACAGTTTCCAAGGTGCGGTTTCGTCAATGAGTTTGTTGCAGTTCCAGATTAGTTCCAAAATCTGCACGGCTGCGCCTTGAAAATCAAGGTTTTCGTATCTGATTGCGACGCGATCGCCCAAACTTGTGGCTTGCTGGATGATCGGAATGATTAATTCGTTAACTTCGCTGGGATCATGTGAGGGAATGAGTTGTTGGCAATATTTACTTGCCATACCGAGGCTGCGATTGAGTAAATTGCCAAGGCTATTGGCGAGATCGGCATTGACGATCGCCACAAATCTTTCTTCGTTAAAGTCGCCATCTTTGCCAAACTCGATTTCCTTTAGGAAATAATAGCGGATCGGGTCAGATCCATAGCGATCGACTAGAGCATAAGGATCAATCGTATTGCCAAGAGTTTTGCCCATTTTTAAGCCGTCTTTTGTCAACAAACCATGACCAAACACCCGTTTTGGCAGGGCTAATCCCGCCGACATGAGCATCGCTGGCCAGTAAATCGCATGAAATCTTAATATATCTTTACCGATGATATGCAGATTGAAGGGATACCACTTTTTCAGGGCGTTTTCTAAGGTTGGTTCATCCTCTGGATCGAGTAGGGCGGTGACGTAGCCAAGCAGAGCATCAAACCAAACATAAATGGTATGGGTGGGATCGGTGGGAATCGGGAAGCCCCAATCGAGATTGACGCGAGAGATGGAAAAATCTTGCAAGCCTTGTTTCATGAAACCTAAAACTTCATTGCGGCGGCTTTCGGGTTGAATGAAATTGGGATTGGCTTCGTGAAATTGATCGAGTGCGTCTTGATATTTGGAAAGACGGAAAAAATAGTTCGGTTCATCGCGCCATTCACAAACGACATTGGTGTGGGTGGGGCAGTGATGGCTTTCGGGAAGTTCGCGCTCCTCTTTAAATTCTTCGCAAGCAACACAGTACCAGCCCTTTTGTTGATTTAGATAAATATCACCTGCGTTGTAAACCCTTTGAAAAAATTCATTAACGATCGCCTGATGTTTGGTCGCCGTAGTGCGCGTAAACCGATCAAAGCGAATATTAAATTTTTCCCACAGGACATAAAACTCGGCAACGGTGCGATCGCAATGTTCTTGGGGCGATAAATTATTTTTTTCAGCAGTACGCTGAATTTTCTGTCCATGCTCATCCGTACCTGTGACAAACATGACGGGATGTCCCTTGAGTCGATAGAATCGCGCAAAGGCATCGGCGGCGATCGTGGGGTAGGCGCTACCAATATGGGGGCGATCGTTGACGTAAAAAAGTGGGGTGGTTAAAGCGATCGGTTCTAGGGACTTTGATTCTGGGGACATGGGAAATCAGATTAAGTTATGGATTTAAAAGTTTGATGGAATTTAAACTACGCTACATTCGACAGAACGGGAATAGCTTGCAGAGAAATAATCGGAATAATTTCAGTGATTGATGGCGTATAAGCTGAAAGATAAATGTACTGAGAAACGGGTTCGCTCTGCAAAATTTCGATAACTATCTCCCGCAACTCATCCGATAATTTTGCCAGCCCCGTAAGTGGAAAATGGTGCATTCCCACATCCGTAGTTTGAGCAATAATTGAGTAGTCAAAAAATGCAAGACTAACCGCCACGCGATCGCTTTTATGTAACCGCAACAGAATATGCTCAGTCAATTCCACCCCTGTCGCCATAACATTTGGCTCAAAGGAAATTGTGAGCGTATCGCTGATTTCATCGTATTTTATATTGGGCTTTTTCATGACTTTAGAACACTGATTTTAAATACGCTGTAACAATATAGTTGTTATAAATTAATTGACCATTTGTACCTAAGTTAAATCGAAAAAGAACGATCGCCACAATGTGTGTGTTGTACTCAGGCAAATCCAGAAATTCTTGACTATAGCGATACTTTTGCGAATTTAAAGAATCTTGCTTGCGACGACTTGAACGGATGACTTCTTGAAGACTATCTTCATAATCCATCATTTCAGGATGATTTTCAGGATCGGTAATATGTTGCCATCTTTCCTGCGTCAGATAAATATCATTGCCATAGCGATCGCTTACTGTCCAACGTTTATCAAAGATCATATTTTACTTTTGCAAGACTTCTACTATTTTGCTAAAAAATGGCAGTAAATGTGACAATAAGCCCAAAAATTATCAAAGTTTTGACCTCGCATTGAGAAGGAAAAAGGAAAAGTGAAAGATTTTGGGGTTTATCAAAACTGGATGGATCGGGCGATCGCTTTAGCGCAACAGGCAGGGGCGGCGGGGGAAATCCCTGTGGGGGCGGTAATTGTGAATAATAGGGGTGAAGAAATTGCTACGGGTGTCAATCGCAAGGAACGCGATCGCGATCCTACGGCTCATGCGGAAATTGTGGCGATAAGGGCGGCAGCGCGGGTATTGGGAGATTGCTATCTCACAGGATGCACACTATATGTCACCTTAGAGCCTTGCCCGATGTGCGCGGGGGCTGTTTTACAAGCGAGAATTAGTACGTTGGTCTATGGGGCGGATGATCCGAAAACGGGCGCAATCAGAACGGTGGCGAATTTGCCTGATAGTCCAGTCTCTTTTCATAAGCTAGAGGTGATCGCAGGAATCCGCGAACGAGAATGTCAGGAACTACTGCAAACTTGGTTTAGTCGTCTTCGGGATAAATCCAGCGCTTTGCGCTAAAAATCAAAGAAAAGTTTAAAAGTGCCGCTTTGCGGCACTTTTAAACTTTTCTTTAAAGCCCTAATCGCCTCTAAAAAACTATTGTGGTTGATATGATTGGAGAGATCGTTGTTTTTTTGCCGATCGCTCTAAACCTATATTGAGGTGTCATGCAAGCTGAGACGTTAGAACTGTTGGAATGGAATCGTTTATGTCTGCATTTATCAACATTTACAACGACAAAACTGGGGGCGATCGCGGCGGTGCATTTGCCGATACCCGATCGCTATGACGAGACATTAGAGTTATTAACTCAAACCAAGGAAGCCTATGCCCTTGAAGAAAGAAATGCGGGGGTGTCCTTAGATGGAATTCAGAATATTACTGAGGCGGTGCTTCGGGCGGAGAAACAGGGAATTTTGTCGGCTTTGGAATTATGGGCGATCGCGACGACTTTGGCGGGGGCGCGAAATTTACGCCGTCAGTTAGATAATGCCGATTACTGTCCGAATTTGCAGATTTTGGCGAGCGAATTGCGGACTTATCCCGATGTCGAGCAGGAGATTTATCGCTGTGTGGATGAGGGGGGCAATGTTTTAGATCGTGCTTCGGTACGATTGGGAGAAATTCGCCATGAGTTAACGGCGGTGCGCGATCAAATTCTCACTAAGCTGCAAAATATCATGCAGCGCAATGCTAGCTCCTTGCAAGAGCAGATCATTACCCTACGCAGCGATCGCTATGTTTTATCGGTCAAATCACCGCAACGCGATCGCATTCCTGGGGTAATTCACGATACTTCCAGTACAGGAATGACGCTATTTGTGGAGCCGAATTCGGTCGTGCAGTCCAATAATCGCTTGCGCCAACTTTTTAAAATGGAACAGGTGCAAATTGAGATTATTTTAGAAAATCTGAGTGCGAAAATTACGGCGATCGCTGAAGATTTGCAAAAGCTGCTAATTATCGTCACCAAAATCGATCTCGCAGTGGCGCGGGCGCGGTATGCCTATTGGTTAGGAGCGAATCCACCGCATTTTATGGAAAACGAAGCGATCGTCTTGCGACAATTGCGACATCCTCTATTAGTCTGGCAACAGCAAAATGAAGAAGGGCGCGAAGTTGTGCCTGTGGATGTATTGGTATCGCCGCACATTTCCGTAGTCGTGATTACGGGACCAAATACAGGCGGTAAAACTGCAACCTTGAAGACTTTTGGATTAGCGGCGCTGATGGCAAAGGCGGGAATGTTTATCCCTGCGAAAGAACCTGTGGAAATGCCTTGGTTCGATCTCGTGCTTGCGGATATTGGTGACGAGCAGTCATTACAACAAAATCTATCGACTTTTTCTGGACATATTCGCCGTATCGGACGTATTCTTGATTCCCTTTCTTCTCAATCTTTAGTTCTACTCGATGAAGTGGGGGCTGGTACTGATCCTTCCGAAGGCAGTGCGATCGCGACAGCACTATTAGAATATCTCGGTGAGCATACGCGCCTAAGTATTGCCACGACTCACTTTGGCGAACTCAAAGCATTAAAGTATCAAAATCCCAAATTTGAAAATGCTTCTGTGGAATTTGATGATGCTTCCCTTGCGCCTACTTATCGATTGTTATGGGGTATTCCAGGGCGGTCTAATGCCTTAGCGATCGCGGGTCGTTTAGGTTTACCGCAAGACATTATCGATGCCGCCCAAGTGCAAGTGGGGATTGGTTCGACCGAGATGAATGATGTGATTGCGGAATTGGAATCTCAACGCCGCGAACAAACGCAAAAGACAGAAGAAGTCGCCAATTTATTAGTAGAAACGGAACGGCTGCATCAAGAGGTTTTGGATCGCGCTGAAAAAATGCGATCGCAAGCCAAAGAACTCCGCGAACGCCAAGAGAAAGAAGTTCAGGCAGCGATCGCCCAAGCTCAAAAGGAAGTCGGTCGAGTAATTCGCAAGTTGCAAAAGGGCGAACAACTGGGAGAACAGGTGGCTGCGGATGTGCAACGCACTGAGCAGAGAATCGAGGAGTTAACCAAGCGGCATATGCCAGTAGTTCCTGAAGTGAAAATCGAGGTGAAGGTGAAAGTGGGCGATCGCGTCCGCATTCCCAAGTTTGGCAAAATCGCTCAAGTACTTACTGCCCCGAACAGTTCGGGTGAATTTTCGGTGCGGCTGGGTACGATGAAGTTATCAGTTAATTTGACCGATATTGAGATAATTTGATTTATTGCATTCCTTAAAGGTTCTATGTCCGTACAGCCTATTGAGGCTTTAAAGGGTAGAGAGAAAAGTTTAAAAGTGCCGCGAAGCTGCACTTTTAAACTTTTCTCTGGATTTAGTTTTAGCGCAAAGCGCTGTATGTCAACATATTCTCTAGATTTCAGAGAGAAGATTGATAAATTTTACCTAATAAAACCGATCGCTTAGCACCTGTGACACTGGGCAGATTACCAGAGCGTTCTTTAATTCGCAAATATCCTAATATTGCAAAGGCGATCGCCTCTTTGCTATCAGCACTCAAACCATACACATCAGTACGCTGCACGATCGCAGGCGCTAATAAATCCTGTAATCGCTCCATCAAATATTCATTGCGACTACCACCGCCACTGACGAGAACTTCTTCTGGAAATATAGGTAGGAAATCTTGATAGCTTTTAGCGATCGCCCTTGCTGTAAATTCTGTCAGCGTAGCCAAAGTATCGTAATTACTTAGACCTTCGCACTCCGCTAACCGTGCGTCTAAATAGTTGGGGCTAAATAACTCACGACCTGTAGATTTTGGTGGAGCGGCTACAAAAAACTCTTGTGCTAACCATTGATCGATTAGCCCCAAATCTGGCTGACCTTGACGAGCGATCGCACCATCGCGATCAAAGGATTCACCAAATAATTTTTGAGTTGCCATATCCATCAAGACGTTACCAGTTCCATTATCAAAACCAAAAACTTGATCTTGATTCTCAATCGAATTCGGTGGCAGATAGGTGAGATTACTAATGCCACCAATATTTTGGCAGACCCGATATTTAGTGGGATGTGATAGCAGCAAAGCGTCAATCATCGGCACAAGGGGCGCACCCTGACCACTCGCCTCAATGTCAGCAACTCGAAAATCGCTGATCGTCATAATTCCTGTAAGAGCCGCAATTACCGCACCACGTCCAAGCTGAACCGTGTAGCCCATTTGATTACCAATGGGAGGGCGATGAAATACGGTTTGACCATGAGAACCAATCAGAGCAGGTTTCTCAGCGCCAGCATAATTACCTTTCTCCATAATCGCGATCGCCGCTTCGGCAAAACACGCAGCAATGCGATCGTCAAGTTCGCATATTTGCTGTAGCGATCGCGCCTCACCCGCACAGACTGCGAGTATTTCAGTCCGCAGATCGGCGGGATATGGATAAGTATGCCCTGCGATTAAATTGGTGGCGAGATGGCTCTGGCGATCGCAAATTTCCACCAAAGCGGCATCGATCCCATCGACCGATGTACCGCTCATCAACCCGATTGCTAATATTTTGTCCATTGGTGTGTCCATCATTTTTTATCATTCAAAGTTGTGACCTCATCAATTGTGCCATCACTGCCTTTATCAAGCTTTAATATCAGCTTACCGCTATTACCAATTTTGCGTAGTCAAAATAAAGTATGTCTCCTAGGTTGATTCAAGATATTAGCGATCGCAATGATCGCATGTTGTACACTTGCTTGTATTGAGATTGCCCAAACACCAAAATGTCCGCGAACCTACTAACTGTTTTTTTCTCCTATAGTCACAAAGACGAAGAGTTGCGGGATGAGTTGGCAACTCACCTGAAAATGATGCAGCGTCAGGGACTGATCAGCAGTTGGCACGATCGCCAGATTAGCGCGGGGACGGAATGGGCAAATGCGATCGATGACAATCTCAATATTGCAGATGTGATTTTGTTATTGATCAGTGCCAATTTTTTGGCTTCAGATTATTGCTACGACATTGAGCTACAGAGGGCAATGGAACGGCATGAGGCAGGGGAAGCAAGGGTAATTCCGATTGTGCTTAAGCCTTGCGATTGGACTTATGCTCCCTTTGGAAAGTTACAAGCGTTGCCCCAACCTGCCAAACCTGTGACCCAATGGAGCGATCGCGATGAAGCTTTTCTGAATATCTCGCAGGGTTTACGGCTGGCGGTTAAGGAATTTGCTCAGCAAAAAATGCAGCTAAAAGCGGAAACGATTTCTAATCAAAAGCCAAAATCTTCATCTGTAACACATGATAAATATGAAACTTGTCCCTATGTGGGGTTGAATGCGTTTGACCAAAACACAGCTAAATACTTTTGTGGTCGCGATAGTCAGATTGATTTGTTGTTGAGCAAGATCGAAGCATCGCGATTTGTGCCTGTAATTGGGGCATCGGGTAGCGGTAAGTCATCGCTGGTGAGAGCGGGTTTGATGCCAGCGTTAGAAAAACAAGGTTGGTGTATATTGCCACCGATTAAGCCTTGGACAGATCCCCTAGCAATTTTGAAGAAAGCTTTGGTGGAGCAGTTTTACAAGTTGCCTAGAGAAATTCAGAAGGCTTATGCAAAACTGGAGAGTGAGGGTTTGAATGCGATTTTGCCTGAAGGTTCACAACGAGTTTTGCTGGTAGTGGATCAGTTTGAAGAATTATTTACAGTTTATGCCAACGAAGAGGAGCGCAAAAAGTTTATACGGCTGCTGGCGGAAGGAGCCGATCGCGAGGGGCGTTTGACGATCGCTACGACGATGAGGGCGGATTTTGTGGAACAAGCCTTGCAATATCCTGCTTTGGCAAAATTGATTCAACGCGATCGCGCCTTTTGGTTAGTGCCATTAGAGCCATCAGAACTTAGGGAAGCGATCGCCGATCCTGCGAGAATGCAAGGCTACGAACTAGCCGAAGGTTTGCTAGAGGTGATTTGTCAGGATGTGGAAGCGGAGAAAAATAGTTTGCCGTTATTGGAGTTTGCGCTGACGGAGCTATGGGAAAAACGCGATCGCCAAAATCATCGGTTGACTTTAACGGCTTATGTAGAGATGGGTAAGTTGCGCGGCGCGTTGGATCGTCATGCTAAGCAGTTGTATGAGGGATTGTCATCGGATGGGGAACGCGATTGGACTCGGCGGTTATTTTTGCAATTGGTGCGGACGGGGCAGGATGTCAGGGATACGCGGCAGCGTCAATCCAAACAGTTTTTGTTGGAGATGGCGCGATCAGAGGAGGATCGAGATGCGATCGCGAATCTATTAGAAATTTTTGCGGGGGCTGATGGGCGGCTGTTGACGACAGGTGAGGAGAATAATGTTGCTTTTATGGATTTGGCGCATGAAGCGTTGATCGATGGTTGGCAAATGTTTAAGGAATGGCGATCGCAGGATCGGGATTTGCGAAGACTTGGCGATCGGGTGAAGGATGCTTTTGAGGAATTTAATAATGCCAAAGAAGAGGATAAGGATAAGTTTCTATTGTCTGAGGGTGTGGTGGCGCAAATTGAGGAAGTGGAATCGGCGATTAATGATTATCTCTTGCCCGAAGAATTTGTACGGCGTAGTCGTTACAAATATAAGCCTTGGCTCGATCGCTCGAATTTCCCTGAAATGGTGAATATTCCTAGCGGTACGTTTTGGATGGGATCGCCTGAAGGGAAAGGCGACAACGATGAAAAGCCGTATCACCAAGTCACTGTAAAAGCCTTTCGCATGGGCAAATATCCTGTCACTCAGGCACAATGGCGGACGGTGGCGATGTCTCCCAAGGTTGACATTGATTTGAGTCTAAATCCTTCCTATCATCGCGGTGAAGATAAACCTGTGGAGCAAGTAACTTGGTATGAAGCACAAGAGTTTTGTGCGCGGCTATCTCGCCTAACGGGAGAGAACTATCGTTTGCCTAGCGAAGCGGAATGGGAATATGCCTGTCGTGCAGGAGCAAGCGAATATACAGAATATTGCTTTGGTGACGATCCTAGTCAGCTAGATGACTATGGCTGGTATGGCAATAATAGCGGCGATCGTCTCATTGACGCGGATGGTATTTGGAAAGAAGTGAATCAAGATGCTAGTCAATACACGCAACGCATAAGGCAAAACAATTGCGGCACGCATCCCGTGGGGCAGAAACTACCTAATGCTTGGGGTCTTTACGATCTGCATGGGAATGTTTGGGAATGGTGCGCTGATGATTGGCATGACAGTTATGAACGAGCATCACCTGATTCACAGATTTGGTTAAAAGATATTAAGAATCATGAAGAGGACGGCGAAATAAATAAGCTGCTGCGCGGCGGTTCTTGGCGCAACTATGCTGGGGGTTGTCGTGCTGCCGATCGCTTCGGGTTCAATGCGCGTGAGCAGAGCTTCATCGTCGGTTTTCGTCTGCTTCTCGCTTCTTCTTCGTGAGGACTTTATATTACCCTTTGCTCTTTTTCCCTCTTGCCCTTTGTATTCCCCCTATTCGCCGTCAGGCGATCAAATTTTTTTCCAATTCTAAAATCCGTTCATGAAATTGGGAATTGTGCGGTCATAAATTATCGGTCATTTGCGTAGAAGGGGCGAGCACGGGGGCATCGCCCCTACGGGTGAAATGATAAAATTTGTTTCTATTCCATTTGTGATTGGTAATTGATGATGGCGATCGCACTATCGCCCCATTCCCACAAAATTCACACAAACCGATATTTACCATTTAAAACATCATCGGTAGGGGCGATGCCCCCGTGCTCGCCCCTTTTACGCGGATCACCAAAAATTACCAAATGCGGGTTGCCCCGTTTTCGCCGATCGCCAATACCCCCCAAACGCGACGATAATTTTCCAATGTGTTGATAAAATCGCGATCGCCACCAAAAAATTGCGCCATGTCATACAATCCAGAAATTCATCATCGCCGTTCTATTCGTCTCAAAGGATACGACTATTCACAGGCAGGTGCATATTTCATCACCATTTGCATCAATCATCGGCAACCACTATTGGGCGCGATCGCTGATGGCATTATGACACCGAATCCTGCGGGAACAATGGTACAAACAATTTGGGAAGAAATGCCATTCCATTATCCAAATCTAGAATTAGATGCCTTTGTGCTGATGCCCAATCACATACATGGCATTATCGTTCTGAAGTCTCCACAAATAGAACCTGTGATGACATTAGGAGAAATCATACATCGATTCAAATCTTTCACAACTGCAAAATATCGTCATGGCGTTAATCAGGAACAATGGCAACCATTTATAGGGAGGCTATGGCAAAGGAATTACTATGAACACATTATCCGCAATCAAGAATCCTGCGATCGCCTATGCCAATACATCACCAATAATCCATTATCATGGCAATCCGATTCCCTACATCCAGAGGTGTAGGGGCGATGCCCCCGTGCTCGCCCCGTTTTCGCGGATTACCAACAATCCCCAATTACAGCGAGAATTTTCCAATACGGCGATAAAATTGCGATCGTCAATCATTTTTTATTAATGGCGATGAAGCCTATGAGGTACGTCTAAGATAAAGGGAAAAATTAACGCGAAACCCTAGCTCGGTATAATAACTTTTCATTCTGCATATACCCGACATAACGCACGATCGCCAGATCCCCCTCTTCCATTTGCTCACTTCCATCCATAAATTCATGCTTCTGAGAATCATAAACAACTTGCGCTCCGACAGCACCGATCGCTGTGATTCCCCACTTTTGTAAAAGTACATCAATAGGACGTAGCAGAGGCAGAATATTTTTGGCTAACATATTCGGATTGGTTTGCGCCGCGTAAGCCGCCGATGGCAATTGTAAAATTAAAGATTCTAGCTGTTGGATAACTTCTCGTTCAAATTGCGATCGCAATTCTTGTTTTTGATGTGCTAATTGACTTTCCAATCGTTGATATTCTTCGCGCAAAGAGTCTATCTCAGAATAGGAAGATTGAGAATTTGGCAATTCATGATTAGAAGATAGAGTGATGCAAGTAGCTATTAATTCTGTTAATTCAATTTGTAATACCTCTGCAATCTTGGCTAAATCCCCATAGCGCAAAGTCGCCGCATTTCCTTTGCGAAGCGTGTCGATCGCTCGTCGTGATACATCTGTGCGATCGCTAAGTATTTGAAAGCTAGATATCCCAGCTAGTTTCATCAATTGACGTAATGTTTCTGTGCGATCGTTCATAGATTTGGGTTTAACAAGATTTTGAAATTGTAGGGGTAATTCATGAATTACCCCTACAAGAACTAAACGTAGTGGCAATTCATGAATTGCCACTACGTTTAGTTCTTGTAAAAACCGCGATGATGAATCAATTAGCCCACTTCTTGCAATTCGGGATTATTCTCGACAACCTGCAACTTGGTTTGGACTATCGGCGGATTAGCTAAATAATCAGCAAGTTGAGCCTCGATCTGGTGACGCACAATCTCGCGATATTCCAGAAAATGCTCGGCTTGAGAACAAACCGATAGATAACTAATCACCACATTAGGATAACGCTTCATCAAATCGAAGAGATTAATCCAGAACTGAAAGCGCGTTTTGCGAACAAAACCTTGTCGCCACGCTAAAATCAGCAAGGCGCGAATTGCAGTCCATTCCGTTCTTTTCTTCTTGTCCGTCTTTTCGCGCTTCAGACTCTTGTAAGGAGATTCGCCCAGAATCAAGAAATGGCGATAGGTGCGATTCAGAAACACCATCGGATCATAGAGAGTCCAGAAAGCATGAACATATTCATTAGCAATGTCTTCAAGCGGACGGGTCGGCACAAAGTTCATCAAAGTCGCCTGATGTCCATTGCTGTTTTGCTTAATCATCCTTCCTTCTTTATTCAAGCGATGCCATAAGCCCGTATCTGGAAGCGCTTGCAGCATACTGAATAGAGCCGTAGGGACAGCAGTTTCTTCCACAAACTGGACAATGCGATCGCCTGCGCCCTTCTTTTCACCATCAAAGCCGATGATAAATCCAGCCATGACCCGAATCCCTGCTTTAGCGATGTTAATTACCGAATCGGCAAGGGGATCGCGATTGTTTTGGAACTTCTTGGTTAGCGCTAAACTTTCGGTGTCAGGGGTTTCGATACCGAGAAATACAGAACCAAAGTTACATTCCACCATCATCTGCATCATTTCAGGATCTTGAGCGAGATCGACCGAAGCTTCTGTCGCAAAGGAGAAGGGATAATTGCGCTCTTTCATCCAAGGTTGTAGCTCTTGGAGCATTACTTTTACATTGCGCTTATTGCCGATGAAGTTATCATCAACCATAAAAATGCTCCGCCGCCATCCGAGATCGTAGAGATACTGCAATTCGGCAATGATTTGGGCTGGAGTCTTAGTGCGCGGCTTACGTCCATAGAGAACGATGATGTCGCAAAACTCACATTGGAAGGGACAACCACGCGAAAACTGTACCGACATTTCGGCATAGCGATTCATTTCCAGTAGCTCGAAACGGGGGATTGGCGTATCTGTGACCGCAGGACGTTCACCATTAGCTCTGAGAATACCTGAGCGATCGCCTCTTTCAATTGCTTCGACAAACATCGGTAAAGTAATTTCGCCTTCATCAAGAATTAAGAAGTCTGCTCCTGAAACTTTCGCTTCTTCTGGTAAAGCCGTAGGATAAGGACCACCAACAGCGACTAATTTACCGCGTTTTTTCGCTTCTTGAATTTGGGCTAAAAAATCTTCCTTTTGGACGATCATTGCTGACAAAATTACTACTTCCGCCCATTGCCACTCAGCTTCGGTGATATCCCGAATGTTGCGATCAACTAGCTTAAATTCCCATGTCTGGGGCAGAATTGCGGCAACAGTGACCATTCCCAGAGGGGGTAGCTGCGCCTTATAACCAACTAATTCTAATGTTTTTTCAAACGACCAAAAGCTTTTGGGAAATAACGGATAAACGAGTAAAACGCGCATTATTTATAGTTTGGGGTTATTTTTAATTGGTTTGCTGCTGTAGATATTATAGGGCGATCGCTACAGCGCTTTGCTTTAACATGAAAACCAAAGAAAAGTGTAATTTAATATAAAACCAAAATAAGGTGATTTGCCCGCGAAGCGGGCGAATCACCTTATTTTGGTACTTAGGAATGAAAATTTATTAACTTGTGCAATTAAAACCCAAATTT
>JANMFC010000166.1:0-2280 GCA_031377675.1 Pseudanabaena sp. OTE_70b_metabat_355 | reverse complement strand
CGCTAAAACAAAAAACCTAAAAAAGTTTAAAAGTGCCGCAAAGCGGCACTTTTAAACTTTTTTATCAAATGCTAATTAAATTTTTTAAGGACTTAACGTAGAAATAACATTGGTTCCCGTAACTTGGATGGTTTGTAATTCCAGATTGGCGACAGCGCGATCGCCTGTGATATTGAGATTTTTATCGGGCTGATGATAGTTGATATTGCCATTAGCCGTAACTGTTTTAGAAGGAATTAGCCATTCAACTTGATCAGCGTTAACCACCCCTTGAGTAGAACTAAAACTTGCCGATACCTGCCCCGTGAGTTTAATTCGTTCTTCTGCTAACTGCGCTTGTCCCTTTTGAGCCGTGACGACAATACCGCGAGTTTTACTGCTAGCCGTGAATTCGACGGGAAGAGTTACTAACTTTTGATCCAGATTCCAGACAGCTTGAGCCGTCGCTAAATCAACATCTAGTTTTGGATCGTTGGCTTTGATGTCGCCTGCAAAGGTAACTTCTTTTTTGGCAATATTCCAATCACCTTTGTTGGCGGATAACTGTAATTTATCCTTGACTTGCAATACCGAAATCGGTGCTTCCGTAAATACGCGATCGCCTTTAGCATCCCATGTGATCTTCTCGCTCTTCATTTCCACAGGCGGCTCAGTCGCCGTAACAATCACATCTTTTTCTAGGCTGAAAATATTCGTGCTGGGTTTGGCTGTTAATTCTTTACCTGTCATTTTGATTTTTTCATCGGGCTTATCAATGCGTACATTCCCCGTGGCTTTGAGAACATCTTCTGCTGATTTCCAATCCATGCGATCGGCTTGCAGATCAATTTTTTCTTGAATGGCGATCGCTTTAATATTTCCTACCAATGAAATTTCTTTGCTGGCTTGATTAATCGTTCCCTTATCGCCAGTAGCTTCCATCAAAGGTTCACCGTTGCGATAAAATTTTCCCTTGACAGCTTCCACATCAGCTATTTTCGTATCTTGACGATAATCAGCACGTTTAGCATAAATTTCCCACAATAATTTACCATTGGCATCAAATTCAGTCAGGGTAATATTTTCGAGGTTGGAGCCAGCAACTTGCTCTGGTTTGTTCAGACTAGTAACGGCGGGACGCAGAAATACAAACCATCCGAGTGCAAAAATCAGCACTGTAATCAAAAATATGACGATAAATCCGCGCAAGTTACGGCGGCTAAATGTTTGCATGATACTTTTTAGGATAGTTTGAAGATAATTTCAGGGTAATTTACCGATGTAGTCACGAATGACAGGCGTAAAAATCTTGACCACCTGTTGATAAACTTCTCTTTTAAATCTAACAATTGAATCTAAAGTTTGCTCGATCGCCATAAACTGCACCACTCGAAACTCGCGATCGTGGATATCTAACTTACAATCCGTGGCGGGATGATCCCAATAAAAGGCATACCAGCGCTGTCTTTGTCCGCAATAATTAGCCCATTTTCCCGTTAATTTTAATGTAGGTGGGAAATCGTAGTATAACCACTCAGGATGCACATATGCTAAAACCGCATCATTGATCCCAACTTCTTCATAAAGCTCGCGTAAAGCCGCTACCTCCGGATCTTCGCCATCATCAATGCCACCCTGTGGAAATTGCCACGAATCAGGCACACCAAGGCGTTCGCCAACTAGAACTTCTCCCTTGCGATTAAAAACGATTAACCCCACATTTGGGCGATAAGATTTTTCAGGCTTCATAAATTTTTATTCAGGAACGCAAAAGCAAAGCAAAAGCATAGCAAGGATCGCATACCTAACCCTGTTTTCGATTGACCATTTCTATCATTAATCGAATATTTTCAGCTTGAGTTTTAGCTATTTCGGCTTGAGCTTTAGTAGATTCAGCTTGAGTTTCGGCGGCGATCGCAAGACGTTCGATATTTACAGCCTGCTGTTTGCTGACTTCCTTTATTTCTACTAATTCGGCATGAAGTGTTTCTCTTTGCTCTCTCGCTTCTTCCCTGACACTGTTGATCTCAGCTTTGATGTTGGGGACTTCAAGGTATAGAGCCTCTATCAGCCTACCGATCTGGTCAAATAAGTTGTCGATACGATGGTCTAAGTGCTGCTCACGCTCTCGACTGCTCTCGATGTAATTATCAACTTTAGTAGCAAAGCGATCTAGCCGTTCATCAGTCCATTGGGATGTCATTTATTTGTCTCCTTTAGTTCTTGATTGTGGCAGAAGAGAGAGTGGCGGGGGGGAAGCCCCCCCCCAAAAGATGGGGTTTTGAAAAAAAAAAAAATTTT
>JANMFC010000147.1:0-3116 GCA_031377675.1 Pseudanabaena sp. OTE_70b_metabat_355 | reverse complement strand
CAAAGCCCGCGCCAACAAATTTGGGTTTTAATTAATTTTCATTCCTAAAGAGTCTATTTGATTAATACATTACACAAAACCAAAATTACGGTGAGATTATCATGTCCATTCACCTTATTTCCTAACTCAATGAGATTATCTACACCAGTTTGTACATCAATCTGTTTATTTAAGATCGGTAATAAATGTGTCTCCCAATTTTGCTCGATCGCATCGTTATCACATAGTCCATCCGAACACAATAAAAACAATGTCGATTCAGTCAACGAAAAAGACTTAATTTCAGGCTCTAAAATATCACTGGGATGTGGACCCATTGCTTGAGTTAATTGATGAGCATCAGGTCTAGATGCAGCCGATTCTAGATCAAGCCCAAGATCTAATAATTGATTGAGGACTTCATGATCGCGAGTGATTTGTTTCAATTTAGCCGTTTCCGAAATATACTCAGGATTGGAAGCGGGAAAGTTCTGGCTAATAGCTCTAATCGGATTATTAGTGACTTTATAAATGCGACTATCCCCAACATTGGCAATCATTACATCAAGATCGTGAATTGCCAACATCACCATTGTCGTTCCCATTCTGCCAAGAGATAATTTTTTTTCGCTTTCGTTCTTGATGAAAATAGCTTGATTGGCATTAGCGATGATTTCCGTAAGTGTTCTTTCCCCTGGCAACGTATCAATCCAAAATGGTCGAAACTGATCAGAGATAGAATTAACCGCGATCGCACTAGCCACTTCTCCCCCTTCATGCCCACCCATGCCATCACACAACACAAACAGTCCCCGATCGCTATGATCGCTAATTTGACTTTTACCATCAATATTTCGAGATTGAAAAATCGTGACAAAATCATCCTCATTGCGATCGCGTTGTTTACCCACATCAGTTTTCCCTGCATAGGCGATACTTTGCAAATAGATTTCAGGTGGAATCACTACTTCTGAAAGAGCAAAGATGTTTGCTTCTATTGCGGGTTCTCCAATTATAGTCGGTAATTCAGCGATCAACTGATTACTCAATGGTGCATTATGATTCGGAATCATTACGTCCTCAATTATCTCCGACGCAATCATATTAGCTTCATCGATTTCTAAATCAGAAATTTTAAAATCTTGATGGGGAATACTATTGCTAGACAATTCCATCGGATCGGCAAAATTATTTACCGATAAATCTATCTCTGGTAAATCTTCTTCCAATGGATTTTTTATGTCTAATGTCGGCTCAACAGGATTTAGCTGCTGAACTAATGGCTGATCTTTTAACTGATCACTTAACGGATCTGGGGCGCGATCTTTTTCAAAACTAACTTCTTCGATCGCGATCTCTAAAATTCTGTTGCCGCAATATTGACAAAATTGATAATCGCTAGGATTTTGTGCTTGGCAATTAATACAGGTATTTATCATCAGAAGTTAACCAAAAAAAGGTCGTATATAAGTTTTTAGTCAGATAATATAGCAGGATAATTACGGTGCGAAGCACCACAATTATCCTGCAACACTTTTTGATCAAACCAAAACCAAGGTACGTGCATCTATGAATGATTCTACCAGACTCAACCCTGCCGAAGAAATTGTCCTAGGGCGCGATTTTATGACACTTTCGCAACATGTTCTTTCGCAGATCGGCACATTTTCGCCCGAAGCCTATGATTTGAGCGCATTGATGGGGCGTATTGGCTTAGCAGGCAAAACGATCGCCCGTCATCTGAGCCGTGCAGGGCTAGTCGAGAATGTTCTCGGGGTCACAGGTGAAGTGAATGTGCAAGGGGAGGCGGTCAAAAATATGGATCGCTACGCTAATCGCGTTTTCTTGCGTGCTTTTGAGCAAAGTGGCTTAGTTTGCCGCCTTGCATCTGAGGAAATGGAAAATCCTTATTACATTCCCGAAAACTGCCCCATTGGTCGTTACACCTTACTTTATGATCCGATCGACGGGTCTAGCAATATTGATGTCAATCTAGCGATCGGATCGATCTTCTCCATTCGCCAACAGGAAGGCAATGATGAGTCGGGAGAAGCTTTAGATTTATTGCAAGCTGGACGCAAGCAAATTGGTGCAGGCTATATTCTCTATGGTACAAGCACAATGTTTGTTTACTCTCTCGGTAAAGGAGTTCATGCTTTTACTCTTGATCCTAGCATCGGCGAATTTATTCTATCTCAAGAGAATATCCACATTCCCGAAAAAGGTTCTATTTATAGCATTAATGAAGGGAACTTCTCGCAATGGGAAGAACCAATGCGTGAATATGTGAGATATATGCATCAGCAAGCAGGGAATACGGCAAGATATTCAGGAGCCTTAGTTGCGGACATTCATCGCATTCTCTTTCAAGGTGGCGTGTTCCTTTATCCTGGCACGGTGGGACATGCTGATGGCAAATTGCGATTGCTTTACGAGTCGGCTCCATTAGCTTTTTTAATCGAGCAAGCTGGTGGACGCGCAACGACAGGAACTCAAGAGATTCTTGATGTTATTCCCACAAGGCTGCATAGTCGCACCCCTCTGATTATTGGCAGTACCGAGAATGTCAAGGTTGTAGAGTCATTTTTGCAATAACAATCAAAACCCAAAGAAGCGATCAATTCAGTTTCTTTGGGTTGTATAGAACTAGTTTGGCATAACAGATCGATAGGGATCAATTCTGATCTGATCAAATTTGATGTATAGAAAGGCGATCGCACTACATCCCAGTTTAGATGTCTGAAATATAGGGTGATCGCCCTTGCAACAGGTCAATAACTTATCAAGCGATCGCATTTATTTTCTTACTCAGTCTATAGTAGTGTTATTGCATAAAAACTTCATATAGCCCCGTATGCCCAGTCTTAGCCTTAAGCCCTCGCACAAGCCGATCAAAAGTTACTATGAGGTTTTGGAGCAATATTCCAAGCTGGGGGTAGTGCATGAGGGAGCAGTGCGATCGGCTTTTCAGAATTTGTTGGATTCCTGTGCAGGGTGCGACCTTGACTTAATACGAAGATTATGCAATAATGAAAGAATAAAGAAGTAGGTAGTAAAGAAAATGCCAGCAAAGTTAATAAGTGTAGAAGGTACAAAAGTAAAAATCGAAGTGACAATCGAATTGAGTGAATCAATGC
>JANMFC010000146.1:0-4806 GCA_031377675.1 Pseudanabaena sp. OTE_70b_metabat_355 | reverse complement strand
CGGCGCTTCGCGCCGCCTCTCTCTGTTGGGTTCTATAAAAAGTGCCGCGAAGCGGCACTTTTAACTACTTTTTTGGGTATCAAGTTTGAGCGCTATAGTGACGAATACAGGTAAGCGCGATCGCTACCTTAGAAACATATTGCTGGATCGCCACGATATCATCTATGTGTACCGCATCAGGTGATAGCCACAGCATCGACAAGATCCCTAGCAATTCTTTGCGAAAAGTAATGGCGATCGCCAAATTTGTCTTAAATTGCTGATCTTGTTCACCCTGATCAGAATTCAAACAAAATTGTGATTTACCCGTAGCGATCGCGGTCTGTACTAGGGGATCATTGGACAAATCCCAATCGTAATCACCACATACAGCCTTCACATCAGTTAAGCACCCACGCTCAATCAACTGGAGTGTAACCATGTCTGCACCAAAATTTTCTGAAAAGACTTGAGCCAATGGCGGCACACAATCAGATAGCTGTTGAGAATCTTGAGCGATTTCCACAATTGCTGACAAAAGAGCATTCTGAGCCTGTGATCTACTCAATTCCTCGGAACGTTGTTTCAAAACGTCGTAGGTTTGGGTCGCCTGAACCACAACTAACTTTAAAGTTTCAGGTTCCCAAGGCTTCGCAATATATTTATGTACTTGCCCTGAATTAATCGCCTCAATCAAATCCGTAATATCCGTATAACCCGTCAATACAATCCGCATCGTGTCAGGAAAGTCTGAGACAGTACGACTCAAAAATTCTGTGCCTTTCATTTCAGGCATACGCTGGTCAGAAATAATCGCCGCCATTTCCCCCTCTTGTTTAAGGATTTCGAGCGGACTGAATCCACTATCTGCTCGAAAAACCAAAAAATCCTTACGAAAGGTGCGATATAGCAAGTCAAGATTATCTTGTTCATCATCAACCACCAATATTTTTGGTTTTTTGGCTGAATTTACTTTATTTAATTCAGCAGTAGAAAAAAAAGTCATGAGTAAAACTTATGCTAATTGATTATCGCAACCGTACCGATACTATCAAAAAAGTAAAGGGCGCATTGCGCCCTTTACTTTTTATGTTAATGAAACAGGCTCTACACAGTAAAGCTTGTTTGAGGTCTAAACAGCAACAGCTTGACGGCTTACTTGTGTGAGTTCGCCTTTAGCGTACTTAGAAACAAAGTCATAAATACTAACTTGCTTGATCTTGCTAGCTTGTCCAGCCGCTTCAAACTGAGTATAGCGATCGGCACATACCTTTTGCATATACTTGATCGATGGCTTGAGGAAGTGGCGAGGATCGAACTCTTTAGGATTCTTGGCGAGAGCTTCACGCACAGCCGCAGTAATCGCCAGACGGCAATCGGTGTCGATATTAACCTTACGCACACCACACTTGATGCCCTTTTGAATTTCTTCAACAGGAACGCCATAGGTTTCAGGAATTGCACCACCATACTCATTGATCAATGCAAGTAAATCTTCAGGAACCGAAGAAGAGCCGTGCATGACAAGGTGAGTATTAGGCAAGCGATTATGAATTTCTTCGATGCGGCTAATGGCAAGGATTTCGCCAGTAGGCTTACGAGTAAATTTATAAGCACCGTGGCTAGTACCGATCGCTACAGCTAGAGCGTCTACTTGGGTACGAGTTACAAAATCAGCAGCTTCTTCGGGATCGGTCAACAGTTGAGAATGATCTAAAGCACCTTCAAAACCATGTCCGTCTTCAGCTTCACCCTTACCAGTTTCGAGAGAGCCTAAGCAGCCTAATTCGCCTTCAACGCTTGCGCCGAAAGCATGGGCAACTTTCACAACTTCAGAAGTAACTTCAACGTTGTACTCATAGCTAGCGGGAGTCTTAGCATCAGCTTGCAATGAGCCGTCCATCATCACACTGGTGAAGCCGTTTTGAATTGCTGAGAAGCAAGTTGAAGGGGCGTTACCGTGATCTTGGTGCATCACGATCGGTAGATGGGGATAGGTTTCGGCTGCTGCCAAAATTAAGTGGCGCAAGAAATTTTCACCTGCGTAATTACGAGCGCCGCGAGAGGCTTGCAAGATTACGGGGCTGTTGGTTTCATTCGCCGCCTGCATGATCGACTGGATCTGCTCCATGTTGTTGACGTTGAATGCAGGAATGCCATATCCATTTTCGGCTGCATGGTCGAGCAGCAAGCGCATAGGTACTAAAGCCATATATAAAATCTCTCCTAATCGAGCTTTTCCGATTGTTAACAATCTTAAATCATTTTGAATACCAAATTGAATAAGTACCTCGGCTTAATAAAACCAAGAACCCCAATAAGCTGATTCGCACGTTTCGCGTGCCAATCAGCCTACCAAAAACAAAGGAGCGCGATGCGCTCCTTTGTTTTTGCTTAGATATTTTTTTCGCTCAGTTCGCGGCTCATGTAATCAAAGGGAGATGCTAACCAATCAGCATTTTCGCCCACCAAATCCATAACCGCTTGTTTCATGATTTGGATACCCTGTACGGTTGGTCCGATTGGTACGCCCAGAGAGCTATAAGTATCACGCAATCCCTGTAATACTCTTTCGTCTAGGACATCATTGTCGCCAGCGACTAGGGCATAGGATGCATAGCGCAAATAATAGTCCATGTCACGCAAACAAGCCGCAAAACGACGGGTAGTATAAGCGTTACCACCTGGGCGGATTAAATCAGGGACTTCTTCAAACAATTGAGAGCCAGCCTTACGCACGATCGCGGCGGCGTTAGCGGTGATCGTCGAAGCCGCAGCTAGACGAGAGCTACCCGTGGCAAAATAGGACTTGAGAGTATCGAGCGCATCGCGATCAAAATATTTACCCGTGGCATCGTAACTGCCAATCAAAGTGGTGATTGCATCCCGCATATTGTTTTCTCCGTTATTATTTAAGGCTTAGTATTAATAAATGTATCTGTAACGTATTTGTAAAGTTTGTAAACTATATATAACTTAAAGTTGATAATCTATATCTGTAGATGATCCGCAGACAATTATCTAAATTATTCTACTGTGATTTCAGCCGCTCACTAATCTCTGTTTAACCAAACGCCAGATAAGTCACATAAAAAGCCCCATAAATATCTAAAATAAATATCTAAATATTATGCGTATTCTTGCTCTAGCTTGGGAATTCCCGCCGCGCATTATTGGAGGAATTTCTCGTCATGTAGCAGAGCTATATCCTGAAGTTGTTAATCTTGGACACGAAGTACATTTGATCACCGTGGCGATCGCTCATGAGTTATCAGCCGAACTGGTGGATGGTATCTATGTGTATCGAGTTCCCATGGAAATGCATGGCGACTTTTTTCCGTGGGTGGGGCAGATGAACACAAATATGATCAAATTTGCCAGAGAGTTTTTATCTCAAAATTCAATGGATCTCGTTCACGCCCATGATTGGCTGGTCGAAGAAGCCGCGATCGCCTTGACCACAGAATTCGCGCTCCCTTTAGTTACCACGATTCACGCGACAGAATATGGGCGTTGCAATGGCATTCATAACGATACTCAAAGATATATTCATCAAAAAGAAATTTGTCTAACCCAAGCATCACAAAGAGTAATTGTTTGCTCAGAATATATGCGTGGTGAGGTACAGCGTGCGCTAAATTGTGCGAATGAAAAAATAGATGTGGTTTACAACGGATTGAGTGTGGAGCGCTGGCAAAATATTGCTAATGCTCGTGAGCAGGGGTTAGGACGTGTTGCGCTGAGGGGAAAATATGCGGCATCCGATGAAGCGATTATCTATTACGTTGGACGTATCACCTATGAAAAGGGGCTGTATGTATTGCTGAATGCTCTGCCAAAAGTTATTGAGGCGATGAACGATAAGGTGCGTTTGGTGATTATCGGCACTGGTGAGGCTTATGCGATCTTGTTACAAAGACAGGCTTGGGATTTAGGAATTCATCACAAGGTTCTGTTTACGGGGTTTATGGCTGATGTTGATCTATGGGAATTTCAGGCGATCGCTGATTGTGCGGTTTTTCCGAGTTTATATGAACCCTTTGGTATCGTAGCTCTAGAAAGTTTTGCGGCAAAAATTCCGCTTGTGGTTTCTGATACGGGCGGACTGCCAGAGGTGGTGCGTGACGGGATTACGGGAAGTGTCACCAAAGTAAATGATGCAAATTCTTTAGCCGATGGAATTATTGCGATTTTGCGAAATCCCGAATATGCCAAATCTTTAGTTGAGAATGCTCAATCAGATCTAAGCGATCGCTTTGCATGGGACAAGTTGGCAGCGCAGACGGAAACTATCTTTCTAAAAGTTCAACCAGCCGAAAATCTGCTCAGCCGTTAGCTCTAGATTAATTCCATTAAGAACAGGGAGTGGATCAATACCTTGAAAAATTTGAATACGGCGATCATTAACCACCAAGATATTCTGATCTTTAGGATCAAGCAACCATCCTAATTCCGTGCCATTTTCGATACAATGCAATAAATTAGCTAAAACTTTATTTTGTTTTTGGTCAGGCGAGAGAATCTCAATCGCCCAATCTGGATAAATCTGAAAACGGTTCGCTACTTGACCAGACTCGTCACGAGGAATCCTCTCCCACCGAAATACTGCTATATCGGGGACAATCGATGCTTCGCCAAAAGTACATCGCAACTCTGAAAAAGCATAGGCAATCTTTGGGATTTCAATGGGTACGACCTTGACTTAATACGAAGATTATGCAATAATGAAAGAATAAAGAAGTAGGTAGTAAAGAAAATGCCAGCAAAGTTAATAAGTGTAGAAGGTACAAAAGTAAAAATCGAAGTGACAATCGAATTGAGTGAATC
>JANMFC010000136.1:0-24629 GCA_031377675.1 Pseudanabaena sp. OTE_70b_metabat_355 | reverse complement strand
TTGCGGCGGGCAAAGCCCGCCGCAACGATTTTTGGTTTTGTTAATTGTTACATTTTGCTCTGTTTAAGTAGGGGATGTTGTGATAACAATTAGTAAGGGATTGCTAAATTTAGGTACTTTCTTATGAAGTCAATAGCCTTTAACTCCGTGACCGCGATCGCTAGTACGATCATTGCTAGTCTGTCAATTGGTTTAACTAGCGTGCAAGCGCAAAATGCCGAGCATCTCAAGACTTTATTAGAAAATCGGACTTGTCAGCGCTGTGAACTGAGTGGTATTGCGGCGGCTGGGGCAGATTTAAGCGAGTCATTTTTGGATGTTGCTGATTTGCGTAAAAGCGCTCTTTCGGGCGCAATCTTGGCTTTCAGTACGATGTATTATGCTGATTTTCGGGACGCAGATTTGAGTAACGCCGATCTGAGAAATACGTTCTTAATTAACAGCGATTTAATGAAAGTGAATTTGTCTGGAGCAAATGCACGCAATAGTCGCTGGAAATATGCGGATTTAACCGATGCAAATTTAGAAAATACAAATTTGATTGATATTGAGTTGGTTTATGCCAAGCTCAATCGCGCTAATCTCCGCAATGCTTCTTTACGAAATGCCAGTCTCTACGGTGCAGATTTATCTGGGGCAAATCTCAATGGTGCAGATCTATATCGCACCGATCTTTCTAATGCCAATCTTACAGGTGTCGATCTAACTAAAGCCAAGCTTTGTCATACAACTATGCCCGATGGCACTATTTCTATGCAAGGGTGCATGGAGCCATAGCTATCCCAGACTCCAAAAGAGAGTTGCGCCACTTCGCGGCGCAACTCTCTTTTGGAGTCTGTTTTTTGTAATCTAGAGAAAAATTATATGACGATCGCCCCATCCCCAGATCCTAACTCAAACAATAATCTAGAGCCGAAGTCAGCTAAAATTCGTTGGCTGCAAGTCTGGAGTCTTGCTTCCGTGCAAGGGGCAATCACCTTATCTTGGATTGTCTATGGTGCTTATTTGCCCAAATTTATTGAACAAGTTTTTGGCTATCCTCCAACTCAAGCGCAGCAATTTACGGCTTTATTATTGGTACTCGAAAGCGCGATCGGCGTAATTGTCGAGCCATTATTTGGCGGATTAAGCGATCGCTGGCAGCGTTGGTATAGTTCACGGATGCCCTTGATCGTGGCGGGGGCGATCGCTTCTACCGCTTTCTTTATTGGCTTGCCATCACTAGTTATTTTTAGCGGCGCAAATGAAGTCACGCGCTTTTTGCTGCCCTGCCTTGCGGTATTGTGGGCGCTGATGATGGCAAGCTTTCGCAGCCCTGTGATGAGTTTATTGGGAGGTTTTGCAGGATCGTCACAATTACCAATGGCGGGTAGTGTGCTGACTTTGGTGGGTGGGGTAATTGGTTCGATTCGACCTTTAGCGACTAACTTTATTTTGAGTCTGGGCGCACCGATCACCTTTGCGATCGCCTCTTTTGCGATGCTTGCTGGTGTGGCGAGTTTACGCACCGCCATGATTTATATGCCGAAGAAAGCCAGTTCGGAAGCTGCGGAGCCAGTCAAGATTAAAGATTTCTTGAGTAATTTAGCGATCGTTTTACTGGTTGGCGCTTTAATTGGGATTGGGATGCGTTTGCTAATGGGAGAGGTTTTGCAACGTACTCTAAAAGTCGAAATCGTCGGTCTTACAGGATTACCGATCGCCATACTATCGGGTTCGATCTTGATTTTTCAAGCTGTAATTGCCCTAGGAACAGGAGCGCTATCCAAGGTGATTGATAACAAACGCCTGATGATGATTAGTTTTGGAGTGATTGCTTTTGGTTTAGGATTGCTATCTTTGGGCTACGGCGCGATCGCTTCGGTGATTATTATTATCTTGCTCCTAATCTGTGTCAGCGCTGTGAATAATGGCATGGTTGCCTTCGCGCTGACAATGGTTCCCAAATCACTGAGTGGGTTAACCGTGGGGCTGTTCTTTGGTGGTCTGTCGGGGGCGATCGCCATTTTTGGCTATTTAGTTCCTAAACCTGCGGAGATGATCTCTAACTCAAACGCGATTTTGTTAACGGCGATCGCTTTTCTGAGTGCAGGTATAGCGATCGCCTTTGGAGAGAGGATCACCAAACGCTTAAATGCCGATCTTTAAACAATTTATTGAGGTCGTGATTACTGATGGTAAGTTGAGCAGCGATCGCTAAGATTTTTCAGCGTGGATTAGATTTGGCGATCGCAAAATAAGGGGACTGGACAATATCAATTTATTTTATTGGTTTATAATTCTGGCAATGCGATCGCCCCTCAAGCACCCATTACACCATGACTCAAGAACCAGAATCGAAACCAAAGTTAACTCTCGAAGAACAGATTACCAATATTATCTTGAAAACATTCATGATTGGTGGCGTTGGGGCTGGTGGAGGTGGCGCACTTTGGCTACTGATTAAAGAAAGTGATATTCCTAGGGCAATCGCCTCAGCAGTAATTGGGGCAAGTATTTCCTATATGGCAAAGATGCTTCAGCCGATCCATAAGGGTAATGAAGAACGTGCTGCAAGATTTGGCAATGCGCTTAATGATGGAATCAATCGTGCTGGCGATGTAATTGTGGCAAAAGTGACTTCGATTGAGGAGCGCTATTTTGAGGCACAGGCGGCGGATTGTGAGCTTTGTAGAACTGAGGGTGTCGGAAAGATGGATAACATCGCGACACCGATGTTAGAGGATGTGTTTGTACCGTTGAGTCTGAATTTGAACATGGGGACGGCGGGATTTCGTAATGAGCAGAAATTGGATAGATTGATGAAATCCGAAAATTCTGATCAAGAAGTTAATAAAGAAGACTTAGAAAATCGGTTCACGGTTGATATTTGGGAACTATTGGCAAAAGCAAAAAAAGATTCGACTTATCGGCAAATTGCGATTTTGGCTTGGGGTGGCTTTGGTAAAACGACTCTCTTGCGTCATGTTACCTATCGCCTATGTCGCAACAAACAGAACGACAATCAAAAGTATGATGTACAGCGCTATGTGCCTGTGTTAATGCTGTTACGGAAGTATCGTGATCTGCTCACTCAAGAAAATCCTGACGACTTAC
Organism: Pseudanabaena sp. OTE_70b_metabat_355; assembly: GCA_031377675.1. Taxonomy (GTDB): domain Bacteria; phylum Cyanobacteriota; class Cyanobacteriia; order Pseudanabaenales; family Pseudanabaenaceae; genus Pseudanabaena. The sequence continues at coordinate 21,533 of JANMFC010000136.1, read as the reverse complement.
CAACGATTATCGAAAAGCATCATCTTCCGAGCCTAAATGCTAATTTGCAAATGCCGACAAATTGGGCGCAGGATCTGCTCAATAAGGGCAAGATGATGATTTTGTTAGATGGATTTGATGAGGTTTCTAAATCACAGCGTCCATTGGTGGCGAGGTGGTTAAATACGCAAATGCGGAACTTTCCTAAGTCGCTATTTATTTTGTCATCGCGACCTAGAGCTTATATTGAACAAGGCTTTGGAGATAATCGATTAGATTTAAAATCAGTGTTTCATGTGCAGCCTTTTAAGCTCCAGCAGATTCAGGAATTTGTAAATAAATGGTATTGGTGTCAAGAATATTATGGCTGTGGCAAAACGGACTCTCCCGCAGTTCGCAATGAGGCAACAAATGCCGCGAAAGAATTGTTAGGGCAGATTGCCGATCGTGAGGAATTAACAAAATTAGCGAGTAATCCTTTATTGCTGACGATGATTGCGCGGTTTCATCGCCGTTATCCGAGTGCAGAACTGCCTAAACGGAGAGGTGATCTTTATCAAGAGATATGTAATCTGCAATTAAAAGATCGCCCCAATGCGCGACAGTTGGAGACGATGCTTACGGATGGTGGTGATCCACAGGTGATCTTGCAAATGCTGGCGCTGGAGATGATGATCGAAAAAGAAAAACGGATAGATCGCGAAATTTTGTTAGAGAGACTGGATACTTATTTATCCTTACAGAATGAAACTGTCAATGCGAGTGAGTTTCTCGAAGATGTGGAAAAAATTAGTGAATTGCTAGTTCAGAAAGAAGATGAGCTTGAGTTTTCGCATTTGAGTTTCCAAGAGTTTCTGGCGGCGATGGAAATTATTCGCACAAATCAAGAAAGTATTCTGCATTCGCATTTCCATGATGATTGGTGGAAGCAGGTGATTTTGTTGTATGTGAGTAAGGTCAAGAAGCCTAGCAATCTCATTAAAACTGCGCTAGATGCAGGGGCGACAGATTTGGCTTTGGCTTGCACTCAGGAAACGAGAAAGCAGATTGATGTAAACGTCAAAAAGGATTTGCAAGCTCTAGAAGAACAACGTCAGTTACAAGAGGTAGAAATTGAGGTTAAAAATTCTCTCTATCAGCAATTAGAGGAGTATCTCGAAAATCAGCAATGGTATGAGGCGGATCAGGAAACTTGGAAGTTGATGCTCAAGGTGACGAATCGCGAAGAAGAGGGATATTTAGAGTTAGAGAATATCAAAAATTTCCCTTGCGAGGATTTATTAACTTTAGATCGCCTGTGGGTGGAATATAGCAAGAAACATGGATTTGAGTTTGGTTTTAGCGTGCAGAAGCAGATTTATGTCGAGTGTGGCGGTAAGCTAGATTCTACTGCTCCTAATTCTAAAATTTGGAATCAGTTTTGCGATCGCACATCATGGCAAAAAGATGGCGAGTATGTGAACTACCCCGACCCATTTTTTCAGAAGAATTTTATGCGTATAAAGGGACATCTCCCTAGGGAGGGGGGGGTCTGGGGGGATTTTGTTATTTATGGTGTTATTGTGTATTTCTTTTCTCGTATCAAGAATTGTGTGGTGTAAAGACATAAACGTTTCACACTTCTATTAACTTTTGTAAACCAACAATTTTCTACCGCATAATCAGTATTCCAGCGTTTCGTTACCTGTCACCAGACTCCTCACCATCATCACCGCCATTTTCCGAAAATTTCTGGCAAGCCACCTTGGGATCATAGCAATTTGCTATTACAAATATTTGTGATAATTAGATAATCAAGCGTAGGGGCAGAGCATTACCGCCACAATCTATAAATTTTCAGATCCATTCAATACGGTAATGCTCTGCCCTAAATCTCGCACATTCACCGACCGTCCCCAAACCGCCCTAAATCTCGCACATTCACCGACAATCCCCAAACCGCAGTTATGAATTATCGGTAACAGCGCAAAGGGTAGAGCATTTGCGTATAGAGATTGTAGAAGGGAGTTGTGAGATAGTGGCGCAAATGCTCTACCCCTACAAATAAAAATCCTTCATTATTTCCGTAGGGTCAGAGCATTACCGCCACAATTTATAAATTCTCAGATCCCCTCAATACGGTAATGCTCTGCCCTAAACCTCGGACATTCACCAACCATTCCAAACCGCCCAAAACCTCCACCATCAATAATCCCTAAGTCACAGGGATAAGCGATCGGTAACAGCGCAAAGGGTAGAGCATTTGCGTATAGAGATTTCAGTGATAATTTACAAATATCGGCGCAAATGCTCTACCCCTACATTTACCCTGTTTGTCATATTTGCCACATTTTTTATGTCTTACAATCCTGAAATTCATCATCGGCGCTCTATCCGTTTGCAAGGATATGACTACACAAATTCAGGAATCTATTTTGTGACTATCTGTTGCTATCAGAGACAGAATTTATTTGGGAGCGTCAATAATGGAAAAATGGAAACAAATGTGATTGGTCAGATTGTCTCTAACCTGTGGCAAAAAATCCCCCAGCATTTTCTGAATGTAGAACTTGATGAATTTATTCTGATGCCCGATCATTTGCATGGAATCATCATCATCTCAGAATCAACTGGAAAATCATCATTAGCGAATACTGTCCAAAACTTTAAATCCGTTTCCTCTCGCAAAATCAACCGCATTAACAAAAACTATGGCGTATCAATTTGGCAACGCAACTATTACGAAAAGATTGTAAGGACTGAACAAGAATTAGAAAATCTACGTGATTACATCCAGAACAACCCAGCTAATTGGACAGGTCACAATACCGAATAAACTAAGATAATGTTTATTCCCATTATTTCCATTATTCCCGTAGGGGCTGAGCATTACCGCCACCATCTATAAATTTTTAGATCCATTCAATACGGTAATGCTCTGCCCAAAACCGTGAACATTCACCGACCATTCCCAATTCGCCGTCACACCTCGCAGAACTTGATCAAATAACTGCTCATATTCGCGATCGCTTAACGATACAAGAGACAGCGATCCATCCGACCTACCACCAAACAAACCCTTCAACCAACTGATCATGCACCCAACCTCGCAACTTAATTAATATATTTTTGGCGATCGCTAAATAACTTAGCCTTATCTTCACGCAACCCATTCCCAATATAAAATTTTAGCAACGCATCTATCGACATATCTCGACTTGCTGCAACCTCCTCAAGCGATCGCATCGCATCAACTGGAATTTGTAACAATACCGCCTCAGTCGCACGAGGCTTGATTTGCAGTTTGATATTCTCTTCAATTTGATTCATATAATTTCCTTTCATTACGAGTAGCAGGACGGGCTGAAATTATGCGCGATCTTTGACCGCGATCGACATATACCACTAGCAACAAGCGCTGCATCAACGAATATCCAATAATGAACTCACGAATCTCCTTATTAACAGTAGCATCACCACTTTGGTAAAAAGGATCTAAGAAAACCTCTACGGCTTCCTCAAATGTAACACCATGCTTATCAATATTGCTTAGAGCTTTGTTATTATCCCATTCAAATTCATTACCCTGTAATCGATAAATAACATTCATAAGTCTGTCTTTAATACGCTTTAATCCGTCATTTCAATAGCTTAACTTGATAAGCGATCGCCCAAAAATTTTAACAACCTCTGCTCATCCCAATTCGCCGCCATACCTTGCGGCACTTAATCAAATAACTGCTTGTATTCGCGATCGCGGTAATCAGGAAGTATTTGAATATGAGTTGAAAAAGGCGATCGCCTCAAAACTAACCCAAAGCCCCTGCTTGAAAAATCTGATTGGCTGTCAAATTCAAATCTGGAAAACTGGGCGAAATCACAGACTCATCTCCCTGAAACGCCGACACCTGATACTCGCCATCAATCAACTCATGCACCAAAATCGTAGGCTGCTTCGGATTACCAATAAACCTCCGACCACCAATCCCTAAATAATCCACAGTCCAATATTCAGGAATTCCAATCTCTTCATAATCCTTGACCTTGGTGAAATAATCAACTCGCCAACTTGTACTCACCACCTCGATCGCTATCACAATAGAATCTCCCTGCATCACTGTAGAATATTTCTCCCACAATGGCTCATTCACCAAGTTAGAACTCTTCAAGATTAAAATATCTGGCAAATAAGCCGATTCAGCATCAGGCACTTTCACAAATGCTTGGGTAGGTAAAAAGTAAGGCAGATTTAATCGCCTGTATGCAAACACTAATTCAGTAGCCAAGAAACCTTTAACTTGTTCATGCTTTCCTAGAGGCTGGGGCATCTCAACAATTAGTCCATCATGTAATTCATAAAGTCTGTTTTCTGGCTTACCTGTGGCAAATTCTGCAAAAGTTACCAATTCAGTCTTAGCTAAAGTTTGAACCATCTTGTCTACCTTGCTTACCAAGCAGCTCAATTGTAGCAAATATTGTTCTGGCTCACTCCTATGGCGATCGCGGCAATATTGATGATTTAGGCGCGAGTTAGATCTTGCTGTAGCAATATAAGCTTGAAATTTGGGAAATCTTAATTTCACCCGTGCCTCAAACCGCTATACACTAAGAAATAAAAATCAGCAATTAATCTCGCTATCATTCGTCAAAATCGCTATATGAGAAAGCTACTTAAGGGTTTACACAAGTTTCAATCTTCCTATTTCCCTGCCAATCAAGAAATTTTTGAGCAACTTGCCGATGGGCAGAAACCGCGAGTTTTGTTTATTACCTGCTCCGATTCGCGGATTGTCCCGCATTTAATCACCCAGTCAGGTATTGGTGAATTATTTGTGATTCGGAATGCAGGAAACTTAGTTCCCCCCTTTGGTGCGGCGAATGGTGGTGAAGGTGCAGCGATCGAATATGCAATTCATGCCCTTGGCATTGAACAGGTGATTATTTGCGGTCATTCCAACTGTGGCGCAATGAAGGGGTTGCTGAAGCTGGAAAAGCTGCGAACGGAGATGCCCCTTGTCTATGAATGGTTACAACACGCTGAATCAACTCGCCGCTTGATTCAAGAAAATTATGCCGATATTAAGGGTGAAGAACTGATGGCAATTACGATGGCGGAAAACGTTGTCACCCAAATCGAAAACCTGAAAACCTATCCTGTAATCCGTTCCAAGTTGCATCAAAACAAGATGTCGATCTATGGATGGATCTATGATATCGAGACAGGCGAAGTCCTTGCCTATAATTCTGAAACTGATGATTTTGAGGTTCCTCTAACCTTGTTGGCAAATGCCAACACCACAGCTAAGGAGCAGTTTGTGCATACCGATGCCCCACCAGTTTCATTGCCATATCCGCAGGCGACAGAGCAGAGCAAGTCTAAAAATTCGGGTGATTTACCTTCATGGCTACCCCCCGAACAAGCCGATCGCATCTATCGCGGTTCTGTAAAATAAATAAACACAGCGCGGAGCGCTGTGTTTATTTATTTTGTTTCTCATTTAGTTCAGACGTATTCCCAAAAAAGTAAAATCCCATGAGCGCTCCTCTTCTCTCGACAATCAAGCTTGGTTGCTATACCTTACCCAATCGAATTGTGATGGCTCCCTTAACTCGTAATCGCGCTGCGGAGGGCAATGTTCCCACCGCCCTAAATGCCTTGCATTACGAACAACGTGCATCAGCAGGATTACTGATTACGGAAGCATCACAGGTTTGTCCAGAAGGTTTAGGATATCCCAATACTCCTGGTATTTATTCACCTGAGCAAATTGCAGGTTGGCGTTTGGTGACTGATGCAGTCCATGCCAAGGGCGGTAAAATCTTTTTGCAACTATGGCACGTTGGTCGGATTTCCCATCCAGATTTACAGCCAAATGGCGAGATTCCTGTCGCTCCCTCAGCGATCGCCCCTGAAGGAGAAGTCGCCACATTCACGGGTATGAAGCCCTATGTCACACCGCGTGCATTGGAACTCTCAGAAATCCCGCAGATTGTGGAGCAATATCGTCTTGGTGCAAAAAATGCTCTGGAAGCAGGTTTTGATGGTGTGGAAGTTCATGGTGCGCATGGATATCTATTGGATCAATTCTTGCAAGACAATACTAACCATCGCACTGATATTTATGGTGGATCTGTAGAGAATCGCGCTCGACTTCTATTGGAAGTTATAGAAGCGGTAGTAGATGTCTGGGGTAGCGATCTCGTGGGTGTGAGACTATCCCCTAGTATAACGTTTAACAGTATGTATGATTCTAATCGGGCAGCCATCTTTGGCTATGCCGTGAAGGAATTGAATCGGTTTAATCTTGCTTATCTGCATTTAGTCGCGCCTAGAGTGGAAGGTTTTGGTTTTGCCGAAGATCAACCCGCTCTTGATGCAGATTTCTTCCGTCCGATTTTTAATGGCACGATTATTACGGCAGGCGGTTATAGTTTTGAGACAGGTAATGAAGCGATCGCTTCAGGATCGGCGGATCTAGTAGCCTTTGGTCGTCTCTATATCGCTAATCCCGATCTAGTAGAGCGTTTTGCGGCAAATGCACCTCTGAACAAACCCGATCGCGATACTTTCTACGGTGGTGATGCCAAAGGCTACACCGATTATCCAACTCTATAATAATAAACTTTCAAAAGGCTTGCAAAGCAAGCCTTTTGAAAGTTTATTTGGGAAGCCTATGCGCTTGCGCCAATAGATAATAGTTCCCTAATTCCTTTTTCGGCGACATCTAACATTTGATTGAGTTGCGATCGCGAAAAGGTATCCGACTCACCTGTACCCTGTACTTCAATCAAGTTACCCGTGCTGTCCATTACCACATTGAGATCGACTGATACCGCCACATCCTCTTGATAATTTAAGTCCAAAATTGGTTTGCCATCTAATAAGCCCACAGAAACGGCGGCAACAGCATTACGAATTGGCGATCGCGAAATTTTCCCCTCAGCTAGTAAGCGATTGCAAGCTATTTTCAACGCTACAAAACCACCCGTAATTCCGCCTGTTCTTGTACCGCCATCGGCTTGTAATACATCAACATCCACAGTAAAAGTGTAATTAGCGATCGCAGTCATATCTAGCGCTGCACGTAAACTTCGCCCAATTAATCTTTGAATTTCTTGAGTGCGTCCCGATAATTTCATAAATTCGCGCTGCTGACGCGGGATCGTTGACGCAGGCATCATTCGATATTCAGCCGTCAACCAACCTTGATTACTACCTGTAAGAAATTTCGGCACACCTTCCTCGATTGATACCGTACAAATCAACTGAGTATCACCAAATTTTGCCAACACCGATCCCGCAGGCGCTGTGGTAAAGGGATGCTGCAAATACACAGGGCGCAGTTGATCCCAAGTTCTCCCATCAAGACGCTGGGAAATAGATAAGTTGGTCATAATCACACTTTGTAAAGTCAATCCAATCATATCGCCATATCAAAGGGCGCTATTTCTTTTTCCCACCGCCTTTTTTGGAAATGGCTTGCTGAATTGGGGCTGGGACAAATGGAGCTACTTGCCTAACTGGGGCGGGCAGTGGTGCGACATTTGTGGGCGTAATATATGGCTCTTCAGCTTGAGTTGTAACTGGTTCGATCGCTGGTTTAACATTTGTGGGCGAAACATCTGGTTTAGTGGCGATCGCTTTGGCGGCGGCGATAATTCCGCCATTTTGGCGACCGAAAGTTTTGAGCAATATGTCGCTACCGATCAATGAGGGAGTAGCAGTTGGCTTAGGTGTGAGTAGAGGACTGGGTGAATTTTGAGAAGGCGAATTATTCGTAGCTTCAGGTGTTGTGCTTTTTTTAAGATTGTTGGCAATTACGCTGCCTATTAACATCAGTAAAACACTGCCCATCGTAATCCAAATCCAGAGTTTTGGTGATTTATGGTGTTTTTGCGGTTGGTGGACAACGGTATGCAGTTGACTAGGATGCTCGTTTTGAGCATAGGGTGCTGACATTTGTGGCGACACAGCAATCGTTGTATTAATATTCTGTAAATTACCAGAACTGCCATGAATTACAGTTGGTAAGTTATGCTCTGTAACCTTTGGCAGCAAAGCGATCGCCTCCAACACTTCTTGCGCCGTCTGATAACGCTGCCGAAAATCGTAGCGGATCATTTTGTCGAGCAGATCAAGAAATTGTGGTGAATAATTATCTTGCAAGCGATCGCGCCAAATCAATTCGGCAGTATCAGGATGTTCTGTAAATAGGCGTGGCTCCGCACCTGTAATTGCTTGGATACCAAGCATCCCCGCTGCATAAATGTCGCTACTAAAGCGCGGTTTCCCATTCATCTGCTCAATCGGCATATAACCAGGGGAACCTATGGCGATCGTTAAATTGGTATTCCCTTCTGAGTCCGCCGCCATTCCGCCAATTTCTTTAACCGCCCCAAAATCAATTAAGACGATTTTGCGATCGCTATTGCGCCGAATTAAATTAGCGGGCTTAATATCGCGATGTACCACGCCGCGCCCATGCACAAATACTAGTATTTCCAAAATCTCTTTGAGCAGGGCGATCGCTACAGCTTCAGGCGATCGCTTGCCATTACCAATTTCTTGCGTGAGATCTCGTCCATCAGCAAATTCTTGGACTAAATAAAATTCTTTTCCTTCTTGAAAGTGAGCTAGTAGACGGGGAATGCGATCGTGGGAGCCTAACGAGTAGAGGATCTCAGCCTCTTGATCAAATAGTCGCTTGGCAGTTTCCAGCACAAACGTCTCATTAGATAATGGCTTGAGTTGCTTAACCACGCAAGTCGGATGAGTGGGCAGGTCAATATCTTCAGCCAGATATGTCTGCCCAAATCCACCACCACCAAGGTGACTAATAATCTTGTAATGTCCTCTAATTATGGTATTTAGCACAATTAATCCTGATTACTTTTAGAGCCAAAATAAAAACCAAGTGCTGTGGCAACAATACTAATTTGAGCAGTAAATATCACCATAATTGATTCTTTTACCAAAGCACTAGTTTTGTCAAATGAACTACTTTTCTTTTCGTCAATAAAAATCGATAAAATTAATAAACCAATGAACAAACTAAAGCTAGCTATTATTGTTCTAGAAAGTATCTGAACTAGAAATCGAGCTAATTCAGCACGAGTTTTCTCCTGACTTTCTGGAATAGTAAGTTTTTCTGTATTAGTTGTAGGAAACCATAATTCACCCTGTGTAGGTGTAATAGTTTTTGCATTAGCAAAATTCATATTTTTATTTTGTTGTGAATCGTCTTCACTTGTCTCATTGGGCAGGCGAAGTTTTGGGAACAAGTCGGCAGAAGATTCAGAAATAGGTGGCTTTTGCTCTTCGGGATGCATAATCAAAAATATTAATGGATAGTTTTTAGATTTCAAGACTTATTTTTTAATAGAATCTCATGAATTGCCCCGTCTTGAAGTAAGACTAACAACTTACCTCCTTTATTTTCAGTGAGATCGTGAATATAAGCCGCCATTCCTACGGCTCTTTTTAATGCGTATTCTGGGGGGATATTCTGCTCTTCAGCTAACCAATTAATCAAATTCACAGTTTCTTGATCAATTTTCTGGTCAGGAGTCATGGGTGAACCAATGTTTACGTTCACCTTTACCTTTCCCAACGAAACATCGTAGACAGTTTGATTAGATAGGTCAGCGCTCGGATCACTCTTCTTTGGAATCCGAGCTTTGCTCAAGTCAGATATAGTTTGTCTCAGATTTAGATTAGGCATAGCATTCTCGGTTTCATAGCAACTTTGTTTGATATTTGTAGTATAGCTTTAGATAATTCGTACAGAAAATGAAATTTTATGGGAAATGTCGATCTGTTAAATCTTCCAAATTTCTGAAAAACTAAGGTTACAACTTTTTGTTGACAATTTTGTTATGCATTTATGCAAACCTTTGCTAAGATATAAATCGCTCTGAAATAGGATGAGCAATTTTTGGGTGACTGGCGCAGTGGTAGCGCATCGGACTCTTAATCCGTTGGTCCTGGGTTCGAATCCCAGGTCACCCATTTTTATTTCTAAGTTGTTTAGGGGGCTTTGCCCCGCTAAACAACTTAGGGCTTACATAATCATGATTAGTTTAGTCACAGGCGCAACTCGTTCAGGTAAAAGTGAATGGGCGGAACATCTTGCTATCCGATCGCAAAAATCAGTAATTTACATTGCCACGGCGACTCGTTATCCTGATGACGTTGAATGGGAAGCACGATTACAAAAACATCGCGATCGCCGTTCTGAGGAGTGGCAAACATTAGAAGTTCCCATTGAACTCGCTTTAAGCATTTTAGAAATTCAAGATGATGTTTATATTCTTGTTGATTCGCTGGGGACTTGGCTAGCCAATTTTTTAGATGAAGATGAAGATACTTGGCTAGAAATTGAGCAGAAGTTATTAGAATCAATTCAGGCTTGTACTGTGGATATTACTTTTGTTTCAGAAGAAGTGGGTTGGGGACTTGTACCAGAATATAAATTGGGAAGGATATTTCGCGATCGCCTTGGTGGGTTGAGTCGTAAAATTGGGGCGATCGCTGATGCAGTTTATCTAGTTACAGGTGGCTATGCGATCAACCTAACCCAAATAGGTGAAAAGCTACCTTAGTGACACTACCTGAAAAATTACACGCTTAATTTCCTGAATATCAATGGGCTTCTTGACGTAATCATTCATTCCCGCACTCAAACAAGTTGCGACATCGCTCTTCGACGTATTAGCCGTAAGTGCCACGATAAGCGGTTGATATTGAAGATTTTGGCGAATCCATTTTGTCGCGGTTAAGCCATCCATCTCAGGCATCTGTACATCCATTAATACAAGGTCATAGATCCGATCTTGGACAGCTTGAATTGCTTCTAAACCATTATTGGCAATATCTACAATATATCCAAACTTCTTGATGAGTAGAGAAGCTAATTTTTGATTCATCAAATTATCTTCCACTACCAAAATATTGAGGGGAAATTTCTCCGCAATTTGGAGATTTTCTGGAGGTGATTTATCTGAACGCTGGACTAATTGCGGCTTTTTCGGTACAGACGCGGCGATCGTAAAATGAAAAGAAGAGCCTTCATCCTGATCAGTCGAATCATGTTGAGTAGAGGTATTTTGAAATAATGGATTGGGATTACCGCCAATACTGCCTCCACTTTCCACCCAAATAGTCCCTCCCATCAAATTCACCAGATTTTTGCAAATCGATAAGCCTAAACCAGTACCGCCATATTTACGGCTAATGGATGTATCTGCTTGCATAAAAGGATTAAATAACTGATCGATGCGATCGCTACTAATGCCAATCCCTAAGTCAGTCACCGTAAAATGCAAAAGTTTTGATGCGTCATCATATTCCACATTTACCGACACAACGCCGTCCTCTGTGAATTTAATGGCATTACCGACGAGATTAAGCAAAATTTGCCGCAACCGATATTCATCTCCCTCAATTTCTACAGGTACATTTGATTGGAGCGCCGATCGCAAAATAGTAGATTGCTTTACAGCCGATTGACGCAGCAAATCGCACACAAATTTCAAGGTGTCATCCAATCGAAATACACGCTTTTCTAGTTCTAGATTCCCTGATTCAGTCTTAGAAAAATCCAGAATATCATTAATAATACTCAGCAAAGCATTAGCACTCTCTTGAATGAGACTTGTGTAATTCTCCTGTTCATTATTAAGGTTCGTCATCATTAATAGTTGCGCCATCCCAATCACTCCATTCATTGGTGTGCGAATTTCATGACTCATATTGGCTAAGAAATTACTCTTAGAGCGATTGGCTGCTTCAGCAACCACTTTTGCTTTTGCTAGATCTACTTCTATCAGTTGACGCTCTTGAATTTCCTGTTTTAATAGTTCATTTTGTTCGGCAAGGAGTTTTTGCTGTTGTTGCAAACCAATCTTTTGGCGCAAAATCGTAAGCTGATTTTGGACACGCATGATTATCTCTTCAACCTGAAAAGGCTTAGTCACATAGTCAACACCACCAACTTCAAAGGCTTTTACTTTGTCAAAGCTTTTGTCAAGAGCGCTTAAAAAGATAATGGGAATTTCAGCAGTTTTCTCTTGAGATTTGAGATACTGACAAACTTCATAGCCATTCATATCAGGCATCATGATGTCTAGGAGAATGATCGATGGAGGATGGATCTCGACTGCTTCGATCGCTTGTTTGCCACTTGTTACCTTGCGGACTTTGTAGTTGTGATTCGAGAGAATCTCCGACAATAATCTTAAATTTTCTGGGCGATCGTCAACAACCAAAATATCTTCTTTTACCTTTTCAGGATTAATTTCAGGATTAATTTCAGGATTAGTTTGCATTGTTTTTATCGATAAAAGGTTGAATGATGTTGATAATTTGGTCGAGATGAAAATTATTTACTAAATTCCGAATCAAAGTTGCTATAGCAGGATAGCTATCTTGGATTTGCTTTAGCAATAAGAAGATTTCGTCTTCATCAGCCGCCCTAGTGGCAAAATGTAGTTCTACAAGCCATGAAGCATCTAAATTGCCTAAATCTTGATCGATTTCTTGTTGGAGATCTGTTGATTCTTGATTGGACTCTATCTCCTCAGTCGTACTTTCTAGATAAGTATATACCACGCCCAAATGTTCGGCAATTTTGTCAAAAACAATATCGTCTCGAATCGGTTTACTGACAAAATCATCGCAGCCTAAGGACAACATCGCCGAACGTTGAGTATCAAAGACGCTAGCGGTTAAGGCAATAATTTTGCAACTTGATTCTGGAGTCTCGGAATCTCGAATAATGCGAGTAGCCTCATAGCCATCCATGATCGGCATTTGCATATCCATCCAGATGAGATGCGGTTGCCACGATCGCCATATTTCTACAGCCTCTTGCCCATTAGTCGCTTCGCGGATCTCAAACCCGATCGGAGCGAGTAGATTTTTCATTAGGAATCGGCTTTCATACTTGTCATCAACCAAGAGAATCCGATATAGAGACATATCGCTAGTTAAGGCGATTTCCCCTCGATTTAATGGGATTGGCAGATCGTTAGGACTTGCCATGCTTACCTTAATCTCAAATTTGACAACTGTTCCTTCACCCACAGTACTTTCAACGCGAATATCTCCGCCCATCAGTTTAACAAAGCGCTTGCTAATCGCCATCCCTAAACCACTTCCCTCTTGAGAGCGGCGACCAGCCGATGTTTGGACAAATGGTTCAAATAAAATATCTAATTCTGAGGGATCAATCCCAGATCCTGTATCGGCAACTTCAAACAAAAGATGGCTAAAGCCATTCATTTCTGGGTTGTCATTATCCTCTCTATAGGCAACTTTAAGGCTGACAATACCTTTATCTGTAAATTTAACCGCATTGCCAATGATATTAATTAAAATTTGACGGAGCTTACCTTCATCCGCATGGATATATTTAGGAACATCAACAGCCTTCCCAAATATAAGTTGCAAATTTTTTGCTTGAGCTTTTAGCATAAACATATCCTTCAACCTTGCTAGCAGGATATGGAAATTACAGGTCTTGGCATTCAGTTCTATCATTCCCGCTTCAATTTTGGACATTTCCAACACATCATTAAGAAATGTGAGTAAATGCTCGCCACTGCGGGTGATGATTTTGACATGTTCTCTTTGTTTCAGGGTGAGCGGTTCGCCCCTTGAAAGCACTTGAGCAAAGCCCAGAATTGCATTCAGAGGTGTTCTCAATTCATGGCTCATGTGAGCGAGAAAATCACTTTTAGCTTTATTCGCCGTATCAGCGGTTTCTTTAGCGGTTTGGAGTTGCAATAATAATTCGGCTTGTTGTACAGCAACTCCTAATTGATTACCTACTTGGTTTAGCAATCTGATTTCGTTTGCTTCCCAATCGCGGCTACCCGAATTTTGATAAGCGGCTAACAATCCCCATAATTTATCGGCGACAAATACGGGCGCAATCATAAAAGCGCGTACTTGATAGCTTTCGAGAATTCCCACATGGCATTCCGTCAAATTCGCGTCATAAATATCATTAACCGCAAAAGATTCGTGGTTTAAATAGCGTCCGCCTCGATTTTCTTGAAGATAGGTATCTGCCCAAATCCAAATCTTATTACATTCCCCTAATTCCTTTAGGTACAACCATTCATCAGCTTTAGATTCATAGACAAATTCACCACTCCAGTCATCAAAAAAGCGATAAACAACTACGCGATCGCAATTGAGATTTTGACGGACTTCTTGAGTTGTCGCTTTAAAAATCGTATCAATATTTAAGGTCTGACGAATTCTTTCGATAACCCTTGCTAAGGCGCGTTCTTGTTCCGCATCCATAGCGAGTCGGTCTGCACGTTTTTGCAATTCTATTTCTAAGGTTGTTCGCAAATCACTAGAATATTGCTGCGCCTGTCCAAATAACTCGGCTTGTTGAATAGCTGATCCTAATTGAGTAGAGATTTGATTTAAAAAATTGATTTCAGCTTCTTGCCATTTTCTGATGTCGTTTTGTTGATAGGCTGCCATTAGCCCCCATAGCTTTTTGCCTTTATAGATGGCAACGATCGCATAAGCTCTTGCCTGATAGCACTCCAGAGCTTCAATATAACAGGATGAAAATCCTGCTGCATAAACATCTTCACATACTCGAAATGCTAGTTCTGGGGTGAATTCGTTGCCCTCTGTTGCTTGTAAATAAATGTCGATTGAGGTTATATCTGCGAAACCTTTTAGGCTGCACTCGCTAATATTTGCTTGGAATTCAGGATATTTATCCTGAGCATCCATCAGCGATGGCACATCGGCTAACATTGACTCGATGATAAATTGTCCACTCCAATCAGGATTGAAACGATAGATCGCCACTCGATCTGCTTGCAATAATTGCCTGACTTCATCGGTTGTGGTCGTAAAAATAGTGTTGAGATCAAGCGATCTCCTAATTTTGTTGATAATTGTCGCAATAACTTTTTCCCGCTTCACGGCTTGCTCAACAGCATGGGCGAAATATTCTGATTGGGATTGCTGCTGAAGGACGAGTTCGGCATGTTGCAACGCTACGTCTAGATGCGCGGCGATTTGTTTGACAAATTCGATTTCTGATTCTTGCCATTGCCTCGGAGCCGAACATTGATGAATGCATAACAGCCCCCAGAGGCGATCGCCAGTAAATAAAGGCACGACTAGATTCGCCTTAATCTGAAAGCGTTCTAGCGTTTGTAGATGGCAATCGGATAATCCCTGTTGATAAACATCATTACAAGCCCAAATACGTCCTTTTTGGTAATATTCTTGATAGTTTTTACCAAAACAGGAATCATTGATTTTCTGAGCTAAAGCAGAACTGTATGCGGGTAATACATCTTCGGAAACTATTTCGCCAGAGCCATAATCAAAGGCTTTAGCAAAGCTATATACTCCAACGCGATCGACATCTAATATTTGACGAGGCTCTGTCAAAATTTCATTAAAAGCCCCTTGAGATTTTTCGTGAAAGCGATACATCCCCACGCGATCGGCTTTCAATAGTTGACGAACTTCTGTCGCCGTTGACTTCAAAATTCGATCTAGTTCTAGAGATTCCCGAATCTTAGAAATTACGCCAAATAGAGCTTTTTGTTGAGACAATTGAAATACTTCTAATTCCCCGCCTAATAACTTATCGTCAAGATTATGATCAGGATTATTTACACTTATGTCCTGAGAAACTTGTAATTCTTTTGATAATTCTTCAGGCTTATTGATTTTAGTTTTCGGGCGCTTAGATTTCTTAGACATGAATTTATTTTTAAGCTTTATAAGGTTTAGGTTTAATTCACCATATGATCTCGATTTTATAATACAACGATCTCATAAGTATTTATACCGTTTTTTAAGTGCTTAATGTAAAACTCAGAGAAAATGTGACGAAATTGTAACAAAATTTTTGCGCTTCTCATTACAACGAAAATCCAACGCCGATCCAGCGCATTCTCTCTTCGACTTGGGGAATTAATTCTGTAGGTGTGAGATCGGTTTCTTCAACAATCTTGCTGTCGTTATCTTAAATGCCAACATTCACGCGCAATTTCCCAATCTTCTTGAGTGTGAATTACGAGAACTCGTACCAAGGAATCAGGTGCAGAAATATCAACATCCATCAGCCTTTGATTATTCTTATCTAAATCTAATTTCAGTCCTAAAAACTCAAATCCCTCACAAGCCGCCGCCCTGACTGCGGGAGCATTTTCGCCCACACCTGCGGTAAAGACTAAAACATCTAGTCCGCCTAAACTAGCCAGCATTGCGCCAATATGCGATCGCAGACTATGCACATAGACATCAAAGGCTAATTGGGCTTGTTGATTACCATCGGCGATCGCCTGAAGTACGGGTCGCAAATCTGCGGATATTCCTGAAATACCCAATAAACCTGATTCTCGATTTAACAGGCGATCGAGTTTTTCCACATTCATATCTGGTTGTCGCAGTAAATGAATGAGAATTCCTGCATCAATGGAACCAGAACGGCTTCCCATCACCAAGCCCTCAAGAGGTGTAAATCCCATCGTCGTATCAATACTCTGTCCATTCTTAATCGCCGCCAAGGAACATCCATTTCCTAAATGACAGGTAATCAGACGTAAATCTTCAACTTTGCGATTCAGGATTTTTGCAGCGCGATCGCGACAATATTGGTGACTGATGCCATGAAATCCATAGCGACGAATTCCTTGCTCAGTATATTTTGTCGGTATTGCGTAAGTATAAGCCGCAGGCGCTAAATGAGCATGAAAAGCGGTGTCAAATACTGCGACTTGAGGGATATTCCCAAATAGTTTTTCGGTAGCTTCAATTCCTTCCAAATTAGCAGGATTATGTACTGGTGCGAAGATGGATAATTTAGCGATCGCGGCTTTGACTTCACTATTAATGAGCGTACTTTGGCGATAGGTTTCCCCACCATGCACGACCCGATGACCGATTATGTCTATTTCAGAAGGACTTTTGAGAACGGGTGTTTCGCCATTCCACAAAGTTTCTAACATGTGCGCGATGATCTCAGGGCGTGAAGTTGCCGATATTTCTTCTTCTAGGACTTTGCCATGTTGGGGTTTAACCTTGATTTCAGCGAAACCATCATGATGTGTCCAATCAATGCTTGCTTCCCAAATTGGTTCAGGCGCGGTGTCGGGCAGTACATCATTTAAATCATATAAACAGCTTTTTTGACTGCTCGATCCTGCATTGAGGACTAGTATCTTCATTGTTTTTATGCCCTATAGCGCTTTGCGCTGAGTTTATCCAAAATAAATTTTTTGAACCTGTTGCTTTGCAACAGGTTCAAAAAATTTATTGGTTCGGGTTTGAGCGCTTTGCGCTCCAAGCCAACGTGACCTTAACCTAAAAACTGGATTACAGCCTCAAATATTAATTTGTTTTAAGTTATCTCACAATCTAAGCCATGAATGTAAACCTCTACGATAAACTTGTGATTAAACATCCTGTGCCTATTTTTCTTTTTTAGGCACATATATTGATTGGAGCAATAGCAATATGTCGCATGCAGTCAAAATTTATGACACCTGTATCGGCTGCACCCAATGCGTGCGAGCCTGTCCTTGTGATGTTTTGGAAATGGTTCCTTGGGATGGATGTAAAGCGGCTCAAATCGCTTCTTCTCCCCGTACTGAGGACTGCATTGGTTGCAAACGTTGTGAAACAGCTTGCCCCACTGACTTCCTAAGCGTCCGTGTCTATCTTGGTGCTGAAACCAGCCGCAGCATGGGTCTAACTTATTAATTACGAATTATTCAATTACGAATTACGAATTTTAGATTTTTAATTCTTGATTTCTAATTTTTAATTACGCTAGATTCTTGTTTATTTTTCGTTAAGTGCAATTATTCTTTTATCCTGCATTTTGATTTAGGCGTACCAGTTGGTGCGCCTAAATTGTTTTTTAATGGTTTTTAATCACAAAAGGCACGCATAGCGTGCCTTTTGCAGTAATATAGACAGCGCTTAGCGCTGTTTTTGCATATAAATATTTTTATGTTAAATATTTTTGATCGCATTCCCGACGGCTTACTAGACTTAGAGTCCCATCAACTTTGGCAATTACTCGACCGCCCCACCTTGATCCATTTAGAAGGCGATCGCCAACCAGCCCTATTTGTTTCGATTTTGTTACATGGTAACGAAACTACAAGTTGGTTAGCCATGCGGGAATTATTGCGTAAATATCAAAATCACGATCATAATCAAAATAAGAAATTACCGCGATCGCTGTCATTGTTTATCGGCAATATCGAGGCGGCTCGATACCGCCAGCGCCATTTACCTAACCAACCTGACTATAATCGCATTTGGAATAAACCAGATTCATTATCAAAGGCTTCTCCAGAACAACTGATCGCCCAAAAGGTTATCGCTGAAATGCGATCGCGGGGTGTATTTGCCAGTATCGATATTCATAATAATACGGGGCGGACTCCTCATTACGGCTGCATTACCCGCTTAGATAAGCATTCGCTCCAATTAGCGCGATTATTTAGCAAAATTGTGGTGCATTACACCAGTCCAAAAACGTTGCAGTCCTATGCATTTGGAGGATTTTGTCCTGCGATGGTCGTGGAATGTGGACAGCCCGATCTTGCCGATGGCACGGCTCACGCCTTGGAATATGTAGAAACCTGTTTGAATCTTGATAGCTTTGATAATTTGCCAGATTCCGCGATCGCCGATATTGATTTGTTCCATAATGTGGCGATCGTTAAGGTTCCTGAAGAGATTAATTTCAGTTTTAATAATCATCCCAGCGATGATATCACTTTCCCAAATGAAATGGATCTCTTCAACTTTTGTGAATTACCAATTGGAGCAAAGTTTGGTAAAGCCAAAACTGAGAGAGCCTATTTATCAGCGCTAAGTGAAGAAGGTGAAGAAAAAGGCGATCGCTATTTCCAAATCGAAAATGGTGAGATCATTTTAAAATCGCCAGTGATGCCATTGATGCTAACTCTCAATGCCGATATCATCCGTCAAGATTGTCTTTGCTATCTCATGGAACGTTTATAGCGCTCTATTTTTACCATTTTATAAACCAAAAATCATATTTTATTTCTTAATTATAAAATTTGATCTACTACTTAACAGGCTGTTGGAGGATGTGGGGTGAGATCGTTTGTTGAGGAGGTGAGATCGCTTTTTTGGAGTGCAGAAAAGCGATCGCGGAGATGAAAATAGTTGTATGATATGAAAAATATATCTTTTATGCACCATCTACATTTATGAACCAATTAATCGTTCAAATCGTGGATAAGAATAAAGCAGAGATGTTGTCGAAATTTCTAACTGCTTTAGATTTTGTCAAATCCGTAGAAATACAGGAACAAGGCGAGACAGAAATTAATAATGACCAAGACTTTTTTGCTTTAGCGGGACTGTGGAAAGAGCGAACATTTACTGCTGAAACGATTCGCCAACAAGCTTGGCAGGAAAATATTTAATGATTTTATGTGACACAAATATTCTCATTGAGTTTTACAAAGATAATGCCCAGGTTGTCAATGATTTTCATCGCCTTGGGATTAGTCAACTGTCCATTAGTTCAATCACTCAAGCTGAATTGTATTACGGTGCTATTAATAAAAATGAATTACAGAAAATTAAAAAACATTTAGGTTTCCTATCTATTTTTCCAGTTGATGTCCTAATTTCTACCAAATTTATAGAATTAATGGAAAAATATTCCCTGAGTCATAAATTGTCCATTCCCGATGCCTTAATTGCCTCAACAGCAATAGTTTATAGTCTTGATTTGTACACTTTTAATCTTAAAGACTTTCGCTTTATTACAGGCTTAAATTTGTACTCTGACAATTTTTCAGAGCATTAAGTTGGTTAAGTGAATTTTTTTGCGATCGCTGTTTGGGGATGTAGGAATGCGTGGAAAGATTATCTTTGTTTTCAACTTTGTTCATATTCCAATTAATAGGCTGTAACTAATTTAGATATTTCGGCAAGAGTCACAGGCTCATTAGATGTGCTGGGTACATCCACCACAATCAAAAAGCCTTCAATTTTACCCTTCCCAACCGTGTTCAAAGCATTAAGGATTTTGGACATATCGGCTTTAATCAAACTACCTCTCTTATCGTAAACTTCGATCGCTGATAGACATCCCAAGGTCGCATTCCAATCAAAATTGCGGGCATTGACCACTCCCGCTTTATTACGGAAGAAATCGATCGCTGCACCACTACCATGAATCCGAAATAGCGATCGCCCAACATTTCCTGCCCAATAGGTTTGCTGCATCGGCTGATATGAGCGCCATGTTGGTGGTAAGAGCGCTTGATAAGCTTGAAGATTACTAGTGAACGCTCCTTTTTGATTTGGTAAAAATGCATTCACTCCATTCTCAAATGGCACAAATAGATTCACTAACGAAAATTGTCCATAGCCATGAAATACTTCATCATCAGGCTGTAGCGAAATTCCCTCCATTCGATAAATCCCTTGGGGCGTGCGTCCATTTGTGAAATACCAATCGAGATCGCGTAAGGATTGTAACAATAGCGGCACTGACCAAAGTTGCTTTGTCTGCTTCACAAATTTTCCATTAGCATCCTTCAGCACCGCTAAACATAAAATATCGCGATTGGGACGGCAGAGGACATACATTTGTGGTTGCTGTGGCGCGATCTGCCATTTCAATAGATCGGCGAGATTGGGAATGATCGCAGGATTTTGTGGATTTTCTGCTGTATCTTGTAAGGTAGCTCGCAAATGTAGCTCTTGCTTCCATTTGGGAAAACGTTTCTGAATTGTTGCGCGTAAACTTTCTAGTTGAGACGGTGAAATATTTTGAGAACGATCCTTTGATTTTGCTAACGCTGAAAAAGAAAGCGCTACCCATTGTGAATCATTACTATCATTAATCGTGCGTAAAAAATGTTCTTGGAGACTGCCATAAACCGCAGGTTTAAGCGTATAAAGCTCTGCACCAATCTGCATGGCTGTATCAATAATTCCCTTTTGAGGATCGCTAAGATTCGCCTCTGTGGTCATTTTCAAAACATTGGCTAGCGCTTCGACAGCATAGGATTCTTCAGGAGCTAAAACACCGATCGCCCATAACGAATCTTGCCAATGGGTAAAATTGAGATCGTTAATAGGATATTTTTGGAGATCAAATCTGCTGGGATGGGATTTTTGTTGTTGCTCTTGGATTTGGGCTTGTCTCGCTGTCTCAGTTGCCTTGGGTTGATAATTTCGGATCGGTGGAGTCTGAGCTTTTACCGATTGAGGAGTGGTAGCCGCCATAAAAAAGGCGATCGCTACCAAAGCGCTAGACATTAATTGATACATGGCTTCATGTCACAACGAGATAGGGAAAGCGCATAGCGCTTTGCTTATTGTATAGCGTCACTTTGTAATCAAAAGAATAAAAACGCTACCAAACCAATTTTTTAAGTAGGTCGGCATATTCAAAAATAAGCTAATTCGCCCGCGAAGCGGGCGAATTAGCTTATTTTGGTTCTTACTTTTGAATAATCTATGGAGCTAAGCGGATTCGAACCGCTGACCCCCTCAATGCCATTGAGGTGCGCTACCA
>JANMFC010000103.1:0-2857 GCA_031377675.1 Pseudanabaena sp. OTE_70b_metabat_355 | reverse complement strand
AATTCAGACATTGGCTTATTTTTGAATATGTTAAGATATAGCGCGATCGCTGATCTTTTAGACTGACCCAAAAAGCTAAAACTTGAGAGATTGCCAAGGGATTTTGGAACTTTGAGCGAGCATTGGTCCGATCGCGATCGCCCCTTGTCTATTTAAGTGACTAGGATCGGAAAACAGATCGGATTTATAAGGAATAGCTTGACTGAGATCGAGATAAGTGAACCCCTCACGCGAAGATAGCTCTTGCATTCGACCATTAAAAGTGGCTTCATATTGAGTCCGAATTGGATCGAGATAAGTAGAATGTAATGGCATATTCACCAACACAAGTTGAATGTTATTGCGCCGACAAAAATCGACAACATTCGCAAAAGCATCAAATTGTGAACCACTAGTATCGAAATTACGATAGTCAAGATCGTAATCCCCTGGAACTTGGGGATATTTTTGGAAATAAGTGTTGGGATCAAAGATGACATCAAAAGCGACAAAACCTTGCTTGTCGAGCGTTGTCGCCGTAGTCGGTGTTGTCGCCGCGATGATCGCTTCACTGTTGCTTAGTAAATGGGTATTGCGATCAAAGCTTTTTACTAGAGAGCTTCTGACATCCTGACGGTTATTGGTGGTGGCAAAAATATTAGTAAATGCTTGAGCGATCGGGCTAGATAGATTTTTCGTGATTTCCTTACTGATTTGAAGTGGATCAGGGTTAATTCCTTTATCTTTCAAGGTTTGCTGTATTTGCTTATAACCAGTTGAAGCAGTAATTTCGTCGTAGGTGATATCATTACGACTGCTATTAAAGGCTCTCAATCCATCAGCCCAAATAATCATGCGAGGAAGTTGGGGACGCGGCAAAATTTGGGTGATTTGGAGATTGACCACTTTCGCAGTCGCTCCATCTAAGCCTAAATTAAATACACTGAGGTCTTTAAATCCTTTATTGAGCAATTCTTTCTCTAAACTACTTGGTTCTACACCGCGTAAGGCGCGAGAACTGCCCACAATGAGGATGTCAGGTGATCGCTTACGGGTGGTGCTCTTCCAATCGAGTAGGGCTAATTTTTCGTTAAATCTGGCAATATTAAAATTAAGAGGAGTTCTATTGCTAACTTCTTTCTTATTCGCAAGATTTTCTAAATTTACCTGTGGATTTTCTGACGCTTCCGCAACCCGAACTTTAGACGGAAGGATGGTCTGAGCATACTCATTGAGAGTGCGATCAATTACTACAGTTGTGCCTAAGCCGAGCGTTAAACCAATTAGACAAGCTTGCCATGATAGCGATTGAAATGCGATCGAATTAACATCAGAAAGACCAGAGATATTCGGTGTGGATTGTCCTAGCCATTGAAATTGGAAGCAAATCTTGCCAATCGAGAATAGGCGATCGCCAAAGGTTCTGACTAGATCTCCAACTACATTTTTACCGCCATGTTGCGAAGGATTTAACTCCAATTCATTTTCTTCACCAAATATTGCATCAGAATTATGGTCATCCTGTAAGGGCTGTATTTCATGCGTGGTATTTTCAATCCCGATCGCTAGTAGATCAATTTCAAAAGACCAACTCGGTTTTTTGCTGCCTATTAACCGATGTGATACAGTCACTGACTGAAAATATTCTGACGATTTCAAGCTTCGTAAAGCATCTAACATCGGTAGAGCAATCTGGGCTTGCAAAATAGGATTACCCGTTTCACATAACAAATTGAGGCAATTATTTTGTAGAAGTAATTTTAGTTGTAATTTAGTCTGCGAAAGTGTGAGATCTTGGCGAAAACTTGTCAACAGGACAGTAATAATCTCCGCCGAAGCAACTGCGGACTGAGCGATCGGTAGTTCAACGCCCAAAGCCCATGCATCCCCATGCAATTTCAGTCGGCGAATCCCCTCCATAAATAAAACTGAATTTTCGAGATCCTGAGTACTTAAGGCGATCGCTTCTAAAATCTCCTTAGCGCAGTTCACCTGCGGATCTTGAGTATAGAGATAGAGGCAGTCTCCTTTTTGTTTAGTATGCGAAAGTTTCAGCCCTGCCAATTCCTCAGATAAGGCGCTAGGCGGCTCTAACTCCAGATTATTTACATCTCCTGTCGCTTCTATAGTGGCTAAAGGTGTTATTTCCATTGGTTGTTAAGCGATCGCTAAAATGAAAATTTCGTTACAAAAATAACATGATAAGTAGCTATGTGCAATTAAATATAAAACCTCTAAAACTGAGAAATAGCGATGAGTTTGTTTTCTAAGGCTCATGGTGTGAAGTTAAATGCTGGTCTTGATGCTGTTGCGATCGCATCTACTGCTTTAGATTATGGCAATAGCTCTAAATAGTCGATGCCTTCAGGTCTAATGATATTAAAGTGGCAGCGATCTAGAGTCAAAATCCTATGGATGTTATCTGTTTCCGCGATGGCTACTAAACTAGCATCAACAAAGCCGATGGGAATATCAGAGTAACGCGCCATAATCTCGGTAGTACGACGAATTTGATCGATCTCTATTGGTAAATAAATAAACGAGCCTTCTGCCATTGCTTCTAAAAAAGATCTGACAACGGCTTCACCAAGATATTTTGTAACTAAGTAATCTACTTCGGGTAGGACTGTGACAGGAATCAGCAGATCAAATGACTGAGCGACTTCAACAACTGCGGCGTGGTGTTTGTCATCTTCATCAAGTAGGGCAATGATTGCACCAGTATCGGCGATCGCTTTGAGATTGTCAAGTAAAATGTGTAAAGTCTAGAAACTAGATGGGGAGACGATCTTCAAACATGATTGCAAAGCGATTCAAGGCGGGTTTCCAATCCTTAATCGGCATCGTCCACTTCTTAGAAATGTTCCGCATCGCCAAA
>JANMFC010000515.1:0-10802 GCA_031377675.1 Pseudanabaena sp. OTE_70b_metabat_355 | reverse complement strand
GCGGGCGAAGCCCGCCCCAACAAATTTGGGTTTTAATTGTATAAGTTAATTTTCATTCCTTAGTCAATATCTGGATCGTCAGTGAATGGTTCTCCTGCGCTCTAATATTCGTCTGGTTTCAGTTCGCAAGCCCCTGATTTCTGCGTGTGTCCTGTCCATGCGTTGAACAACTTCGCTCATGGTGTCTGACAGTCCGATTAAGGCTCTCTCTTGGCTGGCAAATAATGATCGCTCGGCTTCTTTGAGGCTAGCCATGTCATTGCTATTAGCTTCGATCGCTCTGGAATTAGAATTTGCGATCACTTCGGTGCGCTCTAATCTCGACTCAGTACGATCTAAGCGATCGGCAATATCTGCCAAAATACTCTCAACCCGATCTAGTCTGTCTGTCATAGTTTTCCCTATATTGGGTCTGGGATAAATATTCACTGTATCCAAGAGATTACAGGACATAAATCGCTGTCTGTGCTGCAAAGATATATTGGCAAAAACCCTGCGCGGGCGAAGGGCGGTTTATTTGCCGCTTTTAGTCGTCATCCCCTAACTCAGGCGGATTATTAATCAGCAAATCTAAAATCCTACGATTCTCTGTTTGCAAGCCCTTCAAAATACGCTGATGTCGGTCTAATTGCTTTTGCTGTCTAGCAATCACCTCTAAAACTGCATTGCGCTCTTCCCGGTCCATCGCCATTTGTTGAGCCATTGCTTCAATTGATCTGGCATTAGAGTTAGCGATCGCCTCAGTTTTTTGGGTTTTCTCTGCAAGGTCAACGAGAATTAATTCAATTCGATCAAGCCTGTCTGTCATTTTGTTATTTCCTTGTTTAACGGGTTTGATGATGCAACATTATTGTTTCCTTACTCCACAACCTTTCCCATAACCAGAGTAGTTCAAGGCTAAAAAGACGCACTATCCTGACTAACTAAACATTTAATCATCACGCTTCTAGCCTTGTCTGGTAAAGCCAATACCAGCCGCCTAAAACTTTCCGTACCCATATCGGCTTTACCGTTGCCAATGAGCAATTCGTATAGATTAGTTTTACCATTTTTTTATAACAAAGATGTTGCTTTTTAGCAACAAACTGTCCCTCTAGCTCACTTGGAGAAGGCAACATGAGCGACATCACTAAAATCATCACAAGCTTACGAAATTGCTAAGCTATCGATAATGGCTATTTACGCAAGCTAGCTAATTTCGTAAGCTTCGTACCCTGAAATCACTTCTTTTTTGATTTTACGGGTAGTTTACTCAGTACCTATAGGGAAGGCTATGTAAGCATCTTGCTGTAACTCCCATAAAAAAAGCGGCGCATTGCGCCGCTTTTTTTATGGTTTTTTAGTAGTGTCAGGAGGTGGACTAGATTCGGGGTTAGGTGATTGCGTTGAATTTGTGAAAGGTTGTTTTTGGGGCGTAAGGGTTGCAAGACGTTTTACTTCATCTTTGAATTCGGCGGGAGCTAGTTCTAGCCCTTTATCAAAGAGTTTTTTCGCTTCATCTTCCTTACCTTGCACTTGCTTCAGTTGCCCCTTGCCAATGTAGGGACGAAAATCCTTTGCGTTATCTTTAATCATCACGTCAAAAGTGGAGATCGCATCATCAAGACGATTTTGTTGACGATAAACTTCACCCAAAATCCAACGCACAGAACCAATATCAACGGCATTCGCTTGAATTTTATTAGCTGTTTCCGCAGTCTTGATTGTATCTTGCAAAATACCGATCGCCGCTTCGGGGCGCTTATCGGTTAACTCCATACCGACCACACTTTGCAGTGCGGGAATATAACCTGGTTTGGTTGTTAGAATCTTGCGATATTCCGCCGCCGCACTTTTAGAATCTTTGAGTTGCAGAAAAGTCTTGGCTAAAATCATCCGATATTCGGGTTGATCGGGATAGGATTCGGCAAGGGTTTGTAACGGCTCAATGGTTGCTTTGGTATTACCAAGTTGATTTCTGAGATCGACCAAACCTCTTAGTGCGGTTTGGTTTTTAGGATCGCTTTTTAAAACCGCCTCAAATCCCTCGATCTGATTTTTGAGTCGCTCTTGCTCCGATGTATTTTGACTAGAATCTTTTGTCGCCTGTTGAGTAGATGGGGCAAATATACCACCAATCAGTGGGGCGAGTGATATGCTCATAAACGATAATGTGACTACTATTAAGACACCGTTAATAATCCATTGCCTTGCAGTGCGTTGTGACACGATATTGATCCTAAATCCAAATACACCATAGTTTAGCCTACAGCGCTTAGCGCCGATAGAAAAGTATATAAAGTGCCGCGACCGCGAAGCGAAAACTTTGCACTTTTAGGACTTACACACCCAGAACCCAATGTAGTGGCAATTCATGAATTGCCACTACGTCACGAAAGAAACTTTTCTATTTCTTGCAATCTTGATACAGTTCTTTAAACTTTTTCTGCTGCACATTGTGATCAACGATCGCATTAGGATAATCGCGCTTTTGGCACTGATGCGGTGGAATATTACCGCTTAAAAGCTCGGCTGTGGTTAATCCCTGCAATTCAGGCAACCAGCGCAAAATATATTCTCCTTCAGGATCATATTTACGCGATTGAGAAGCAGGATTAAAAATTCGCAAAGGCTTTTGATCCATGCCACTAGAGGCACTCCATTGCCAACCGCCATTATTTGCGGCAAGATCGCCATCTAGTAATTTCTGCATAAAGTAACGTTCGCCCCATTGCCAATTAATAATTAAATCCTTGGTTAAAAAGCTAGCGACAATCATCCGACAACGGTTATGCATCCAGCCCGTTTGATTAAGCTGACGCATCGCCGCATCGACGATAGGAAAGCCCGTGCGCCCTTCACACCAAGCCACAAATTTCTCTTCATCATCATCCCAAGGAAAGTTTCGCATCTGTGGACGATATGCACCTGTTTCAAGTTCAGGAAAATAAAATAGAACGTGTTGATAAAACTCGCGCCATGCTAATTCCTGTTTCCAAGTAGTAATCCCTGTGGCTTCTTCTTCGCTGCGAACTAACTGCTCGGCAGCGATCGCCTTTGACCATACTCTCCTAATTCCTACTGTGCCGAAACGTAAATGGGGACTTAATGTGGATGTACCCGTATGGGCAGGAAAGTCACGCTCAGTTTGATAACGCAAAATTCCATTGCCATCACAAAAGCTGGTTAATAAATTTAAAGCCGCCGCTTCACCAGATTTCGGCAAAGTAATGTCATTGATAAATTTGAGTTCGCGTAAACTTGGCAAAGTAATTACGGGCAGATGGGCATAGTTATCTAATCCCGTTAATTTTTGCGGTGAATTAAGGGGATTAGGCTTAGGTTTGCTTTGCCAATTACGCCAAAATGGAGTGTAAACCTTGTATGGTTCCCCTGCTTGAGTAGCGATCGCATCAGGAGCAATCAAACCAATATCTACAAAGCTCTGGACTTTTATACCAAGTTCTTGCAGAGCATGAGTTGCTGAGCGATCGCGCTTAATTGCAAAAGGCTCTACATCTTGATTGAAAAAGACATGACTCGCATTAACTGATTTCCCTAACTCACAAATTGATTTAACAGGTTGACCAAGCATAAATAACAAATCGCTCCCCAATCGGCGATAGTTAGCTTGCAACTCGCGCAAGCAACCCAACATAAAATCAACTTTGCTACCCTCAGTCACACCATCATCAAGAATGTCAGGGTCAAATATAAATACTCCCAGCACAATCCCCCGATCGCCTACCTGTGCGATCGCCTCACTCAGTGCAGGATTGTCATCAATCCGCAAATCACGCCGATGCCAAACTAAAGCGATCGGTTGTGTAGAAATATCTCTAGAAGATCTGATTATATCGGTTGCCATAGTTGGGTTTAAAGTTTTTTTAAAATAAATGAATAGAGTATTGTAATATTGATCTAAAGCCAAAATCAGTTTTTCTTCTGGAAAAGCGAAAAGATTATGCTAGAGAAATTAATTTTATACTTTGTCTGCAAAAGCAAAGGTTTTATTACCAAAACCCAATTGATCAAGTTTTTGTATCTTGCAGATCTTTACGCTGTTAAGTGGACGGAAAAGCCATTGACAGATTTAGACTGGCGTTATTACCTATATGGACCTTGGAATGAAGGGACTGATCAGGCTTTAAAAAGTCTTTACGATAGAAATATTTTAGGGGAATACAAAAGGGATCAAACTATTTTTATTGAGCCGCGTGAAAACTGTCCCAGCTTAGAAAGTCTGGATTTTTCTCAGGGACTTGAGTTGATGTTAAGAAATATTCGTAAAGAATGGATTGGTGCTGACAAATTAGAGCAGTTGTTAAAGTATGTTTATCAAACTGAGCCAATGCTAGAGGCAAAAAAGCATCATCTTCCTGAAGAAAAAGCCCATTTAAATCTTCAGTTAGAGCGAGAAAAATTGATGATTGAATTAGGAGCGTAGGATGGCGGGTCAGCGTCCTAGACATGGGTGGATTTACATGGTTAATCCATCTCGCGTCTCACTGTCTTGCCATAATGGTCATCAGTATCTTTATGATTTGCCTGAATCAAGTGAAGTTGAGTGTAAGCACTCTGGCTGTAATCAGAAAATTAACTCAAGTCGGGTTTTCAGAGGAGAACATCCCTACATTATTTGGTCAAGTGATGAATTTCAAGATGATACAAATCACATCAGAACTTTTACTGTAATTCCTTTGACTTCCAAAACAACATTTGCTGGATTACCTACCACTTATCCAATTACAAAAACAATTACTAACGGTTTAACGGCGAACACTTCCTATGCTCTAATACATCAAATTTGTACGATTGATGGAAACTGTTTTAAAGATGGCACGGGAAATTGGCTGATAAGAATGGGACAACTATCCGCTAATGACAAAGAAGAAATTAATCAAACATTGGCTTACTATTTAGCTTTTGATCCAAACCCCAGTGATGATTGGTTTAGAAAAAATGCTTCACCTCAACTGGTGCAAAAAATTTATGGATATCTTTCTAGTGCTGAAAAAGAAAGTCTCTTAGAAACTTTATTAGATAAATTAGATTAAGTTAGAGGTTTGCTTATCTAGGTAAATGGTTGTAGCATGACAGACAAATAAAGAACATTATGTAGGCAATTTATGCGAAAATTTAGTAAAATATTGTTTCTAACTACTTTAGTAGGGATAGTTGCAGGTGATTTTCTTGTTGAAAATTTGCACAATAATCATGAAAATAGCCATGTAAGTGCGATCGCCAAATTACCATCTACTAACGATCGCACTACTAACCAACAAGAATTTAAGCGATTGATTGATGCATTTAGCGATCGCCCATCATCGACATTACCAAGCAATCAAGTTTTACAATCTGTGGCGACTAAATTTTTAGGGGCAACTTATCGTGAAGGTTTATTAGACCAAGGTAAATCCGAAAATCTATTTGTATCTTTAACCGAATTTGATTGTGTGCTATTTGTAGAGACGGTTCTAGCATTTTCACGAAATTTAATTAGTGCGAATCCTAATTATGAAAATTTTGTTCAAAATGTAGAAGAAGTTCGATATGTTAATGGTAAATTAGACGGATATTGTAGCCGTTTGCATTATTTTTCCGAATGGATCAGGGACAATCAGAGACGGAATATTGTTCGTGATCTAACTGCGGAATTGGGAGGGATTAATCTCGATAAGACGCTAAACTTTATGAGTAGTAATTGGGAAAAATATCCCCGATTGAAGAATAGTGAAGCTAATTATCAATGCATTTTAGCGATGGAACGGAAGATGGCAATAGAGATGAAAGCTGAGCCATTACGTTATATTCCTACCAAAAAGATTAATTCTATCTATCCATTACTGAAGGGGGGAGATATTATTGCGGTAACTACCAATCTCAAAGGACTGGACGCGACACATACAGGGCTGGTTTATCTCACGCCGAAAGGGGTTGGGTTTATTCATGCATCACCATCGGGTCAAGTTACAGTCTCAAACGATCTGCAACGTTATATTGAAAATGTCGATCAAGCGATCGGGATTATGGTGGCTCGTCCTGTGATGGCGAATAATAAGTAGTGCGCTGCGCACTACTTTAGAAAGAGAGTAATTATGAATGGAAATAAACTTCAACCTTGGCTACAAGCGGAATTATTAGAACATAGTCAGCTACTGCTGTATAGCTTTCATTATTGGACTGGTCAGGATCTGCTTTCAGTCAATGATCATCAATCGCTAAGCGATGGCGATAACGCATTATTTAACGCATTATTTAACGCTGATTTTGTGATTGTTTCCCATGATACTCAAGCCGATCCCGTGCTTAATTACGGCAATCAAAAAGCTCTCGATTTATGGAAAATGGATTGGGACACTTTTACAAAAACGCCATCACGTTATACTGCCGAACCGATGGAACGGAGCGAAAGGGAACAGCTTTTAGCACAGGCTAAATTACAGGGATATATTAGTAACTATCGTGGTGTTCGGATTGCGAGCAATGGCGATCGCTTTTATATTAATCGTGCCATTATTTGGAATGTGGTCGATCAATCAGGAAATTTTTGGGGGCAAGCCGCAACTTTTCGGGACTGGGAAGTAATCTGAAAAAGATTACCAAATACTCGCCCTTCTCACCGCGCCACCATTGAGATGAAAATCCCCATTCTTTGAATTGATTCATATTTTTAGCAACTTGGATTAGCTGCTCTGGATTAGAGTGTTATTGTACTTAACTATTGTGACGAGTCCAAACCCATGACTATGTTTTCCGATCAAGAGATTGCTGATTTAGCGGCGGAAATAGATGCTCAGTTATTGGCGTTGCGATCGCCTGATGCTGCGACCTACACTAAGTCAGTCGATCCGCAGGTGGCGCTAGTCAAGCAAAATGAGGCAATCGCGACAGCAACTAAGGAACCAGCAAAGAGTTTTTTGCAAAAGTTTTGGAAAGCTGCTAAGGCGGATCTCTGTGAAGAAGATGGGGTGCTGTATAAGCAATGGAAGAAATGGGGTGATCTTGATAATAAGGAGGCGATGGATAAGTTTAAGGTGGTTTTAACGGGATTAGGACTATCTGGAAATTTGTTGTCATCGGTTTTGGTAGCGGTAATGGTGATTGTGTTACATATTGGCGTGAGGGCGTTTTGTGACGAATATGGCGATCGCTAAGTTACGGTCTATGATGATTGAGTGATAACTTTTGTAAAACTTAGTAAGAAATCATGAATGCTTTTAAGTATGAAGTTGTGGTTGGTAAAAATGGGCGAATTGAGGTTCCATTTTCCGATCTGCTAGAAGGTGAGACGGTTGAGGCGATATTTTTGACGAAATCGAGTGCTACTGAGGCGCGTCGAGATGAGATATATCAAAATTATCTGGCTAGTGTGGCTGAGGAAAAAAGTGGCAATCTAGCATTTACTACGGATATTGAAGAATTGAAAAAGTTGGTAGAGGTAAATGACTGAAGTTACTTTTAGCTCTACATTTCAGCGTGCCTTTCGCAAACGTATTACAGGAAATAGCGATCTGCAAGCAAGGTTTTGGCAAAAGGTTGCACAATTTCAGCAAGATCCTTTTCAAGCAACATTAAGGACGCATAAACTTTCTGGGAAAATGAAAAATATGTGGAGCTTTAGTGTTGAGTACGATGCAAGGGTGATATTTTATTTCACAGATGATGGCAAGGCGGTGTTTGTCGATATCGGTACTCACGATGAGGTTTATTGATGATTGAGCTAAATGTGCGGTTTACGAGTAGCGATCGCTTTGTGATCAAGTTTTAAAGGCGATCGCCTAATTGGTAAAGCATAAATCTAGAAAATAAGATAATATTTTAGATAAAGTGAATTTAAAACTTAGGAAGCCTTTATGACTGGAGCAGAAATTCTGAAGTTAATCTTTGATGCGGCGATTAAGGCGGGTGCTGGTGAACTTGCTAAGGGTGGTGTGGATTTGGCGAAGAAGGCTTGGGCAAAACTGAAGGCAAAATTTGCGGGTGAGACTGAGGTGATCAAGGCTTTGGAATCATCTGAGGCGAATAAATCTGAGGCTGGCTTACAGGAAAATGTTGCACCATTTCTGGAGATTGAGAAACTGCGGAAGTCGGATTTTTGGAATGAGTTGGTAGCGGATGTGCAGCAAATCCAGCAGCAGATTAATACTGGCAATCAAAAGAATATATCGCAAACAATTGATGCGCGTGATAGTGCGACGGTAAAAGCGATCGCTAATGTGGAAAACGCCAATACAATTAATTTGTAAACAAAATTCACAATCAATTCAAACTAATAAAAATATCAGGTGGAGTGTTTTGAAATGGTTACACTTGCAGCAGCAATTGAGGTTGTGGAACAGTTACCGACAGATCAACAAGATTTGTTGGTACAAATTATTCGTAATCGTCAGATTGAGCGGCGGCGTGATGAGATTGCCGAAAATGGACGTGAAGCATTAGCGGCGTATCGCGCAGGAGAATTAAAATCTTATACGGCAGAAGAGGCGATCGCTGAGTTACGCAATATGCTTGATTTGCCAGAATAATCTATGAGAAAGATTGTTTTTTCGCCAAAATTTGGGCGTGCTTTGCGGCGATATGTTAAGCGAAATCCTGAGCTAAGAAATCGTATAGAAAATGTGATTCAGCAAATGGAGGCGGATGTATTTGCACCAAATTTAGGGACACATCCTCTTAGAGGTAGGCTTGAAGGATTTCAGGCTTGTTCTTGCGGTTATGATTGTCGTATTGTCTTTAGCGTTGACTCAGAGGCGATCATTCTTGTCGATATTGGTACTCATGATGAGGTTTATTGATGGAAAATATCGAACAAAAGGTTGAGGCGGCAGGGCAAAGTCATGTCAATGCGATCGCCAATCTTAATGCTGAAAATGTTTATTTTGGGAATAAGCCCGATCGCAATGTGTTGCTAGATGATTGGAAGCCATCCTTTGAGCATATGCAGGGGCGTAAAGAGGCGATCGCTGCTCTTGATATTGCGCTTGCCGATCCGAAAAAGGCGATCGCTTGCATTGTTGGGTTGGGTGGTTATGGTAAATCGACTTTGGCGGCGAAATTGTTTGACGGGTGGGAAGGTGGTCGTTTTTGGGCGGATTTGAGTCAGCGATCGCGGGACTTTCGGGAGTTTGCGACTAGGGCGATCGCGCAGTTGGGGCAGAAATCTCTCGAACAGGTGAATGATTTGCCTGAAGCGCAGTTGGGCTATGAGTTGGCGGCGGTTTTGCAGGGTAAGGGCTTTTTGGTGGTGTTGGACAATCTCGAAAGTTTGCTCGATGGCGATGGCAATTTGGAGAGTGTGTTGTGGCGGGAGTTTTTGGAAAATTGGGCTAACAATGGGGAAGGTAGCAAGGTTTTGATCACGACTCGCGAGGAGCCGAACTTGCCGAAGCT
Organism: Pseudanabaena sp. OTE_70b_metabat_355; assembly: GCA_031377675.1. Lineage (GTDB taxonomy): Bacteria > Cyanobacteriota > Cyanobacteriia > Pseudanabaenales > Pseudanabaenaceae > Pseudanabaena. The sequence goes on along the minus strand of JANMFC010000515.1, from coordinate 1,430 downwards.
GCGTTTTTTTCGCTATGAGTTGCGCGATGGGTTGGCAGATGCGGCGGGGGCGGCGGTGTTGCGCGATTTTAAGCTATTGGGGACGGAGGCGGAGTTGGTGGCGGTGTCGCAACGGGTGGGTGGGATTCCGCTATCGTTGATGTTGATTGTGGGGTTGCTTTGCAATGACTATGAGGAGGAGCCGCACGTTCGCTTTTTGCCTGAGGATTTGTTTGGAATTGAGGGCGCTCATCGGTTTGGATCGGTGACGACTGAGGCGGTGTTTCGGGCAAGTTTTGAGCGTTTGGAACCTAGGTTGCAAAATCTGTTAATGGCGGTGAGTGTGTTTGCAAAGCCTTTTGATCGCACGATGGTGGCGGCGATGATCGCGGATGAGGAGGTGACGGATCGGGATTTGCTGTTGTTGAAGAAACGGGGTTTTGTATTGGTGGAATCTGGTTGCTATCGCTTTCAACCACAAATTCAGGAATTGGTGCAGCGACAAACAGCAGATTTACCTAAATTACATCGCCGCGCTATTAATTTCTATCTAACTCTATGCGAAGCAAAACCCACTCTCGATCCGCGCCACGACACGCTAGAAGATGCCGATCCTTATCTTCAAATTTTTCATCACTATTGCGAGTTGGGTGAGTTGAGTATGAAAGTGCTTTTTATACGATTCGTAATGGCTCATATGTAAATTCCATTGATAGTTTTTTAACTTTGTGTGGATATGGTGCAAAACAAGTCGAGCTTTACACACGCATAGTCAGCAGGTGGCAACTAGAGCAAACACAAAAATGGGAATACATAGCTTCTTTAACCTATCTAGGCAGTGCTTATAATTCGCAAGGGCAGTACCAACAAGCGATCACTGTTTTTCAGAAATCATTAGAAGTCGAACAGGTGATCGGGAACAAGCTTGGTGAAGCAAATGCTCTCGCTGATTTGGGCAATATTTACAATTCCCTAAGGCAGTACCAACAATCGATCTCCTTTTACCAGCAATCACTAGAAATCTATCAGGTGATCGGGAACAAGCATGGTGAAGCAAAAGCTTTCGCTAGATTGGGAAATATTTACAATTCTCTAAAGCAGTACCAACAAGCGATCTCCTTTTATCAGCAATCATTAGAAATCCAACAGGCGATCGGTAGCAAGAGTGGTGAAGCAAATGCTCTCAATAATTTGGGCAATATTTACAATTCCCTAAGGCAGTACCAACAAGCGATCACCGTTGTTCAGAAATCATTAGAAATCCAACAGGCGATTGGTAGCAAGAGTGATGAAGCAAATGCTCTCGATAATTTGGGCAATATTTACAATTCCCTAAGGCAGTACCAACAAGCGATCGCCTTTTACCAGCAGTCATTAGAAATCCAACAGGCGATTGGTAGCAAGAGGGGTGAAGCAAATGCTCTCGCTAATTTGGGCAATATTTACAATTC
>JANMFC010000510.1:0-4813 GCA_031377675.1 Pseudanabaena sp. OTE_70b_metabat_355 | reverse complement strand
CAACTCTCTTTGGTGTTTTAGAACTTACTCCTTTTCCACCCAATAAATAGTGGTGCGCGGCAAAGTCGCGCACCACTATTTATTGGAGTATACAAAAAGACTTGAAAGGCGTAAGTCTAACCTAGAGGCAATGCATGAATTGTCCCTACTTCCATTAGTGCATCAATCCATACTTTGAGATTAGTTGGTACTGTCGTAAAATGGACATAGATTGACTGTTTCTGGAGTAATTGCGAATCTAGTTCACCAATAGGGGCGATCGCTATTTCTTGTTCGCTTGGTTTAGCTATTGGTTCAGGTATTAGCTCAGGTAATTGATTTGATTGCCGATGCTTTAACACCTTGGCATAGATTTCACCCGCGATCGTTAGTTCTTGTTTTGAGTCATACACTTCAAGATGTAATTTGAGATTGGTTAAAACAGGAATATCTTGATCAGCAAATATTTCGGCTCCATAGGGCGATAGCCTGCGGATCTCACCCTTGAATAGCTCTACACCTAAATGTTTCTCTTCCAAAATCCGATATGAGACTGCGATCGGATTGGTTAAAACTTGCAAAGATTCACTGATCGATGGAAGTTCTAAGTTGTAAATCCCCCCAAGTCCACAAATATCGTAGATAAAAATCGGCTGTGATACACCTTTAGGTTCTACTTCCATTGAGCCATTGGTTTTCGCTATGGCTTCTACTTCTTTATAAGTGGTTTCGGAGATCAAAATCTGTCCGCCCACAGTATAGGATTCGATCCTTGCTGTGAGATTAACATGATTACCGACAACCGCGTATTTAGCGCGAGATTGGGAACCAATATTTCCTGCGACTACTTCACCCGTATTGATCCCAATTCCCATCGCGATCTCAGGTAACTGCATTTCTGTGAGTTTATCATTTACCGATCGCATGGCTAATTGCATCGCGATCGCACTAGCTACCGCCCGCGCCGCATCATCTTCACGATGAATTGGCGCACCAAATAGCACCAGAATTGCATCCCCAATAAATTCATCAATTGTGCCTTGGTATGTGGCGATCGCCTCGGTCATTGTCCCCAAAAAAACATTGAGAATTTCTACAACCTTTTCGGGAGCCATTTTTTCGGAAATCGCGGAAAACCCGCGCAGGTCACACATCAAAATTGTGACTTTACGGCGATCACCGCCCAGCTTCAGCCCCTCAGGGGTTTCTAACAAACTCTTGACCACGGCATCGGTCAAATAGCGACTGAAATAAGTGCGGATTTGGGCGGCGGTCAGTGCTAGATAGCTCGTCACAATCGTGCCGCCACCTAAAAATCCAATCATCGCAGGAACCAAAGGCAACCACCAACCATAGGACAAAGCCACAAAGCAAGAGCCTGCTAAAATCCCCCCTAGGAAAACCACACTCAGCGATCGCCATAATAACATTTGCAATTCACGATCCTTGGTTTGGACATTGCGCCATTGCCAAATCAAAATCGAGCCTGCCATTGACCAACCAAAAATCCACAGCCATTCCCAATGTTTTTCCCAAGTATAAATACCTGAGCGCCCATCCAGAGAACTACTCAAGACATGGCTAACTATCTGAGCATGAACTTCTATTCCTGATGTAAAGATCCGCGTACTACCAATTCCACTATCTAGAGGCGTAAAAAACCAATCGCGTAAACTCACCGCCGTAGTCCCAATCATCACCACGCGATCGATTAATAAGTTAGGCGCAATTTTCCCCTCTAAGACATCCGCCATGCGGACAAATCGAAAACCATTACGCGATCGGCGATAGTTAATCACAAATTGATGTCCACCGACATCAGCACGACTATAACCACCATCATTTTTCTTTAATTGTGGTGGATTTAAAGCATTTTCAAAGGGAACTATTTTTTCGCCATCAAGATAAAGCAATGATAACTGTAGACCAAAGCCCATCGAAGGATTGCCATCGGGTAAACGCAGTGACAATAGTCCTCGACGAATGCGACCATCTGCATCAACAGGTAGATTAATCGCCCCAATTTGATTTAAAGCGGCGAGTGCAGGTGGTGGATTAATGTTGGAACTTGCCACCGCAAAATTGGAGTCAACTAAATCCGCTTTCTTGGTTGCGCCAATTATATTTGGTGTGCTTTTAAAGATTGTTTCTAATTGGGCATAGCCTTTGCCGACAGGTAAATCACGGGCAAGATCAATGCCGATCGCACGCGGTTTTTGTTGTCTGACTTTATCTAATAATTTGGCAAGCAGGGCATCATCGATCGGCCATTTGTATTTACGCACATCTTCTTCATCGATGCCAATAATCACAATTCGCGTATCTTCTGGTTCAGGCGATCGCCAACGAAAAAATTGATCGAGCATGGCAAGCTCAAGCGGCTCCATCGCTCCGATCAGGCGTATGCCAATCACAAGCAGCGAAACCGATGGCGCAGCGATCGCAATTCCGCGCCATTTCCACAACGTATTTTTGAGAATATTTAAAGTGTTTGTTACCTGAGTTGCGATCGCCATTACAAAGCCTCTTCACTTAGGCAACTTGAAAAAATAAGTTAAGCATCTTGGAAGGTTTTATTAGGCTTAACAAGGGGCTTAAGCCCCTTGCCTGTGCAAGCTATTTTTACAAGATATCTTACAGCCTATTCAGGCTTTACGGTATAGAAGCAATTTAAGGACTGCTTTCGTAAGCGTTAAATTGCCTAGGTTTCACGATAGCGCAAAGCGGCGTATTAATAGGGGTTTGGAGGATTATCAATTAATGTATTGTTATTTGGCTTTGGTTGTGCTTCAACTTGTTGTTTGGGAATCTGCCCGACAAAAGAAAATGGAAGGGCGCGGTTGATTTTGGCGGATTTCAGTAGCTCCAACCACTCTTCCGTAATTTCGGGATTTTGAGGCAATGTCAGTTGTGCTTCTGCCAAGGTTTGCATAGTTTCAAACCAAAGTCCTTCTTGGGCATACAAAGCCGCTAGCTCTATCGGTTTAGTCGTAGTTTTCAGTTGTTCAGCCAACTTTGGACTGGGTGAGACGCGCTTTATATAGCCAAAAACAGTCTTCTCGTCCTTGTCAATAGCTCGTGGCTGATATACAACTTGAAAATCTAATTTGTATTTTTTATTGATCTCTAAAATCGGTGCATCATCAGGAATCTTAAAAGCGATGATACCATCCTGATTATTGACACTAAAAACCTTACTGTAAATACGTATACTTGTTAAACCACTCTCATCGAAAATACGCAAGCGGATTGTACCATTTTCCACTTTAGGGGTAAGCAGGTAGATGGTGGGGCGTTCAGAAATAGTTTGAGGAATAGGACTAGTTTCTAGCTTTAAATCGGGAAGCAAGGCAATTAAACAAATCTTATCTGTCTCGGTACAACCGCTGCGCGTAATTCCTGATGCAGAAGATTGTGGCGCATCAAGGTTGTTGGGAGCGACATAGCGCACTCTTCGCGACTGGGCTTGCGCCGAATCGATAAATGCCGAATTCATAAACAAGGTTGAGATCGGTGCAACCACAGTACTCGCAACTAGGCAAGAACAAACTGATGTCAAGAACAGCTTGGTTGAAATTTTTTGGTATTGGGACATAATGCGATCGCCTCTGTTAGTTTTTTAATTTCTTTAGTAAATTGATAACTGATACTTATGGATTGGACTGAGGAGCCAATTTTATAGGACTGAGTTGGGGAACAAAACGATATTGAAGAACAAGACTCAGGTTTGCTGCCTTCATCAAATCAGTCCATTCATCAACAACTTCGGTGTTTTGGGGAACAGGTTGCTGAGCTTCAGCCAAAGTCTGCACAGCTTCAAACCAAATCCCCTCTTGCGCGAATATAGCCGCCCGATCTATCGGTTTTGAGATGGTTTTGAGTTGGCTAACTAACTTGGTAGTGGGTAGGACGCGCTTGATTATACCGTATGTAATTTTAGACTCAGAATCGGGACCAAAGACAATCCGCCATCGGTATATTTTGCCAATCTCTAGTATTGGGGCATCGTCAGGTATCTTAAAGGCGATAACACCTGCCTCATTTTGAAGGGAAAAATCCTTGCGATAAACTACCTTTTGGCCGGGTATCAACTGATCATTTTGTTCGATCAGGGTAAAAATTCCATTGCCCGAAACTTTGGGGCTGATCAAGTAGATCGTTGGGCGTTCCGCAGTTGTCTGTGGGACTGGAAGGCGATCGTTATCCGTTGAAGATAGGATTGGCGCTAAGGGAATAAAACTATCGGTGCGGGTGATCCCTGAAGAGGATGATTTAGGTGCATCAAGGTTACTGGGTGGGACATAGCGCACTTTTCGCGACTGAGCTTGAGCCGAGGGGACAAATAGGGGCAGGGCGGGCAGAAATAAGCTACTTGCGACTAGGCAAGAGCAAATTGGGGTCATCAAGCTTTTTGCTGAAACTTTATGAAAAATTCTGTTTGAATTACTTGACAGCCTTGAAAGTACGGACATAATGCGATCGCCTCTAGTAAGTTAAATCAAATGATCAAAGTCCCGATAGATTATTAAGAATGCAACTTAGGTCAAAAAGTTGCTACAGACATTCGGCTTATTATATTCTCCCTGTATTCTTGAAAAATACATTATTTATGAGTTAAATTCTCGAAAATTAGATCTAGTTAATTCTCGATCCCGAATAATTCTGTCTCTAGTGTCTCTTAACCTTTGATGTCTTAATCATGCCCTCATCTGATTGTAATGTCTGCGATATGCTTCACCCAACTAGGTGATCAGGTTATTATAGTCGTGCGATCGCTTTTGCAACATTCGGCGATCGCGATCACTATAAAACCCAAATAAGGTGATTCGCCCGC
>JANMFC010000509.1:0-6257 GCA_031377675.1 Pseudanabaena sp. OTE_70b_metabat_355 | reverse complement strand
CTTCGCCCGCCGACACAATGTTCGGTTTTATTAAATTTCTGATCTTTACCTAAATCTTATGAATATCTATCGTTTAGCCGTTTTAAGTGACAACTACATTTTTGTCTTACATGACCCCATTAAAAATATCGCCGCCGTTGTTGATCCCGCGATCGCTGAGCCAGTATTAGCTAAAGTCGCAGAATTAGGCGCAAAAATAGTAGCGATTTTTAATACCCATCATCATGGCGATCATGTGGGCGGGAACTCGGCAATTATTAAGAATTTTCCTGAAGCAATTGTCTATGGTGGCGAAAAAGATCGCGATCGCATTCCCCATCAACAAGTATTTTTACAAGCGGGCGATCAAGTTAGTTTTGGCGATCGGCAAGCTAAAGTATTTTTCGTGCCTGGTCATACTTACGCTCACATTGCCTATTATTTTCCGCCTACAGAAGACGAAGGAGGCGAACTATTCTGCGGTGACACTTTGTTTGCGGGCGGCTGTGGCAGATTGTTTGAAGGTACGCCTACGGAAATGATGCACTCCCTCGATCAATTTCGTCAATTGCCTGACGCTACTCGTGTCTGGTGCGCCCATGAGTACACCCTTGGCAATCTCAAGTTTGCCCTAACTGTCGATCCTGAAAATCTCGAATTGCGATCGCGCATGGTCACAGCGCAGGAAATGCGTGGAAGAGGAGAAGCCACAGTACCCACAACAATCGGACTCGAAAAGCTGACCAACCCATTTATGCGTTGGGACGCTCCCGCCATTCAGCGATCGGCTGGTATTGAGATTCCCGATCGCGTATTCGCCAAAATTCGCGGCAAAAAAGATAATTTCTCTGGCTAGATCAACCGACCCATTAAAAAGCTCCTTAAACTTGATGTTTGAGGAGCTTTTTTATATTAAATAACTGGGGTGCAAGGATTCGAACCTCGGAATGTCTGGACCAAAACCAGATGTCTTACCACTTGACGACACCCCAATGTGTCTAGCAAACCTAAGCGTTGCTTTGTTTGCGCGATATATACTATAGCAAAGAGATATGGTGTTTTGTCAACCTCTTGCGAGAAATTTTTTTAGTAAGTACCTCGGCTTAATAAAACCAAATAAATAGAAAAGCTGATTTGCCCGCTTCGCGAGCAAATCAGCTTTTCTATTTATTTCTTGTCTTTAGAACTAGAAACAACCTTGGGAGGTTCGCGAAAGAAAATCGCAAAGAAAAACAAACCAAGTAAACAAGCGAAAATCAAAGTGTAAGTTAGAGCTTCCATGAAATTTTATGCCTCAACAGTGCGAGTAGTTTTATCACCAAGCTTCTGGAATGCGCCCCATTCAATTTGCTCTTCGCTCAGTTCTGGATCAACACCAGCAAACACATCGCGGAACAAGGTACGAGCGCCGTGCCAAATGTGACCAAAGAAGAAGAACAAAGCAAATACGGCATGACCAAAGGTGAACCAACCACGAGGGCTAGTACGGAAAACACCGTCAGAATTATTCTTTTCTTGATCGAATTCAAAAATTTCGCCTAGTTGTGCTTGACGAGCATATTTCTTGACTGAAGGAGCATCGGTAAAGCTTTGACCGTTTAACTGACCACCAGCAAAAGCTACAGTTACGCCAGTTTGTTCAACACTATACTTAGATTCTGCGCGACGGAAAGGAATATCAGCTACGACAACACCATCTTGGTTTTGAAGTACGACAGGGAAAGTCTCAAAGAAGTTAGGTAGGCGGCGAACGCTGAGTTCATTACCTTCTCTATCTTTGAAGATTGGATGCCCTTGCCAAGACTGAGCAATACCATCGCCATTGTCCATCGGACCAACGCGGAACAAACCACCTTTAGCGGGGCTGTTGCCAACATAGTCATAGAAGGCGAGCTTGTCGGGAATCTTTGCCCAAGACTCTTCAGTACTCAAACCAGCATTTAGCCCAGTTTGAACACGGCGAGAGATTTCTTGTTGGAAAGAGTTGCTGTCCCATTGGTAGCGGGTTGGTCCAAACAATTCGATAGGAGTTGCTGCCGAACCGTACCACATAGTTCCTGCGACAACGAAAGCTGCAAAAAATACTGCGGCAATGCTGCTAGATAATACGGTTTCGATATTACCCATCCGCAGAGCTTTGTAAAGACGCTCAGGAGGACGCACGGTTAGGTGAAATAATCCAGCGACAATGCCAACAATACCTGCGGCAATGTGGTGAGCGACAATACCACCCGCATTAAAGGGATTAAATCCGTTTGGTCCCCATTCAGGAGCGACAGGCGCGACATGCCCAGTCAAGCCATAGGCATCAGACACCCACATACCAGGTCCAAAAAGTCCAGTTTGGTGAAATGCACCGAAACCAAAGCAGAGTAAACCAGACAAAAACAGGTGAATACCGAACATTTTTGGCAAGTCCAAAGCTGGTTCGCCTGTGCGAGGATCTCTGAATAGTTCTAGATCCCAGTTTACCCAATGCCAAATTGCGGCAAGGAAAAGAAGTCCAGAAAGGACGATGTGAGCTAGAGCCACACCTTCAAAAGACCAGAATCCAGGGTCAGCGACTTGTTCGCCTGTGATTGTCCAGCCGCTCCAAGAGTTGGTAATGCCAAGACGAGTCATGAAAGGCATTACGAACATCCCTTGTCGCCACATGGGGTTGAGGACAGGGTCAGTGGGGTCAAAAATTGCTAGCTCATATAGTGCCATCGAGCCTGCCCACCCTGCTACGAGAGCAGTGTGCATCAGGTGCGTGGCAATCAGTCTGCCTGGATCGTTCAGGAGGACTGTATGCACTCGATACCAGGGTAATCCCATTGCAAATGTTCCTTAAATCTATGTAGTGAGTAAGATCTTAACGATTCTTAATTTTAGTTTATGATAATTGATTCTGACTTAGACGGTTGCTCAAAATAGTTAGAGTAATCTGAACAAATATCTGTCTCAGAAAGGGTAAACCAGTATGGTTATTTTATGTGTACTAATCATAATAGACTATTCCTTCCGATTGATAGCGATAAAACTTAAAAACTAAGGGCGTTAAAATTACCCGAAAGATTACCTAAAAGCGTAAAGTCGCGCCCCGCAGGGGCGCGACTTTACGCTGTTAGGTTTGTAATAATTTTTGTTGGATTCTTGTTGGTAAGTGCGATCGCGATATCTCAACTACTAAATCAGCATAAGCATGATTTCCCGAAATTTGCTCACCCAATAGCCGATCGCAACTTGATACTATCTGGGGCATGAATAATTCAGGATGCAGCGCTTTCCAAAAATATTCGACAAATTGGGTAATTTCAGTATCACTCATCCCTGTTTTGCCAGAATCAATTAATTTGTGTTCCGCTTCTATGCGCCATTGCAAACTGTATTGATAATCTTCGGGTTTAAGCACCATCAGGCGATCGAGATAATCCCAGAGCGGTAGATAGTCATAGAGATTTGCATTACATTCAAGGGCAAACTCACGATCGCTTTCTGACAAGATTGGCGGCACAAAATTACGGAATGCGGATATTGGTAGAGGGCGCAGACCGACAAACCAACCTTCAAACAGCACGATATCTGCATCGTAGCAAATTTCGGGATCGGTGCGATCGCCTGCACCATTATGTAAAGATTTATCAAAGCGAGGTATAGCAATCGGTTGCCGATCATCTGAGGGGCGATCGCGCAGTTGTTGCAAAACCTCTATCCCAAAATCAATATCGTGGGTGTTGGGGGGACCGCGCCAAATTAATTCTGGGCGGCGATCGCGTAATTTTTGGCGATCGCTATAGGTTTTATACAAATCATCTAGGGAAATACTTAAAAATGTTTTGCCTAGATGTCGCATCAAGATCTTGAGAACTAGCCCCAAAGTGGTTTTACCTGTCCCCTGTCCACCCATTAAGCCTTGAATGAAAGTACGCCCTATTTTTGATTGTTGATTGGCGAGATGTTGGACCAGGGGCAGCCAATAATGCCAGAGGATCGGAAATATTAATGAGGGCGGATCAAGTTTAATATTGTGGGCAATTAAGGTTTGTGATATTTCTAGGTAAGCTAGTTGTAAAAATTGCGATCGCTCGTCAATTAATCTGGATAATTTGGAGCTTATTTCCAAGTCGGAAATCTTTAAACCCAGTCTAGATAAAGAATACGCTGTAGTTTGGAGATCATCAATTAGCCATTCGCGATCTGAGTCACTTAGGCGATCGCCTTTAGCCAACTGTTCAAGAATTCTTATCAGTGCATTTTCGATCATTTCCTTAGCACATAAGGTGTTGGCATGATTTAGCTACGAAGTCGGCTATACAGATTACAAATTTACAAAAATTAAAAGTTTAATTAACAATTATTTAACATAGAATAAGATTGTGAGTAATTGTACGCAGGCTCCTCCACACAAACTGGGTAAAATTGCTCATATTTACACTTAGTCAGTTCCATTATTAAACAGAAAAAATTACAACTATGAACTTCAAAGCTCTCTTGATCGTTGCAAGCCTTGGTCTATCTGCTGGTCTAGCTTCTTGTGCTACAGAAACCCCTACTCCTCCTGCGGCTGTTACACCCGCAGCAACACCTAAAGCTGGTGATGCGATGAAGGCTGGGGATAAAGACAAAGCTACTAAGCCTGCTGATGCAATGAAAGCTGGCGACAAGCCTGCTGATGCAATGAAGTCTGGTGACAAGCCTGCTGATGCGATGAAAGCTGGTGACAAGCCTGCTGATGCGATGAAAGCTGGTGACAAGCCTGCTGAGACTAAAAAACCTAACTAATTTTATTGGTTACAGCTTTTCACTGAACAATAAGTTAAAAATGGGAAGGTAAAATATATTTACCTTCCCATTTTTTCGTTGGGGGTTCTGTCGTTTTTTATAGGAGAAATAGGTATGCGATCGCCTGTGCAAAAGTCAGCCACCAAAGTTTTTCATTGGGTAAGTCTGGTAAGTTTATTTTTGATGATTACCAGTGGGTTACAAATTTATAATGCGAATCCAGTGTTTGGCGGACGCGGAGGGTTGCATCTTCCCGCGATTTTAGGGTTAGGTGGATGGTTAGCAGGTGGAAGGCACTGGCATTTTGCGACCATGTGGATATTTGTTTTGAATTTATTGTGGTATGGGGTTTATGTTTTACTGACGCGCCGTTGGCAATATCGCTATGTCAGTGGGAAAGATGTAAAAGCATTGCTGGTTAGTCAAAATCCTAAGCGTAAAAATTATGCTTGGCATCGTTTGGTTTATACATTGTTGATCCCTCTTCTGGTGTTATCGATTTTTACGGGAATAGGTATGTATAAACCTGCTCAGTTTTATTGGATTGTCGATAGTTTTGGTGGTTGGGAGGCTTTACGGATCACGCATTTTATGGCTGTGCCAATTACGCTGATATTAGCTGGTATTCATTCACAGTTAGGGCGCAAGGTAGGTGGCGATCGCTTGCTAGACTCGATGTTTTGGGAGTAATAGCAAAGGCGGCGCATAGCGCCGCCTTTGCTATATTTAAACTATGGAACCAAATCAAAATGAATCAAATTTAAACTTAGAGCCTGACGATACCGATCTTGTGCCGCGCCGCCGCTTTTTGTCCCTAGCGGGAGCAGGGCTGCTGGCGATCGGTTTTGGTAGTCTCGCTGAGGGGATCGTGGGCGATGCATCGGAGCCGTTAAATCAACAAGTTGAATCGTTGATTTTTCAGCCTCAGAAACTCGTTCCTGAATTTCCAATTTCAGCGATCGAGCCAGATAAATTAATCGTCAATAGTTTTCGGGGTACGCCACCGATCGATCTCGCTAGCTATCGCCTGATCATCGATGGTGCGGTGAATAACCCTTTGAGTTTAAGCATTGCCGATGTGCAAAGATTACCATTTACCTCAATGGTAATTCGTCATGTATGTGTAGAGGGATGGGCGGCGATCGTGCAGTGGGGCGGCGTTAAACTGCGTGATTTAATTGCGATCGCTAAGCCGTCACCTCAAGCCAAATATGCGTATTTCTATTCAGCCGATGGTTATTACGAAAGTTGGGACATTGACTCCGTGTTGCACCCGCAAACGTTAATGGCTTATCAAAAAAATAATCAATCCTTAGAAGCCACAAATGGCGCTCCTCTGCGCCTTGCCTCACCCGTGAAGTTGGGTTATAAGTTGAGTAAATGGGTAACAAGGATCGAACTAAAGAGTGAGTTAGGTGAAAAACAAGGCTATTGGGAAGATCTTGGTTATGAATGGTATGCAGGGCTATAGCCCTTTTCTCATCTCAATAACCCAAATAAGCTGATTCGCCCGC
>JANMFC010000485.1:0-20907 GCA_031377675.1 Pseudanabaena sp. OTE_70b_metabat_355 | reverse complement strand
GTTTTTAGAGAGGGAATGTGAGCATATCAGGAAACAAACGATTAGCTTCGATGAGGACACCAGCAGTGATGACCATCCATACAGTAGCTAGTACGGGAGCAGATGATAAAAAACCTTTCAATGGAGTTCTCCTATTAAATAATTTTGAGAATTTTGCTTGAGAATTTTTTAAAGACTTTAAATAGTTTAGAAATAAATACTTTAAAAATTTCACTTAAATAGTTTATTCAAATAATTTTTTAAAAATTATTTGAGTAAACTATTTAAGTTTCTAGCGAGGGGATACGGTAACTTCGTTTTCTGGAACCAACAACTCACCAGAGCCAAATTCTTTGAGCGCAGCAAGAGGCCAGAGAAAGCCAGTCAACATACACTTAACTGCAAGAGGAACATCGATCAAGATTTCCTTTTGTGTAGCAGTTGCAGGATCTTTACGGATGGCGATCAAATAAGCGCGACCAACCCAGCCGATCCAACCCGCGATGAATAGGAACATCAAAGCAGGAATTGTGAATTCGCCTGCATGATCCCAACGACCATCACTGATTAGATGGGGTAGACCATCTTCACCGCAAAGCAAGCCAGAGTTGGCATACTTGGCAAAGCGAGCTTCGGTTTGAGCGATCTTGCCAGTCAGGTAAGTAGCGGGGGCGCTACCAGCACTGAAGGTAGCAAGACGAGTGTTGTAACCGTCAACTTCAGATTGCAAGCGCTCTTGAAAAGCTGAGGATGTGGAACATGGAGTCAATATGGCGAAATCTGCGTATGCAGCAGGAGTTGCAGCAAGGCTGATACCAAACCACAAGCTAATAACTAAAATGAGAGCAAAAAGTCTTTTCATGGACTGACCTTAATTTACCTTGACTAAGATAGGCAAAAAATAACGAGTTTTTAGTTCGGAAACTTAATCTCAGATCCTATATCAGCGATCGCACCTTGGTAAAGCAATCTTCACATCCTGTAAAGTAAATTATCAATTAAGATGATTTCACTGCTGCAAAGTTGGCTACTTAAACCAGCGTGAAGTTAGCAACAGTCAATGTAGAAGTGTTGATGCCTGTTAAAGTAGCGATCGTCGTGCCGCCGATCGCAATATTGTTGCCACTGAAAGTTAAATCGGTAAGTTTGTAAGTACCAAGACCGATCAAATCAGTACCAGATTGAAAGTCAAGAATGGTATTTGCTGCGGAAGGAATTGTGCCAGCAGTGACGATATTGAAGATATCCGCACCTGCGCCGCCCGATAGCAAGTTGTTACCACCCGAACTAACGAAGAACTGATCGTTACCATCGCCACCAAGAGCGCGATCGCCAAATCCTAAAAAGAACTTGTCATCGCCAGCGCCGCCAGACAAACGATTGCCACCCTTGCCATCCTTAGCATCAAAGATGTCATTACCATCTCCACCAAATAAGCGATCGTCTTGGCTGACATAGATAGTGTCGTTGCCACTACCAAGATCAACGCGGTTGTTGGCGGCGGAAGGATTAATTGCCAGATCTACCCTATCATCACCAGCGCCAGTGAAGAGAATGTTGCTCTCACCATTGAAGGCACTGTTGGCAGAAGCAATCAGTACGTCATCACCTGCTGTTGTACCCGAAATCAATCCGTTATTTCCAGTTACGGCATTGGCAATGGTAATCGTGAAGCGATCGCTAATGGATGCACCTGATTTGTCGGTGGCGGTAGCGTTGAGATTCAATAGTCCGATATCGTTAATGTTAGGAGTACCAGAGAAGGTGAGAGTTGTGGGATTGAATGTTAACCAACTTGGTAAAGAATTGCCATTTTCTAAGGTTGCTGTATAGGTAAGAACATCGCCAGCGTCAATATCGGTGAAGGTGTTGGTGGGAATTTGGAAGTTGAAAGCATCACCTTGTCTCGTGGTTTGATCGGCGATCGCATTGCTAACAATCGGCGGATTTTGGACTGTTAGCGCTACTGTTAATGGCGCAGCCTTTGCTCCTTCGGAATCAATAACTTCTAACGATAAACTATCAATAGCAACGCGATCGCCATTTTGGACATAGATCACTTTTTCATTGTCTATATCACTTTGGGTGAAGGTATCCCCAACTTTGAGATCCACGCCATTCAATTTGACTAAGCCAGCTTTTGGTAAGACCTTGAGCGTAAACCGAAGATTTCCGTCGGGGCTTTCGGAGTCGGTAGCACGCAAAATATCACGGTCAATGATTTTGCTAGTGCCAGCTTCTAGGATAAATCCTGTATTTTTGCTGACTTCTGGTGCATCATTTACTCCTGTGACTTCAAAGATCACGTTATGAATTTCGTCTGAGAAGAATTTGCCATCGGTGACGCGGAAGCCAAACAGATCAAAAGGTGTACCAAATAAATTTCCACTTGGTGTATAAGTGAGCAAACCTGCGGCGATGTCTGCGACTGAAACTTCCTTATTTCCTGTAATTTCTTGATTGCCCAGTTTCAGGACACCTAATAGTGGAATGTTTTCAATGACTATTGATTTTAGGGTGTCATCGGGATCGCCTTTAGTAAAGGGGAAGTCGGCAACAGCAAAAGTATAGAAAGTATCTTCGGCAATGGTGCGGGTAAAGTTGGCTGTCTGAGGAGCAAAAACATTAATTCCTATACCTGTTGCGTTATTTAATTGGGTTTGCAATGCACGGGTACTAAAGTCATTGTTAAACTGCTTATAGGGAATATCAAGCTCATTTCGGCTGATTTTTGTCAATAGTTTTTCTAGATTTTCGCTGACGACTTGTATTTTGCTATTGATGCGGAAAATCTTGTCGTAGATATTGTAAGTTTTGGTTACATCACCATAACCATCTGCAACACCATCCCCATCCCAGTCAACTTGTGCATAAGCTGCTTGTGT
Source organism: Pseudanabaena sp. OTE_70b_metabat_355 (assembly GCA_031377675.1). GTDB lineage: Bacteria > Cyanobacteriota > Cyanobacteriia > Pseudanabaenales > Pseudanabaenaceae > Pseudanabaena. Next base: position 18,043 of record JANMFC010000485.1, on the reverse strand, counting down.
TAGAGCCACACTGGCAGTATTGATCGCTATATCCGCAGCAAATTTTTGACTCTCAGTAAATTGAACTGGCAAAAATTGCTGATAGGAACTCATTGTTAGACTGAAACCATTGGAGTTAACCTGATCAGCCAATTGATCCAAAATTTCGTTAATGGGTCTGCCTGTTAATGCAGCTAATTGTTCACTGACAAGCTGGATATTTGCTCCCAATAAGTATTGGTAAGAAGCCTCATCAATCTTGGTTTTATATCCCAAAGTTATGATGTTTTCTATCTTCCATGTAAACTTTACTACCGCCTTTGAGTAGTCACGCGCTTCCTGTTGGGCAGGGGTAAACAGTAGCTCAAACCCAAAACTAGTCCATCCTTTTTCAGCAGCGATCGCTCTAATATCAAAATCACTTAACAGCACCTCATCAGTCAGATACTCCCCAGTTTCGATCTGCACTAATCTGCTTAGCGGATAAAGTAAAAAGACTGCTGACCGTTGCAACTCATACCTAGACCATCCCTTTTGAGCGGCGATCGCATCAAGATCATCATTCAGACGCACCTGATCCGTTACATCAATGAGATTTGGAAAAGATTCAATTGAACCATCCTCATTTTTTATGTGAGCAATAACTTTCAAGTCAGGAGAAGAGTAACCAAAAGAAGAGAAGGTTAATTTTTCCGTTATTAAAGTTTTGGCTTCTTCAACAGTTAAATCTGCTGTACTGCGGCGGACTACCCGCTCGACTAAGCTCGTAAATGGCGTAATTACGTCCGAACCCACAGGGGCAGTTAAAATGCCATCAAAGGGCAGTTCTGAACCTGAATCAATCCCGCCAATCATCGCTAACCGTCCCTCATTGAGACTGATTATGCCATCTTGGTTGGTATCGAATTTCGCAAACGTAGCATCAGGAATAATTAACTTATACTGTCCATTCCGATTCGTTAGTGTGGTTGGTTCGCCATCATCAATAATTCCATTCAGGTTGGCATCAAGGAAGACTGTCCCGCCTTGGATGAAACCGTCAATTGCTTTGCCACTTAACTCCGTATTGAAACTATTACCCGATGCGCCAACCTTAAACTCCGCTATTTTAAATTTAGCAAAAGTTGTCTCCCATACAGTCTCAGAAAATGGTCCTATACCAACTTCAACTTTTGCTCCTAAGAAAGCTTCAATTAAGCCATTGAGATTAAACAGTTCTATAGGTGTATCCAGACGCGAAATAATTTCTGAACCGCGAATTTTGCCATCGCTAGTACCATTAAGCTCGCCTTCATCTAGCAAATCAAGGTTGATTTCGCCACCAATTCCACCCTCCACAGTCGCTGTAATAATTAGCGCAGTTGCAGCTAATCCCGCTTTGATACTGCCGTTTACCAGTAACTCAGGTTTTTCTTTCCCATCCTCGCCTAAATCATCTACATAAAACCCATCAAAAACTTTATGAATTTCATCTAGGGAAAAGTTTTCATCTTTCCAAGCTTCCAATCCATGAGTATCATAACCAACAGAAAGATCGGTTTTAGCAGAAAAATCTCCCGATAGTACCAACAATAGAGGTAGGGGTGCGGCAATGGGAGTTTCCCTTTTTATCCCGAAGGCAAACTCGAAATCAGGGATGTCGTACTTAACTAAATCCACATCTTTTTCACCTAAAAGCAACCGCAGAATTGTTACAGGATTAGTCAAAATTGGAAACTGTAACCCTTCTAATTCTTGCAGCTTAGTAAGAATACCAGATTGGGTAGTTTTGCCTGCTTGCGCTGTGGGATTGGTAGTTGGTTGTTTTGTGGCAACAGTAGTACCAGTAGATTTGGAGGCGGTAGTACCAGTAGATGTGGTGGAGGCGCTAGTACCAGTAGATGTGGTGGAGGCGCTAGTACCACTATCAGGAACTTCAATAGCTGCGGTGGCATCTTTTTGCTGGTTACTTGCTCCCTTCAAATCACTGAGAGAGTGACTACCCATATCGAGAACGATAGATTCATTGGGGGGTAAATTGTTCAATAAATCAACAATTTCGATAATTTGGGCGAGTGTATCCGCAAATTTGATGGCTTTTTGAATTTTCTCTCCAGTTTTAGGATCGGAACTCAATGGAGCCAAAGTCTTCGCAATATCCAGAAGAGAAACTCCAGGTTTACCATCAGCATTGAAAGCCCCATCTAAACCGATGTAAGAGAGTAATTTTGTATCTGCATTCAATAATTGAACTATGGGTTTAATCGGATCAAGGATTTTATCTGTTGCCGACATGATTGGTTTGATAAAATCGGTGAGGAAACTACCAAAATCTAGGGTGACATTGTTGAAATCAACTGATAGTCCCTGTTTCTGTGCTTGTTCCTGATTACCATAGTTAAATAGGGGCAGGTTCATGGCTAGATCAAAGTCAAGAGACGGGAATGCTGAATTACCTGCAATGCTGGTTTTCGTATTCAGTCCTAAATTGGCATTGCCAGCAAATTCGTATTTAACCAGATCATTGGACGTGAGATTAGGGTTATTTTTGAAGTTTTTTAGCTCTGTCATTGTCAGGCGATCGCCATCATCTAGCAGTTTGACAACTTTCCCTGTTCCTGTTTGCCCTGTGGCAGGTTTAAGCTCGTCTAATGAGAATTGATTACTAACATCTGCAAAAGGTTCAATAGCAACACCCTCTTCATTTAGAGTTAGTTCCCCATTAAAATCTAAATCAAGAATACGTTTACCATCTCTTACCAACAATTTTGGTTCAAATTGATAAATATTCGGGTTCCCTGTAATGCCAATGTCCAGCTTTTTATCCCCATCCAGATCCAAGAAAGTAATACTTGTGTCGCTGTCGGAAATACGGAAAATATCTTTTAGAGTAATCCCAACTGAAGGCTCGCTTGCCTCAATTCCCGATTGCTTGGCGATGTCAGAGGGTAAGCTAACTTTTCTATTGATTAAGGTATCATCTAGAACTTTATAAACCCCGTCATTATTTTGATCAATATAACGACTTGTACCAGTACCGAGAACTTTTAAAGTAATCAGAGCATTTTTGCCATCATTAGGTTTGAGGGGATCAACAATGGCAATAGCTTCACTATCAGGAATCTCTAAGGTGTCAAAACTAGAAGTAGATTGAGGTTCATATTTATCTAGAGTTCCATTCCGATTCAAATCCAGAAAATAGGTTTGCTGACCGTCATTTTGAGTCGTGAGGATTTTCACATCCCAAGTATCCGCACCATAATTACCATCTTGATCAAGATCAAGATATGAGCCATCTTCACTCTTGGCTTGATCATCCATTGCCAAAGGATTAAATTCAGAATGGATGAATTTTTCACCCTTATTGTATTGCTTATCATTATTGGTGTCTAGGAATGCGATCCCCGCATCATTAATAAACTTACCTTCTCCCGGCTCATCGATATCTGCATTTAGTTTCAGGTCGTTGTTTTTATCCCATGACTTATTGACCTTTTCCCCTGCATCGAGGATGTTGTTATTATTAAAGTCAATGTAATATTCAGGAGCTGCCACAGTCCCAGTAGCTGCCGTTGGGGTTTTCTTTTTGAGGGTAAATTCGGTATTAAAAAAGGTTGTATTTTTAGTAAATGGTTCGGTAGCTTTGCCTGTAGCATCCTTGTCTAGTTTACCGTTACGGTTAATGTCCAGATAATAGCTTTTAGCCGCAGTTGTTGCATCGGTAGCAATGCGATATATTCCTTCTTGTTGTTGGTATTTAGCTTCATCAAACTTACCATTTTTGTTGATATCAATGGGATCGTTAGCTACTGGTTTAAATTCAGTGTAAGTTCCTGTAGCACTAATTTGGGTAAAAGGTTCTGTAGGATCAAAGATGCCATTGTCATTTACATCAAAGAATCGAATTCCTTGATGATTATCTAAATCCTTGAGTTTGACATCTACAGTAAAAGAAAGTTTAGAGAGATTAGTTGGATCATTATTAAAGTCTAAACGAACAAATGAGAGGTTTCCTTGTCCATTAAAATCTTTAGATAAACCCAGATCAATCCCCGCATGAAATCCTGTTTTTTTGGTATCAATAGAGAAGCCAAAGTTTTTGCTTAAGCCAAAGCCGAGCGCTAATTTATAGTCAAAAGTCGAAACTAATTCCCCTTTAGTGGTGAGATTAATACCTAAAGCGGGAAGTCCCAAATTATTGCCATCAAGAGAAAGTTTGAAGAGATCGTAAGTTTTACTTAAGTTCAGATCTACTGTGATTTCCTCTTCCTCTACGCCTACATTTACATCAAAAGATTTTGCTCCCAGACCGCCAAGAACGCTTTCGATAATCTCTTTAAGTCGGGTTGCTGAGAGGTTTTCTTCTTTAGCGATCGCACTGGTAAGTTGTCCTGAAAACTCACCCACTAAATCGGGAGCAATATCATCTAATCCGCCTAAAATTGGGACTGTGAGACTACCAAAACTATCTTGCAACAAACCTAAGCCTTCTTTTAAGGTAGCCGAGGTTTCCTTCGGCGAGAGAACCCGATCAACCACAAAAACAGTTTGTTGGGGAACAAAGAAGTTGTTATAACCGCTATCGGCGCTAGTAACTTGATAATCAATATTACTAATGTGATAGAGATTGGGTTCTGAGAAGATATCATCACTACCTTTAACAGCAATAGGTTGAAGCTTATACCAGTCTTCAGGTCTAAATGTTATTTCAGTAGTTTTTTTGTCAATGTCAATCTGGCTATGGGTAATACCCAAATTGAGGGCGGGATTGGTGACAACATTTCCTGTAACATTGGCTTTAATTTGATAGTCATCACTGCTGTTTTTATCGAGGTTAGCTAGGGTGACGTTTTGAGCAATATTCCAATTTGTATTCGTAAAAGTCAGGGTTTTTGTGGGGGTGACTTTTCCTGTGGTTTCAAACCCATCTGCTAAAACAACGGTGACGTTCCCTAATGGTTTGTTATTGAGTTTAACCGCAAAATTATTATTCCCTTGATCTGTAGGATTCGCTGTCAAAAGCTGAATATCTAAAACCTCACTGGAGGTAATTGCATATTTATCACCACTATTATCAGTGATGTCAAATTCAACAGTTTGGGTAGGATCAAATTTCAGTTGGGCATTAATTTGATAGTTGCCAAGTCCAATATTGTTGCGATCCAAATAGGATACCACCACGCTTTGTTGTGGTTGATTCCAGTTATCTGGAGTAAATGTTAGGGTAACAGGTGCAGTGACTTGGCTAGTGGTTTCAAAACCATCAGTTATCGTCACAGTGACAATTTCAAAAGGTTGTTTTTTGAGTTGCACATCGAGGGTAAGTGCATCACCTTTATTTGTGGGGACTAAACCATTGAGTTTGACATCAAGAATATCACTGCTAAAACTGTTGAGTGTGTAAACATCCTTTTTCACCTTAACTGTAGTCGGATTAATAGGATTAACAAATTCAACTTCTGCACCAGGAGTTAAACGGATTTTGACATCTTGAGTAGGTTCGCTTAATAAGGAAACTTCAAATTGAGCGGCTTCACTTTCTCCCGCAACGGTTGTAGATCCGACTTCTACGACTCGCACACCAGGAACATCATCATCAGCGATCGCTAAAGTAGCGATTTTGTTATTACCATCTAACTTATAGCCATCCCCAGCCAGTAATTCCACCGTCACAGTTTCTTCGGCAACTTTAGCCGAAGAGTTAACCTGTATAGAATTGACATCAAAGGTGTTGACATTAACCGAAATAGTAGCTGAGGAAGGTTTATCCGCAAAGAGAGCTAAATCAGCTAATTGTAGTTCGGCTGCGCCATTATTACCTGTAATATTTAGACGATAGTAACTATAGTCAGTGGAATTTTTAACCGTAAAAGTGCGGGTTTGAAGTCGCTCACTAAAGACTTCATTGCTACGTTGATCAATCGTTGTAAAATTAATCCCATCTTTAGAGCCTTGTAGTTGCCAATTTTTTGGATCGCGCCGACTCGCATCATTGGCAGAAGTTAGGGAATATTCGCGTAAAACAGAAGACTGATTGTTTGGTAATCGATATTGAATCCAGCCCGTAGAGTTAAGCAATTGCCATTTGCTATTAGCACTACCATCAAAAACATTATTCTTACTTTGTCCTGCGGGTGAGTTAGTATTTGAGACGGTAATATTTCCTAATATCGGTGATGATGTCAAATCGATTTTCTGACTGGGAGAAAAAGTAACGGAACTTGCAACTTCCCCAATCACACCTTCAGCGAACTTTAATTTTGCGCCTTGATTGAGAGTTGCCGAATCTGCTAAGGTCGTCTCCACCTTCAAAGTCATCAGGGTTTGGTTATTGGTGGTTGCACCTACAGTTCTACCCGTAACTTTGAGATTAAGCCCTTCCGCTAACTTGTCATCTATCGGCACAATTAGCAGATTATTTTGAATATTTCCAGGGGCAATCAGTACAGTTCCCGTCGGAGAAATCCGTTGATAATCACCACCATTACTAGCAGTAGCAGTCCCACCTACCAAACGATATTTAACCTCAATCCCATTTTGACTGAGGGAATTGCGTGGCGCAGGATTACTCAGAGCAACACTAAAATAACTAGGCTGTCCGAATAATTCCGAAGCTGAGGGACCAGCAATAATTTTAGCAGTCGGTAAATCGTTATCTACGATATAAACATCCTTAGTTAGCCCCGTAAAATTGTTATATTTCGAGTCTTCATTGGTCAATGTCAGCGTGTAGTTGGGATTGGTTGCCCCACTAAATCCAGAAACTTGGATGTAATACTTTCCGGGTGCTAGACCATTAAAATCTAGTTTCTCACTATTATTTGTAGAGAAAACTGATCTGCCGATATGGTTGGTGAGATCAGAAGCTTTGAATAGCTTCATATCCAAATTGCCCAAAGCCTTATTAAAGTCTATCTGCACATAATCAGCAACAGTTCCTCTATCAGGAAGAGTGAACTGATACCAGTCTTTATCTGCCGATGTGCCGATCGCCAAATCGCGTAAGGTTAAGGTTTCCTTGAGAGTGCCTAAATCAGTCGCTTTACTAGCAATACCATTTGTAGCATCGTCGAGTTCTCCATAAAGAACCTTGCCACTTTCTGTTGTCATCTTAATCTTACTAGTGTGAAAATATTCAACTAGCGCATCATCGATCGCCGAGACTTGCACCGATTGCTCAAGATTCCAAGTTTTTGCATTGAAGACGAGGGTAATGGGCTTACCCGCACTTTTTTGGTTAAGTTGAATTTGATCATCACTAGGGGTTAATGTTACCCGCACCTCTCCTGTGGGTTGACTCTTGAGACTGACACCATAAATATTCTTGCTTCCTTCGCTAGTTTCTCCTGGTTCCTTAATTACCAATCCAAAACTATCATTATCTGTATTCGTTAAAACCAGCGATTCAACTTTTAAGCCATTGTATTTGCCATCTTCACTGTTAACAGTAGAGATGATGCTATAGCGAATATTATCGTCATCAATTGCATCATTTTTCCCCACCACGACAAACGATTGAGGCTGATTCCAATTGTCGGCAGTAAACTCTAAATTGAGAACGCTAACGGATGATAAATCATTAATCAGATTCTTGAGTTGTCCCTCACTGCTATCAGTTGTCCCAACAGAGACTTTAACTGTCTTTGTGGGTTGACTATTGAGTTTAATTGAATAATTCAGGGCTGAACCAGTTTCAGAAGTAGTTGAACTACTCGGCTTAATAATTGTGACTCCGACAGTATCACTATCGTCTTTTAACGTAACTATCGCAGTGGATTTGGTGGCATCAATGCGATAACCATCTCCTCCCCGCAAGTTAAATTGAATTGTTTCATCGTCTTCGTCTATATTGTCTGGCAGGGTTTGGAGAGTAACAGTAGCCTTGGTTTGTCCAGCAGCAATTTTGACGGCTTGTACCTGTTGATAATATTTGAGAGTGCCATCTGCATTGCCCAAAACTAAATCTTGATCAACATCTCCATCTAGATTCACTAGGACTGGGGCAGGAATAGTATCACTAGCAAAAGAGATATCGTTGAAGGGATTAGCATTACCAGAAAGTATTTGGTACGATGGTGTATTGCCATCGTTACGGAAGCTTTGGAGCTTGCCATCAAAACGGAAAGACTGATTAACCGAGCCAGAAAGTAGATCAAGATCCCCATCAAAATCAATATCAGAGACAGTTGTCATCCCCTTAGTTGGCAACTGGACACGAGAACTAAGAGTATTAAAATTAAAATAAGCAGAACTTCTTGAGCCAGAATTGAAGAATACTTGAGTCCGCTCTAGGGCGGGTAGCGTACTAAATTCATAGGTAGTGCCAAGAATTGCGTCTTGAGTCCCATTGCCATCAACATCCGCAAAAGTGGGATAAACAGCTTCATTGGCAGCAGTGTAACCCTTGGATACTTCTTTAAATTGATAAAATTGCTCAAGGGGATTATTGACACCATATTGCCGTTCAAACTTAGGAATGGTGGATGTGCCGATGTTTTTGTAGTAACGAACGTCACCGTTACCCGTACCTACAAAAACGTCTAAGTCTCCATCGCCATCAATATCTACAAAGGCTGGTGCAGCATTAGTAACAGTATTAACAGTACTAACACTATTTAAAGGATTATTAGCTCCTGTTTGTTCGACGTAGCGGGGAGTACTTGTACTTCCTTGGTTCTTGTAGAATTTAATCAGCCCATTACCACCACCAACAAATAAATCTAAATCGCCATCTTTATCAATGTCTGCAAAGGCAGGACGGCTATTTTTGCCGACATTAATGCCATTAAAGGGATTATTTGCTCCTGTTTTCTCAACAAAGATATTTTGTAAGGTGTTAACGTCCTGACCATAGATAGCAGTTCCTCCAGCTAAATCAAAGCTGACTAAAGCCCCATTAGCTCCTGCGGGGTTGTCTAGGTTAATTTCAAGTTGGGGAGCAATTGTATCGCCTGTTAACTTATCTACTTCAATCGCAGTGGCATTGAGAACTTTGATTGTAGCTAAGGGAAGAGTTGTGTCAACTTGAGCAGGATCTCCACCTAATGCGGTTTTGATTTCTTCAGCAGTCTTGAGAATTTGTTTTTCATTATCAAGATTGGTAATCTGAATGGGAATCCTTTTGTTTTCATATTGTAAATCACTGCTACTAGTTGTCGCCATTACAGAGTAACTAATATCGCCATCTGTTTCCGTATCATCTACGCCTGTTACTGTAATAGCCTGATACTGATTCCAATTAGTGCGGGTGAAGATAAGTGAGGATTTAGATAATGTCCCTTCAGTGGCATCAAGTCCAGAAAAGGTGACAGTAACATTAGCCGATGGCTTACTGGAAAGGCGCAGTCCAAAAGCAGATTCAGTGGGGATTCCCAGCCGATTTTCGTCAGTAATTAACGGGCTAAAAGTTCCAGCAAAAGTTGTATCTTGAGCTTGAGTAGTGCTATTAGTGACAACTTGAATATTGGAGAGTTGCAGTCCAGCGACATCACTATCAACTAAAATCAATGTCGCATTACCAGCGCTAGGTTTTATGCTGTAAGCTGGGTTACTTTGCAGACTAATAATAACAGTTTCATTACCTTCGACTTTATAATCAACAATTGGGGCGATCGCAATAGTCGCTTCTGTTTTTCCTGCGGCAATGGTAACTGAACCCAATCCTTGAGCGTTAATGTTAGATCCAGCGATCGCATAATCAGTATTGAGAATCGCAGTCCCAGAAACTTGATAAGTTATAGTTAATCCGTTTGCTGGTGCAGGATTTTTGAGGCGAATCGTAAATTGTCCACCTTCAGCATCAGTTTCATTAACATCACCGCCACTAATAATACTGATTTCAGGCTTAATGACTACAGAATCGGTCAAGCTGCCTTCATTTACCCGTACTTCGTCTGAAGGTTTGGTAGTTAGGGGGATGATTAGGGGAGCTACATTTTGATAATTCTTAGATGTAAAATTAAGTCGCGTCTGAGCAGTTGTAATATCTTTTAAAGTTACAGTTTGAGGAGTATTCCAATTCTTAGCATTGAATTGAACTGTATAAGGAGCTCCAACATTTCCTGAATTACCAACAAATTTATAAATATTAACTTGCACTGGCAAAGAAGAGTCAGGCTGACTGGCTAGCTTAACCTTAAAGCTAGTGCTACCATTCTTGACTGAGAGGGGATTACTAGCATCAACAACTTCATTAAAATCATTAAGGACAACAATACCAGCTTGGAATGCTTCGCTGTCTTGAATGGTTAAAGTGCGGGAACTATTATTAGAACTAATCGCATAATTAGAGGCATTTTGATTATAAGTTCTGGTTTCGCGGTCAAAATCATAACCAACTAAATTAACTTGAATCGTTTCATCAGATTCGGCGATGCCATCGGGTATAGCTGTGAAGTAAATTCTGCCAGTTCTTTCGCCTTGGGGAATGACAATACCATTAAATTGAGTACTAGGATCAGTGGATACTTTACGAATTTGAGAACTCCAATAATCTTGTCCATTTAAGACCCTTCCTCCTTGATTTCCACCAATAGCAGTTCCGTCTAAAGTATATTGAATCCACAAACCTTGAGGAGCAGTAACATTTCTATTCAAAGTTACATCTACATAACCAATCTGAGTGGCGGGATTATTGATGTAGCTAATAGCACCATTGGCAGTGCCAAGATTTTGATTAGCGGTTTTATCTTGAGTATCATTATTAAACTGCCAATAACCAACTAACCCTTCTTCATTTCCTTGTAAATTAGTAATTAAGTTTTGGTTAATTTGAGTGGCAGTCCGAGCAACATTCCAGAGACGAACTTCATCAATTGCTCCAGTAAAGAAAGTGGTTGTGTCTTTACCGATATCAAAATTAGAAGTATTGGTAGGAATTTTCCCTTCAAATTCAGTACTTGAATATACCTTTAACCCATTGACATAGAGGGTATATTCACTACCATCAAAGGTAGTAGCAACATGATTCCAATTATTTGGGGTGAGGACATTATCAACCTTAAAAGAGTTCCATTGTGTGCCATCACCGAAACCTGCTTCAATTGCCGTTTGATTGATTACTGCGATGCCTGCATAACTACTAGCCGTTGTATCAGTGCCTAAAATTCTACGGCGATTATCATCAGTGAAGTTAGCAAAAATCCAAGCTTCTTGGGTAAATTGTCCAGTTTTACTCAAGTCTAAACTGGGGTTGCTGACAATATTAACCGAGTTTGTTCCGTTTAATTCTAAGGCTTGTTCTAGCCCAATAATTGTACTGCCATAACCAAATCCCTCCTGAGGATTAACAACATTTCCCAAAGATACGATCGGCTCATTATCCCCGATAGTTATTGTGCCTTTATTTAGATTAGGATCAATTCCATAATACTGATTTTTACCAGTTCTGTGATCCTTCAAAAAGAGCGTTACAGTTTCGTTAGGATCATAAATATCATCATCGATAGGTTCTACGCCAATGATAATGGAGCTTTTATTATTATCAGGAATAACAATTTTCAGATCGGAAAAATCAGAATTAGAGTCTTGAATTAGATACTTTCTGTCTTGATAGTTTTGATTCTCAAAGTAGTAATAGATTTTGTAATCTGACCCTTTGGTTGTGGCAACAAAAGAACCAGGAGTTGCTGGTTTGTTTGAGGTTGTTTCTAGCCCTAATTCGAGAGTAAATTGTTGCGGAGCAGGCAAGCTAAACTCAACCAGAAAAAGTCCATCTTTAGTGCCATCAGATGCTACACCTTCTTGAGTGGGTGAACGATCAGTTTGTAAACTGATCAGAGGCTCATTATCGGTTAATGAATATTCCTTCTTGTCATAAGAAGTTACTCGATATTGCTCGTTATTGACTGGTATAATCTTAAAATATTCTGTTCGCCCCTCATAAAGTGTATCATCTCGCCCCTCGTAAAGTGTATCATCCTTGATAATTGGCAGCGTAAAAATCTGTGAAGATACGCCAGCATCAAACACAACACTTGAAGATATAGTTCTAAAATCCGATTCAACAGCTCTAGGATTAGATGCAGAATCCAAGTCTACTTCATAGTTGAAAGTTACATCTCTGTTGGTAAGGACACGATTAGTATTTATGAGTTCAAATTTGGGGTTACTACTTCCTTCTCCTGTCTTTCCCGAAACTTGCCTTATCTCGAAAATGGGTTCATTATCTAGGATGGTTACAAGAGCAGATCTTGTTTTGATTTCATAAGCTTCAGATGATTGAGGATCGGGTACTAAAGTTAATCTGAATTGTTGTCCAGTTTCGCCCCCAATCCGATCATCATTAGTATCAATCTTTACTGTCTCACTATTTCCAGAAAGCTCTGCATAGTAAAGTTTATTATAAACAATATCACTAGAACTGGCTCCATTGAGATATTCGATTTTATAAAAAACCTTTAATACTCCCGAAACGTCGCGATCAGATTTAATGATAAAGCTCACCGAATCTCCTTCTTCGACTGTTCCTGATGAAGCAGAGAGTGAAATTTGGTAAGGTTTGGGTGGAAGCTTATAATATTTATTAAACGTCTCTCTGAAAACTTCGTCTCCAGTGGATCTTAAATAGAACTTACCAGACTCAGGTATAACTAGAAAGTCTGGAAAAACGTTGTCAGGAAATGTCAAACCTCCTTTGGAATATTGCAAATATTGCCTTGAGCCATTACGATCAGTAGGAACATTATTGGGAGTAAGAAATTTGTCCGCAGGAATTACCTCTTTAGAAATATTCGGTCCAGACCAAGAAAGAATTGCCGTCCAAGGACCACCTTCATTTTGAAATTTCATCTCAATGGGATACCATTGCCCTGACGTTAAAGAAATACGCCCCGAATATTCACCAGTGTCATTGTTCCATTCATCAATGATTACCTTATTATTGACAGATAAAACTACACCATCATCAATGTCTGCATAAAAAGTGTATGATCCATCCTTAGGCGCATAAACATAACCAGTCCACTTGATCCCTCTATCGTCATTCTCCCCATCTAAAAAATCAATACCATCGTTGCTTTCAGGATAATCAATATTGCCAACAGTATTCGTGCCTCTGTAGTCATCAAGATAACCGCTTATATCTTTGTCCTTATCATTGAAATACTGGGCTTTTAGTTTCAATAAATTTGTATAGTTCTGCTGCGCTGCTTCCGAAATCGCCAAACTCGACTCAATATTTCCCGTCTGAGCCTCTAAATCCCAGTCGCCCCCTAATTTGGCATTTCCCGTAACATCCTCAGAAGCAGCAACATCAGCCCCCGTAACTTGGCTCAATTGCGCTATAAAATCCTTTCCTACCTCTCCCGCAGCCACATTACAGCCCAACAGCAAAATATCAGCTTCTGCGGTCAAAGCTTGTCGCCATTCCTGTAATTGCTCACTATAATCCTGTAAAGTGGCCCTGTTGAGCAAAGTTGTCCCCAATTGAATTTCTCCCTCACCCCCATGAGAGATAATCTGCACGCTAGTAATCCCTTCTCGCTGTGCTAGAGCCTGAGTAATTTTCTGGATTCCATTTTCTTCGGAATTAATGATAATTACTTCCGATCCAGGTTTTGTATACTCTATTAAATTTTGATAACCACTAACACTAGAATCGACAAAAATAACACTGTCGCTGATATGCTTAGTAGTCATGCTTTTTTCTGTAAATATGTTTATGTATCAGATCCCCTCACCTTAGTACTTTGTCCTCATAATTGTCAATCATTTTAATTTTATTTATACATGCCAACTATCCTTGCGATCGAATCTAGCTGTGACGAAACTGCGGTGGCAGTAGTATGCGATCTCCAAATTCTCAGTAACGTAGTTTCATCGCAAATTTTAACCCATGCCATCTATGGTGGCGTTATGCCTGAGATCTCGGCGCGGCAACATGTCGAGACAATTAATCCCGCGATCGCTCAAGCCTATCGTGAATCAGGAAAAACTTGGACAGAGATCGATGGCATTGCTGTAACCACAGCCCCTGGACTAATTGGTTCATTAATGATCGGCGTGACGGCGGCAAAAACCTTGGCAATGCTACATAAAAAGCCTTTGATCGCCGTGCATCACCTTGAGGGGCATATTTGTTCGGCTTTATTAGCTGATCCGACCTTGGAGCCACCTTTTTTATGTTTACTAGTCTCTGGCGGACATAGTAGTATTATTTTGGTGAAAGACTACACCGACTATCAGGTGATGGGTAAAACTCGCGATGATGCGGCAGGTGAGGCGTTTGATAAAGTAGCGCGGTTACTAGGTTTAGGTTATCCAGGGGGACCTGCCATTGACAAGATTTCACTTTCTGGCAATCCCAAAGCCTACAAGCTACCACAGGGGCGGATTCCTGATTTTCCCTACGACTCTAGTTTTAGTGGTTTAAAAACTGCGGTATTGCGCCTAACTCAAAAGTTAAGTCCCAATGGTGAAGATTTACCGATCGCGGATATTGCTGCGAGTTTCCAAGAAACTGTCGCCACGGCGCTTGTGACCCGCACGATTAAATGTGCGATCGAGCATGGTCTCTCAACAATTGTGGCGGTTGGTGGTGTGGCGGCGAATAGTGCTTTGCGATCGCGTTTAGTCTCTACTGCGGAGGAGCATCAAATTCGGGCGATCTTTCCTCCCTTGAGCCTATGTACAGATAACGCGGCGATGATTGGCTGTGCAGGGGCAATTCATCTTGCTCGCGGTGAGACTTCATCGATGGACATTGCTACGCGATCGCGGCTCAATCTTGAAGATTGTCAGAGTTTGTATGTCTTATAGCGCTTGGCACTAACCTAAAATCCGTATAAAGTTATCAGAGCATAGCTTCTCCACGCTTTCATGACTTTAAACTGACTAATTTTGCCTTATTGCCGAGTTTTGTGATGAATGTTACTGCCACTGATTTATTAGCGATCGCTATATTTACAATTACGATGATGTCTCTAGTTGGCACAATGGTCGGTTTATCGCCTGTTGTCCCTAGCGCGATCGCGATTAGTTTACTAACATCATGGGGGGTAGATATTGGCTTTTTTCAAGGCAAATTTGGAGCTTATGCTCAAGCATGGTTAAGAGCGCGATCGCCCCAATATCGTGAGCGAGTTTCCTATCACGAAGCAGGGCATTTTCTTGCTGCATATACATTGGGATTTAAAATTACGAACTATGCGATCGCGGGAATAGTCGGGCGATCGCTTGGTGAAATTTTATCTGACAATGCTTTTCAAGGAATCGAAGGTGGCGTAGAAATCGAAATCGTTGATGCATCTAGTTCTAGCAATTTGAATGGTAATTTGAATAGCAATTTGACTGATCGCTACAGCACCGTTTATATGGCAGGTATCGCTGCCGAGCAATTGATGTGTGAAGGTGAGACTGAGGGAGGCATAGATGATCGACAACGGTTGCGAAAAGTGATTGCGAATTTGCCCAATCCCATGACTCAAGAGCGTTGGGCTTTATTAAATGCCAAAAATTTATTAAGCGATCGCCGTTCTGCGCTGGTTGTTCTGGCTAGCAAAATGTTAACTGGAGCGACGGTTGAAGATTGTTGTCAAGCGATCGATGAAGTTCTCAAACAGGAAGTTCTTAATTAAGCGCAAAGCGCTGTAAACGATTACTAAGTTTAGTGAATTTAACTTAAGCAGAATTTTTTTGTGGCGATCTAGCTCATAGGATGATCAGTATTAATAAACTTGATAGGTAATTAGACCTAAGGAAAATATATTTATGTCACATCTAACATTTAACTTACTTGCCGCAGTTCCCGTTACTCCAATTTGGTCGCCAAGTGTTGCGCTAATCATGATCACAGCTAATGCATTTGCTTTGGTTGTTGCTCGCTACGGCATCCAAGTCAAAGGTGTTGGTCCGAGTTTACCCGTAGAATTACCTGGTTTGTTTTCAGGATTTGGTTTGCCTGAACTGCTGGCTGTTACTAGCTTTGGTCATGTCCTTGGTGCAGGTTTGATTTTAGGATTAGCACAAGCAGGTTTGCTCTAATAAAAATACAGGGTGCAATGCACCCTGTATTTTTATTTTTAAAGTTTAAAAAAGTTTAAAAAAATTTTTTTAAACAAATGGTGCAGAACTTCCCCATTCACCAGTAAACACAAAGCTGGATAAAGGTTGGCGATTGCGGGCAGCTTTTTCCCGCTCTTGCAATTCTGGTGACAGGTTACTGGCTTCCCCCTCATAGCCGATTGCGATCGCCGCGATCGGTTTTGCTGTATCGGGAATACTGAATGTGGCGATCGCCTTATCAGCATCAAATCCAGCCATTTGATGGGCGACTAAATTTAAAGCGGTTGCCTGCAAAAGCAAAGTTGCCGTCGCTTGCCCTACGTCATATTCCGCCCAAGCATTAGGTTTGCCATTGTGAGTAAAGTTTTTTTGAGCTACGATAATCCCCAACACTGGAGCAGCCTGCGCCCACGATGCATTGGAAGGGACAAGGCAATCTAGTAGCTTTTGATAATTCACCGTGTCGTCTTTGGTTGCGACAATAAAAATCCAAGGCTGAGCATTAAAGCAGGAAGCAGCCCATCTTGCAGATTCAAATAATTGAGCCAGTTTTTCGGTTTCGACAGGCTTGCTATCAAAAGCGCGAGGACTCCATCGCTGAGAAATCAAAGGATGAATTTGATGATTAGTGATTGCAAGTTTTTGCATATTAAATTAATAGACCTCGAAAACTTTTTGGGATGGTGAACATGCATTATTCTAGCGGCTTTATTTGGCGGCTTTATTTGAGTACATCGCTTTTTGCGGTTAGCAGGGGTTATATAATACTTTCAGCACAATTTACCTGAAATGATCTAAGCGCATGGACACCACCCTCGATACTCAAGCGATGCGAAGAGCTTTGCATAAGTCTCCGAACTACTTTCGACAAAGTTTTGGACATGGCGAAGAAGCCGAATCCACGATGCGATCGCAGTATCATAGTGACCTGATTCAAACTATTCGCGATCGCAACTACATCTATACGCAAGGTGATGTGACCATTTATTTAGCAAAATCCTTTGGATTTTGTTGGGGTGTGGAAAGAGCGGTAGCAATGGCGTATGAAACCCGTACTCAATTTCCTAATGAAAAGATTTGGATTACTAATGAAATTATTCATAATCCTTCTGTTAATGCCAAATTGAAGGAAATGGAAGTTCAATTTGTCCCCGTTAGTGCTGACGGCACTAAAGACTTTTCTGAGATTGGCAAGGGTGACGTGGTGATTTTGCCAGCCTTTGGTGCAAGTGTCCAAGAAACACAGTTATTCGATCGCCTTGGCAGCAAGATTGTCGATACGACTTGTCCTTGGGTATCGAAGGTATGGAATCGAGTGGAGAAACATAAAAAAGCTGATTTCACTTCCATTGTGCATGGTAAATACAACCATGAAGAAACGATCGCTACTAGTTCCTATGCTAAGCGCTATTTGGTGGTGTTGAATATGAAAGAAGCTGAGTATGTCACCAATTACATGCTCAATGGAGGCGACCGCCAAGAGTTTCTCACTAAGTTCAGCAAGGCTATATCAGAAGGCTTTGATCCTGATCGTGATTTGGAAAGAGTTGGTGTTGCCAACCAAACTACAATGCTGAAGGGTGAAACCGAAGCGATCGGCAAACTCTTTGAACATACGATGATGCAAAAGTATGGGGTAGAACATCTCAACGAACATTTTCTGGCGTTTAATACAATCTGTGATGCCACGCAAGAACGTCAAGATGCCATGTTTGAGATTGTGGAAGAGGATCTCGATTTGATGATCGTCATCGGTGGTTATAATTCTTCAAATACTACGCATTTACAAGAAATTGCGATCGAGCGAAATCTCGCTTCCTATCACATTGATGATGTACATCGGATTATTTCGGCAGAGGTAATCGAGCATCAACCTCTAGGCAAAGCGATCGAGCAAGCCAGCAATTGGCTGCCTGATGGCAAAATCAAGGTCGGCATTACATCTGGCGCATCAACCCCCGATCGCGTTGTCGAAGAGGTGATCAACAGGATTTTTGCCCTAAAAGGTTAGTCCGTCAATAATGTAGAGCGCTTTGCGCTTTACATTATTGAAAAGTTAGAAATTCCGCAAAAGAACGCAACG
>JANMFC010000467.1:0-6216 GCA_031377675.1 Pseudanabaena sp. OTE_70b_metabat_355 | reverse complement strand
TGTAGCGCACGCGCAGCGTGCGCTACAGCTTTTGGGGATTTTATATTTAATTAAAGTTTACTCGAATTATGGCTGAGACTATAACTGAAACTGCAAATATTGAGATTTATGCCCAAAATCTAGGCGTGACTCAGGCGATCGCCACCCAATTAGCGCAATTAGTCCAAGCAGGGACAATTATTTTGCTAGAGGGCAATCTCGGCAGTGGTAAAACTACCTTTATGCAAGCTTTCGGTCGCGCCCTCGGTATTAGTACGACAATTACTAGTCCCACTTTTACGCTCATTGATGAATATACAGAAGGACGTTTGCCCCTCTATCACATTGATCTCTATCGCCTAGAACCATTCCAAGTCCCTAGTTTACATCTTGAAGAATATTGGCGCGGTGAAGATTTTCCGCTCGGTGTCGTGGCGATCGAGTGGGCTAGTAAACTAACAAATATTCCGACTCACCATCTCAAGATCAATCTTTCCGCACCAGAGGAAGTACTACCGAAAATTCAAGATTTCGGTGAAAATTTAGAGAAAAATTTAGAGGAAGAATATTTACCGCAAGAACGCATAATTCACTTCATCGCCCAAGGTCAAAAATATGTTGACATACTTACAGCGCGTTGCGCTAAAACCAACCCCATATAAAAGTTTAAAAGTGCCGCAAAGCGGCACTTTTAAACTTTTATATGGATATGACCATATTGAGAGAATTTAGCTATCTTTATCCTTGGTTCCTGATGACCCAGATTCACCATCACCTTTAACTTCATCTTGAAAACCACGCAACGCTTGCCCCACACTGCGACCAATTTCAGGGATACGCTTTGCTCCAAAAATTGCTACACCCACAAGGGAAATCACAATTACCTCTGGCCAGCCAATTCCAAACATTGCTCTTACCTCTTCTCAAACGCATCTGTTATGCTCTTATTCTCTACGCAAATGACAAATAAAACCAAATGTTGGTGAGACGGGCTAAGCCCGTCTCACCAACATTTGGTTTTACAATCCTAAGCACACCTAAAAAAACCTGAAAATAATGGAATCAACCATTACTTGGACACTTGGCAGCACTGATCCTGATGCTGAGACAAATCTAGCTCGGATTACTCAATGGTGGACAGCCCTTGCAGGACAAGAAATTATCTGGCAACAGCGCCCATTGACGGAAAATACCGATCGCGAAGCGATCGACTGGAGCAAACAATCCCTTGATGAAACTTTTACGATTCACAATCCTACCTTGCGCGGCATCACTCTTTATTGGTTTAAGCCGAATAGTCCCGATGAACGCAATATCACGGTCGGCTATATCCAACTTGATTTACATAATCAAAAGCTAGACATACTGCCATCGTCAGGACGCAGTTATCAACTTCGGATTACCCTGCCCAAGATTGTCTATCAAAAGATTCAGATCACCGATCCGCAATTTGGCAGCCTGATCCAGTCAAACGGCGATGCAGTATTACTCTTTCGTGATGAAAAACAACGTTTAGAGATTCAAATTGATCTAAGCGCAACGAACGTTAATTTACTTCAGCAAAAACTTGCGCCGTAAAATACTCATATCGTGAAATACGAAGTATTGTGACGAAACTAAAATTAAATCTTCGTCTTTGTCCTATGATCTATTCAGATTAGGCAAACTTCTTAGACAACCTTGAATCACAGTTAAATCTATGGCACTTCAAGAACTTCCACCTCCGATTAGTCCGCGTCAGATGGATATGCTACGAGCAGTTGCGGCGATGGCTTGGGCAGACGGCAAACTGGAGCCTGATGAAATCCGTCTCATGCTCGATGAATTTGCGATTTTATTTGCAACATCGGAAACTGAGCGTGATTCGCTCAAAATTCAACTTAAGGATTACTTGGGTCAAAATATTCCCCTAGAAGAAGTGATTCCGAATATTAAAAGCATCGAAGATCGAAAAATGATTCTGAGACTTGGTTATCAGGTTATACAGGCAAGTCGTCGCAATCCCGATGAACCGATGATTAATCTTGATGAAGCCGCCGCCTATCAGAGGTTAGTCAGAATATTGGAGCTGCCAGTAGATGTTGTGGCTGAGATCGAAGGGGCGATCGCTCCAACTGATCAATCCCACCCTAACGGAATCGTTAAGACGCTTGCCTCAAGACTGCATAAATTACTAAATTCCTAATACTCCCTTCCGACCCAAGGATTAGCGGTGCGGCGCACCGCTAATCCTTGGCTTTTTATACAGGGTAAAGAGAAAAGTTTAAAAGTGCCGCAAAGCTGCACTTTTAAACTTTTCTCTGGGTTTAGTTTTAGCGCAAAGCGCTGTAAGCAAAAAACAAGTCAGTCATTATGCTGAATAGCAATACCTATAGCCACATACTCATATAAAGTAGTTACTTGCAGTGAAACTTTACAGCTATTTTTTAAGAGCTACGAGCAGCTACTATGCGGGATGGAACCGATCTTCAGCAAAAAATTATGTCTGCCCCATTTTTTGTGGGGCTGCCTGAGGCAGCCGTGATAAGGGCTACAGCCCACATGGTGACTCGCACACATCCAGCCGATCAAGTAATTCTTCTAGAAAATGATTGGGGCAACTCAGTTTATTTCATCTTGGGAGGCTGGGTAAAAATTCGCACCTATAACCTTGATGGCAAAGAAATTACCCTAAATATTTTGGGTTTTGGCGAAATGTTTGGCGAAATGGCTCCGCTCGATCAAGTACCGCGCTCCACTGATGTAATCACCCTTACGCCCACAACAATTGGCAGTTTACCCGCTTCCGATTTTGTCCATCTACTCGAGACTGAACCAACCGCAGGTATTCACTTAGCAAGGCTGATGGCTAAGCGTTTGCGTCAAGTCAATCGTCGCCTGCGCCTACGCGAAGCCGATAGTACTTCTCGTGTTGCCGATGTCTTGTTATTTTTAGCGGAAGGACAAGGAACACAGGGAAGTACTGGTGTCGAAATTCCTAACCTACCCCATCGAGAGCTTAGTAGTCTCTGTGGTTTAGCAAGAGAAACAGTTACTCGTGTGCTTGGCAAACTGGAACGCAAAAATTTGATTCAGCGTATTCCCGATCGCGATGTGTTGTGCATTCTAAATTCTGAAGGGTTAGAGGCTTTGATGGTTTAAACCCCAAGGTATCGTTTCCACCGTCCGATCTGTTATTATTAGGCTCTTTATTTGGTAGGTAAAAATTACAAATGCTGAATCCAGTTGATTTCAGCGGTAGGTCATTTCATTTTGTCGGTATTGGCGGCATCGGCATGTCGGCGATCGCCTATATTTTGGCAAAGCAAGGATTTACGGTTTCTGGCTCTGATCTTAGTAGCAGTCGCATCACTAAAAAGCTGCAAGATCTCGGTGTCAAAGTTTTTCAAGGACATGATGCAGATAACATCGATCTGGCAAGTGCGCCACAAGTTGTCTGTTCTACTGCCATAAATCAACAGAATCCTGAATTTCAAGTAGCTCTCGCTAACGGGTTGCCAATTTTACATCGTTCCGATTTGTTAGCGGCTTTGATCGAACAATTTCAAGCGATCTCCGTTGCAGGAACCCACGGTAAAACCACAACTAGCAGTCTAGTCGGATATTTATTACTTAAGGCTGGACTCGATCCCAGTATCATCATTGGTGGTGAAGTCAGTGCTTGGGAAGGTAATGCTCGCTTAGGTCAAGGCAAATATTTAGTCGCCGAAGCCGATGAATCTGATGGGACATTAGTGAAATTTTCCTCTTATATTGGTCTTATCACCAATATCGAGCTAGACCATCCCGATCACTATCACAGCCTCGAACAGGTAATTGAAATTTTTCTCGCCTTTGCCAAGCGCTGTGAAATTGTGGTGGGCTGTATTGACTGCCCCACCGTCAAAGCGCATATTCATGCAAATATTACCTATAGTCTCAGCGATCGCGATGCTGACTATTGCGTAACTGATGTCGAGTACAACTCACTGGACACTCAGGCAACGGTGATCGAGCGTGGTCAAGTATTGGGAAGGATCGCAGTTGGACTGCTAGGTAAACATAATTTGAGCAATGTATTGGCAGCGATCGCTGTAGCGCGATATGTTGGTGTGGAATGGCAGGCGATCGCTGATGCACTGCCTGATTTTGTGGGCGCGCGTCGCCGCTTTGAGGTTAGAGGTGTACAGAATGGCATTACTTTTGTCGATGATTACGCGCATCATCCCAGTGAAGTTATTGCGACCTTGGCTTCGGCAAGACAACAAAATACGACTAGTCGAGTAGTCGCTATTTTTCAACCCCATCGCTATAGCCGCACTTTAAAATTTTTAGAAGAGTTTAGCCAATCTTTTGCCGATGCCGATGTTGTCGTTGTTTCGGATATCTATGCCGCCAGTGAAATAAATGATGGCAAGATTACAGGCGCTCAAGTTGCTGAAGCGATCGCATCGCATCATGCTCAGGTTTATTACCAGCCGACCCTAAAGGACGTGCAATCATTTTTAGTGAAAAACTTGCAATCTGGCGATCTAGCTGTATTTCTAGGTGCTGGTAATCTCAATCAGGCGATCGCCCCCACCATCCAAGAATTATCGGTTTAATTAAAGTTTAATTTATTATTTAGCCAATGTCCGTTGATACCCCGCATACAATTCGCACCAATGTATCTCTGGCAGGGTTAACCTCTATGAAAGTTGGTGGCGCGGCGGAATATTTTAGTTCTCCTCGATCATCAACGGAATTAGCCGAGAGTTTAACTTGGGCAAGCGATCGCCTTTTGCCAACCATAACTATTGGCGCGGGTAGCAATCTATTAATTAGTGATCAAGGATTAGAAGGTTTAGTAATCTGCACCAGACATTTGCGCGGCATTGAGTTTGACGAAACTTCGGGACAAGTGACCGCTTCCGCAGGTGAACCCGTGGCGCGTCTTGCCATGCAAATCGCTAGTCACGGATGGACTGGGTTTGAATGGGCGATCGGTATCCCTGGAACCGTAGGTGGTTTAGTGGTGATGAATGCTGGAGCGCAAGGTGGATCGGCGGCTGATTGTCTGGTGTCAGTCCAGACCGTGACCTTAACTGGTGAAATACAGGTACTTTATCCTCAAGATTTAGATTTTAGTTATCGCACCTCGGCTTTGCAAGGATCGCAACTGCTAGTAACAGAGGCAACTTTTCAATTTCAAACTGGCGGCGATCCCATCGCGATCGCATCGGACACTGAGGCAAAACTCAAAGCAAGGCATAGCACTCAGCCCTACCATTTACCAAATTGTGGCAGTGTCTTTCGCAATCCTTTACCCCAGTTTGCCGCCAAATTAATACAAGACGCAGGACTGAAGGGTTATCAAATTGGTAACGCCCAAGTCTCAGAATTACACGGAAACTTCATCGTTAATCTTGGCAATGCAAAAGCCCAAGATATTTGCAGTCTCATAGAACACATCCAGACCGTGATCAGCGATCGCTATGGCGTAGTACTAGAAACGGAAGTCAAGCTGATCGGTAATTTCTAAATTTTTGAGGGTTTCCAACACTCGCATTGAACTAAAGATAGATTTAACATTTAAGTATTTACATTACGAAACAATTGCCTTAATCTAATTACATAGCGAAAGCTTAATTATTAATTCTCATAACTAATTCATACCCAAACGGATTATCTGCAATTATGACCACAGCAGTCCAAAGACGCGAAAGCGCATCTATCTGGGATCAGTTTTGTAACTGGATCACCAGCACCAACAACCGTCTATACATCGGTTGGTTCGGCGTATTGATGATTCCTTGCTTGCTCTCCGCAACTATTTGCTTCGTAATCGCCTTCGTCGGCGCACCTCCAGTTGACATCGACGGAATCCGCGAACCCGTTGCAGGTAGCTTGTTCTTCGGCAACAACATGATCTCTGGCGCAGTTGTTCCTTCCTCAAACGCGATCGGCTTGCACTTCTACCCTATTTGGGAAGCAGACAGCCTTGATGAGTGGTTGTACAACGGTGGTCCTTACCAATTGGTAGTATTCCACTTCTTGATTGGAATTTTCTGCTACATGGGTCGTGAATGGGAACTATCCTACCGCCTCGGTATGCGTCCTTGGATCGCAGTTGCTTATTCTGCACCAGTAGCAGCAGCAACCGCAGTATTCTTGATCTACCCAATCGGACAAGGTTCATTCTCTGACGGTATGCCTTTGGGTATCTCTGGTACTTTCAACTTCATGATCGTATTCCAAGCAGAACACAACATCTTGATG
>JANMFC010000466.1:0-13463 GCA_031377675.1 Pseudanabaena sp. OTE_70b_metabat_355 | reverse complement strand
TCCAATCCTGAAAGTTATTAATAAAGTTATTAAAAAATCCTTAAGCAAGCAATTATTCAATCCAACTACTCAAAGATGTCCGCCCTTTTGGTATTAGCAAGTTGTTCACCAACGCTAAACTTCGTATTTTCTAGCTGGCGGACAACAGAGCGAGTAATTAGCTGCCCGACTTCTACTAAGGTTTGACCAGTCAGCGGACTCAATAATGGTTTTTCGCAACGTCGTCCAATTAAAGCTTCGATGTCTTGAATGGATTGAACATACATCCCAACAGGTAACTCAACGACTATCCCCTCACCCATCACTTTGGCTTGGCAGGCAAGTCTAGAGTTGGGCTTACAGGTTGTAATCACTTCTAGAGTACGCTGCTCTCGTTTTCCCATCGGGCTGAGAGCGGACATCCCATCTTGAATATAAACGTGACAGGTGGCGCACATGCCGCGCCCGCCGCATTCTTTTAAAATATTTAGCTCATCCCCCATCAAGCCAGATAATAATGCACCATTTGTTGCAATATCTGCCGTTTGGGCAATCGGCTCAATCCTTACACGCTTAGCCATTATCTAGTTTGCCTCTTTTAGCTTGTTTCTAAAGTTGTTCCCCTGAGTACAGATGTTAGTTTAACCCATTTAAGCTGTTGTATGCAGACAGTATCTCCAGCCAAATTGCCTAACAGCCGAAACTAGGAAGGTGTCGCCCGCAGGGCGACACCGTCCGTTTGGTAATTTGTAAAGTAACAATTGCCTCTGTTTGCTGTCGAGGCAATCCTGTTCGAGCATTTGATCGAAATTACGAATAACTTGTTTGCAGCGTTTGATATAGGCTGTTACCCATAACTGAATTTGTTGATATTGCTCTGGGGTACAAGTAAGCATTTTTTGTTTAGGATGGGATATCTGACCACTGCGATCAATTTCAAATTCAGTAAGCCAAGTTGAATCAGGGCGGCTGGATTTCCAGTAGTTGGTAACTACGACTTTGCCAAGATATTGAGTTGTAAAGCTACTAAGTTTATTTAATGCGGCTAAAAGTTCGTCTAACTTACCCTCCTGTGAGTCTGTTTTCGCTGATACTGATTTGGCAGAACTATTAGTAGGCTGAGTAGATGTTGCCGAATTGTTGCTGCCAATGGCTTTTGCAATTTTTTGTTGTTGACCAGTGTCAGCATTTGAGCTAGTTGCTGTGATCGTGGAATTAGCGACAGGATTTGTAAAGCTATGTATAGTTGGTCGATCTTGAACGTTGGGTTGCTCTGTTGGCTTTGCTGCTGCTGGTGCGCTATTTGGTGCGCTATTTGGCGGATTATTAGGTTGGCTATTTGATTGCCAATTGGTACTCGGCAGAGAATGCTGGGTCACTGAGCCTAATAAGAGCTTAAAGTATGAGACTGTGTTGTATGTATCGGTTTCGATTAAATATTTGACTTTGGTGATGCCCCGCCGATAGTCAACTAGGTTGAGACTGCTATCAGTAAGTACAAGTAGAACCAGCCCGTGAGTTAGCTTGTAAATAAATACGACCTGCCCAGAAAAGTGAAATTCAAAGAATTCAAATCCATCTGGCACGTTTTCGACAACTTGCAGCACGCCTTGACCTAATGCTTGCTTTGTCCTATCCAATACGGCATCTAGCCCGTAAAAGTAGGGGCGCATACGGCGATTGGTGAGGGCTATGCCCACAACTCCTGCCAAATTCAAAAAATCTTGAATAACCTCCCGACTCATCTTTTCTCACGCTGATTCTATGATCGATATACCGTTCACACTAGACCAATTACGCATCCTTAAGGCGATCGCTGCTGAGGGTAGTTTTAAACGCGCTGCCGATAGCCTGTATGTGTCTCAACCCGCCGTTAGTTTACAAGTACAGCATCTAGAGCGTCAGCTAGATGTGCCTTTATTTGATCGCGGTGGGCGAAGAGCGCAATTAACAGAGGCTGGGCAGTTGTTGCTTTCCTATGGCGATCGCATTTTAAGCCTATGTCAAGAAACTTGTCGCGCCATTGATGATTTACAAAATCTTAATGGTGGGACGCTAATTATAGGAGCCAGCCAAACGACGGGAACCTATTTAATGCCTCAAATGATTGGCTTATTTCGCAAGAAATATCCTGATGTCTCGGTACAGCTCCATGTCCATTCTACAAGGCGAACGGCTTGGAGTGTAGCCAACGGACAAATAGATTTGGCGATTATTGGCGGTGAAATCCCTGCTGATTTACAGGACTCTTTAGAGATTACACCCTATGCCGAAGATGAACTTGCGCTAATTCTACCAACTTCGCATCCTTTAGCTCAGGTTGGTGCTTTGCCGATTGAGGAGTTGTATAAGTTGCAATTTATTACGCTTGACTCACAATCGACAATTCGCAAGGCGATTGATCGCGTGTTACTCGATAGTGGTGTTGATCCGCGTCAGTTGGCGATCGCGATGGAGTTAAATTCGATTGAGGCGATTAAAAATGCGGTACAGGCGGGATTGGGGGCTGCATTTATATCGGTGACAGCGATCGAAAAAGAGTTAAAGATGGGCGCATTGCAGCAAGTCCGTATTGACGGTGTAGTGATCAAGCGAATGTTGTTACAAATCCGTAATCCTAATCGCTACCGATCTAAGGCAACTGAAGCTTTTTGTAATGAGGTTTTACCAGTATTTCGCGATAAGGTTTAAGTAGGTCAGCAAAAGAAACCTGTAAATGCCCAGATCCCCGACTTTTTTTGTAATTTTGCAAATTGTCTTTGCTTCCCTAGAAAAAGTCGGGGATCTTAAACCTTTGCTTGGTAGAGATCACAATACAATAAGAAATCCAACACTGGGTGTTACTTTTTACTTTTACCTTTTTACTTGCCCCCATGAGCTACTTCCGCCCCGCCATTGACGCTATGACTGGCTATGTTCCAGGAGAACAACCCAAGTCTGGGATCAAAATTATTAAATTAAATACTAACGAAAATCCCTATCCTCCTTCACCGCAGGCGATCGCGGCTTTACAAAATGTTGATGCTGATGCATTGCGGCGCTATCCCGATCCTTTTGCCCATGAATTTTGTCAGGCTGTCAGCGATGTTTTGGGCGTACCCAAAGATTGGGTAATCGTTGGTAATGGCAGCGATGATGTTTTAAACATTTTGATCAGGGCGGCGGCGGAAGGGCGCGATCGCAAGGTTGTTTACCCGATGCCGACCTATGTGCTGTATCGGACATTGGCTAATATGCAACCTGCGGAAATTGTCGAAGTCCCTTATGGTGAAAATTTCCAGTTACCGATCGCTGAGCTTGTAGCCGCCAATGGCGCTGTCACTTTTATCGCTTCGCCAAATAGTCCATCGGGTCACATCGTCCCGTTAGATGACTTACGCAAATTGGCGCAACAGGTATCGGGGATTGTGGCGATCGATGAAGCCTACGTTGATTTTGCCGAATATTCAGCTTTGCCATTGGTGCAAGAGTTTGACAATGTGATTGTATTGCGAACTTTATCTAAGGGCTATTCCCTTGCAGGATTGCGTCTAGGCTTTGGGGTGGCGAATCCAAGTTTGCTTTCGGGTTTATTTAAGGTTAAAGATAGTTACAACATTGATGCTGTAGCGATCGCTGTTGGTACTGCTGCTATGCGAGATCAAGGCTATAAAAACGCCAATTCTGAAAAAGTCAAAATCTCCCGCACAAAGCTAACACACGATCTTAAAAATCTAGGGTTTACTGTACTAGAGTCTCACGGTAATTTTGTGCTTGCCACTCCACCCCAAGGCAATGCTGAAGAGATCTATTTAAAACTCAAAGATTCTGGCATTTTAGTCCGCTATTTTAATCAAGCAGGTTTGTCTGATAAGCTACGCATTACCGTTGGCACGGACGAGCAAAATCAAGCTTTAATCGATTTTCTATCGACTCTTTAGTATTTTCTAATCGACTTATGAGCTAATTCCTATGACACAGCTTAATATTAAAAATCTCGGTCAAATCAAGAATGCAAATATAGATTTTGGCGATTTAACTCTTTTTGTTGGTCCTCAAGCTACAGGGAAGAGTATTTTGTTGCAGATGATCAAACTATTGCTTGATAGCGGTGACATTTTAAATACCCTCAATAAAAACGGATATTATTGGAAAGGAGATAAGGAAGAAAAAGAGGATGTAACTAATTTCATAGAGCTTTATTTTGGTGAAGGGATGCGTAATTTATGGAGTGACAATACGCAAATTTGTTTTGATAAAGCATCTGTTAAGTTGGAGGACTTATTAAGGAAAGATTCTCGGAAGAAAGAGCAATTATTTTTTGTACCTGCTCAACGTGTACTTACTCTTGAAAGCGGATGGCCCCGAAGATTCACTAGCTTTGACAGTCTCGATCCGTATGTAGTTCGCAATTTTAGCGAACATCTACTATTGTTGATGCAACAGGGCCTTGGTAGTAAAGGTAGTGCGATCTTTCCGCAAAAAGGACGGCTTAAACAGGAACTGCGCGATGCACTTGACGATAGTATTTTTCATGGCGCTCAGGTCGAATTAAATACGACCGCAATGCGTAAACGTATTCAAATTAATATGAAGGGTAACTTATTGCCCTTTATGTCTTGGTCTGCTGGACAACGTGAATTCATGCCTTTACTTTTAGGTATTTATTGGCTAATGCCAGCGTCAAAAGCCTCTAAAAAAAGTGATATTAATTGGGTAGTGATTGAAGAGCCAGAGATGGGTTTGCATCCCCGTGCAATTCTGTCAGTTATCTTAATATTTTTAGAGCTTCTACATCGAGGTTATAGACTACTTATTTCAACTCACTCGCCAGTTATGCTAGAAGCAACTTGGGCAATTCGTAATTTACAAAAAAATGGTTCTGACACAAAATATCTCTATCAACTGTTTGAGTTGAAGCCATCGCCACCTATCACAGAGTTATTTGAAAATATTCTCAAACGCAAGAAATTTTCTACCTATTACTTCAATCAAGAGGAAGATGGTGTTGAAGTACGGGATATTTCATCATTAGATGCATTTGATGAAGATTTGGCGGTTGCAGATTGGGGTGGTTTAACCAGTTTTAGCAGTAAAGCTTCTGAAGTTGTTTCTCATGCGGTTCAAGGTACATTATGAGTGGGAAAAAGAAACCTAAAAAAGGAAACCAAAACGTTCATGGCGATATTCGGGGAAACCTTGATTTCATGGGTATGTCTCCTAGATATAAGTTTTTAGCTATCAAGTTGATATGGATTCACCATCTGAACCAACCTGAAAATAGGTTTAAAATCGCTATCCAAGCTACTCCTCTGCTAAAAGATGCTTATAAAGAAGGGTTGCAAGCGTTGGGAAATTATAGTAACAAGGTCACGCCATCTGACACAAAAAAGTGTGAAGGTAGTGTCGATATTGATTTTACAGTTAAGAACGTGGAAGTCAATTCAGAGAAAATCTACGCTCAGGCTTGCCGATGGGATTATGCAATTGGGTATGACGGGAAAATATATTTTATTGAGGTTCATAGCGCTGAAACATCACAGGTCACACAAGTCTTAAAAAAGCATACGTGGTTAAAGGATTTTTTAGTCGCACAAGCACCTGAATTAAATAAAGGAGACAAGCATTTTTATTGGATTGCCTCTGGTAGAGACCGTATCATGAAAAACAGTGCTTATAAACGCAGAATTGCCCAACAAGGAATTACGCTGGTCGGGCAACTTAATTTGTGATAAACAACGAAAGTTTTCTTGATTTTTATTCAACTAAGAGGGTAAATACCCCACCGCTCTGCGGTGTGAGTATATTCTAGTAAAAAAGAATTTGATACCCCGTCCGCTTGCGGCGGGGTGATTCATTCAATACACAATCGTTATATTCCCGATCGCAAAACATATCATTAAAATATCTAGAGACTAGTAACATCCGTGAGCGCAAGTAACCAAATCGATCATCAACCAACTAATACCAAACCCACTACTAAACCCAAAATCGTACTAACGGGTGGTGGGACAGGTGGTCATGTCAGCCCCAATCTGGCACTGATTCCTGCGCTTGAAGCGGATGGCTGGGAGATTGAATATATTGGTTCCAACAATGGCATTGAGAAACAACTGGTTGCTAAAGTTGGCATTCCCTTTCATGGCATATCTTCAGGAAAGCTGCGCCGTTATTTTGATTGGCAGAACTTTATCGATCCCTTTAAAGTGATTAAAGGCATGTTTGATGCTTATGGGGCGATCGCTAAAATTAAGCCCAAAATTGTATTTTCTAAGGGTGGATTTGTAACCGTTCCAGTCATATTTGCCAGTTGGTTGCAACGGGTTCCTGTGATTATCCATGAATCAGACTTCTCATCAGGTTTAGCCAATCGCTTATCGATGCCATTTGCTACGAAAATTTGTGTCACCTTTCCTGAGACAGCGAAGCAATTAGGGAAATATGCTGACAAAGTAAAGCATACAGGCTTACCAATCCGTCCTGATATTCTCCAAGGTAATGTAGAAAAAGGGAGAGAATTTTGCGGTTTTGCTGCCGATATACCAGTTCTATTTGTGGTTGGTGGTAGCACAGGTTCCGCGAAAATCAATCAATCGGTGCGATCGCTTTTAGATCGTCTCACACAAACCTATCAGGTGATCCATGCTTGTGGGAAAGGCAATCTGGATGTGAATCTTGAAGGACATCCACGCTATCGACAATTTGAATATTTAGGAACAGAACTTGCGGATGTTTTGGCTCTAGCTGATTTAGTTGTTTCGCGATCAGGGGCGAATGCGGTGTTTGAATTTTTGACTTTACGCAAACCGAATTTACTCATTCCCCTATCAAAATTATCCAGTCGTGGCGATCAGATTCTCAATGCTAAGTCTTTTCAATCTCGTGGCTATAGTGCAGTTCTGTTTGAAGAGGATTTAAATAGCGAGAGTTTATTAACGGCGATCGCGGATCTTGATCAACGTCGTGATGAATATATTCAGAACATGAATCAAAGTGAAGATGCGAATGCGATCGCCCAAATCGTGGCTCTGATCAATACATTTCAGTGTAAGGGCAATTCATGAATTGCCTTTACATATTGCTGATACTATTTCTGCTCTTGAAATTGGATAACTACACGACGATTAAAGGCATTATCGGTAGCAGTGACATTTTTTCGGAGAGGATGTAACCAAGATAGAGCTTCAAAAGTAATGCGATAACTATTATCGATACCGCGATCGCGCAGTTGTCTTACCACCTCATTTGCCCTTGCCTGTGAAAGATCGAGATTATAGGTATAGTCGCCCGTTACATCCGCATGACCACTAACTTGAATCACGCCGCGCCGTCCTTGTATTTTCTCCAAAAATTTATCGATTTTGGTTCCTTCGGTAGGCATAAGTTGAGAATCATCCGATGGAAAAAAGATAATAGCTTCTACATCTGGGTTAGAGATTGGTAATATCGAAGCACTGGTATTGCGATCGCTATTTTTTATTTGATTTGATGGATTTAAGGCAGGTGTTAAAGAAGTTGTTGATGTATTTCTATTATTGACACTTGAGGTTTGACTAGAACTATTTGCAGTTAATTTGTCAGTTTTTTTGCCAACATTAAGATTTCCAGCACTATTGTTAGTGGAATTATCCAAATTATTGATGGGGTTATTTTGTGAATTCGACTTTTGTGTATTGGCTTTATCGGAGTCTGTAAAGCATATTCTAAAAGATTCACAAATTGTTAGATTGCTAGATTTTTTTTGAGAGTTGGGGAGTGAATTATTTACCGCAAAATTATTTGTGGAATTATTTGTAGAATTATTTTCAGTTGTTTTATCAGAAATATTACTAGATGGCTTGGATGTTAGTTTAGGTGTTGATTTACTGGAGGTGTTATTAAGTGAATTACTAGAGTTATTATTAGAATTAGTTGAATTTGATTTGTCTGAACTTAATTTGTCTGAATTTAATTTGGGTATGCTAGCTAGTGAGTTATTATTTGATTTATTAATAAAAGTTGATTTTGAATTTGGTTTTGTCTCTTTATTCCCCATAGATATTGCTTGCTCTTGGCGATCGCGATCATCCGATCGCTTAATCAAAATACCAAAGGCGATCGCAGTTCCAATAAAAGCAGCACCAATCAAGAAAGCCGCTATCCATCTCCATCGATAAGTTTGAATGGGAATTTGATTATTCTTAGAATCTTGATCAAGAACCTGAGTGAATTCTTGATCAATTTCCTGATTTATGGCTTGATTTGGATCGATTAAATTTGAGGGCTGAGAACTTTCCTGTGCTTTCAATTCAAAATCAAATAACTGCTTTTTGGTTAAAGGCGCGATCGCGATCGCACTACCAACAACTACCGATTGACGAATGCGTTGCCCTCCCACCTCTAGCTCAAACCACTGTGAATCATTGGGCATCACAAAATCAACCTTAGCGGGTAAGCCTTGAGGATAGGATTTAACGCAATTACCGCGATCGTCATAAATCGAGCCATTTTCCGCGATAATCTGGTTCTCATTTACCAATTCCGCAAAAATTTGCGAGAGATTAGTCATTTCACTAGCAATTTTGTAATCCCAAAGATCAAGATCTAAACCCGTATCAAAATCATCTAGCTCCTGTAACTGATAGCGATCAATGTCATTGCCAATACCAATCAAAACCAATTTTAAATAATTCCTTTTCCCAACTGTAATCTCTAACGCTAATTCTCTTGTGTAATCTTTAACTTGGTCTAAGTCATCAATTCGACCATCGGTCAAAAAGATATAGATCCCCCGTTGAGCCTGCCGATATTGATCCGCAAAATAGGCGATCGCAGGACAGAGTTTTGTGGTTTTACCGAGTTGAAAAGTGGCGGGACCAGATATTTTTATCTGCTGACAAGTAACCGCGTCAAACTCTCCTAATACTTGGATCTCCTCGCCGTTGCCACAACCCCAATAAATTAGAGAAGTCTTACCAGTTCCATCTAGATTATCAGCTAAATAAGCGGTAAAATCTTGAACTAAAGGCTGCAAAATATTTTCGGTATAGTTAATCTCATAGCCTTTCTCTTGAATCTCCACAAACGCCTCACGCTGAATCTTCCGCGTTGGTTCGCCATCCTCCATATAAGCTTGCAATCGACCTTGTTTAATATAATCAGTCAATAGGTCAGGATCAACCCGCGCTTCGACTTTGCGCCCGTAGGCACGTTTCATGGAGGCACTTGCATCTAGAGCTAAACCCGTCCGCCAGCCTTCAGCAAATTGTCCCTGTGGCTCCATTGCGATCGTAAATTCTACATAACATTCTGAGGTTGGGGAATTTGCAGTCGCTAGATTTCGCCGCACATTCACTTCTCCAAATTCGGCTACCATTAAGTTAGCTGGTAGTTGAAAGCTTTTGAATTGATTGTTCTGAAAATCATTGTCAGGCATAGGGATTATCTTCTTCCCCCTTTACAAGGGGGATTGAGGGGGATCTTTAGCAGTTCTGAAATGTTTTAGCCAAAATCTACAACATCTTTCCATTGCTCAGACTGAGGAAGATGGGGTAGCCCCACATCTTTAGGCAATGCTTCCGTAATATCTTGCATCACATTACCACCCGAAAACTCTAGGGTAAATGCGGTCGAACCCACAGGCAGTTTAAAGCGCATAAGTGCAGGTACGCCTAAATTATATTCTTGGCAGACGGTTCCCTCTTGATTGAGAATTCGACCGTAATGGGTAACAATCGTTTCCGCAGACACAAATTCTTTAAAAATCTGTTCCAAAATCTGAATGTCGTCAGCCACTTGGTAATCCCAAAGATCAATCTCGCGTCCTTCGGCATCTTTGATAAAACTGCCTTCAAACATATTGTCTAGTTCTTCAAGCTGTTTCTCATCAATTTCTTTGCCGACACCGATGAGCAAGAGTTTGATAAATGGCTTGATTTTATCAGCAATCTCTAGAGCGTATTTAAAACAATATTCCTTCACATCTTCGAGATCTTCAATCACGCCATCGGTGATAATCAAACAGATCGCCGCAGGTTGCTTTACGCCCATCGCAGGCGCATTTTTATATTTATTAATGAAATATTGCAGAGGTGGCAATAATTTCGTGCCTGTTCCCCAAGGTATTTTTGGCCCAGCGATCGCAATTTGCTCGATCGCTTCGCCACTATAGCTGCCCAGATCTTCAATCAGTTCACCTGCTGCACCACAAGCCCAGTTGATCAAGTCCACCTTACCCGTGGCGGCAAAATTGGCGAGATACTTGACCATAACTCTGGTTACTGGCTCTACCACATTCTGAGTCACGGCGGCACTGGCAAAAAAACTGCTGACCACACCACTGATCCCATACATTTTTTTCATTGAAGCCGAGCCGTCCAAGGCTAAGCCAACCCTTGCACCCTCAATATCTGGAACCATCAGAATAGTGGCAACGATTTCAATTTCTCCATTATTTTGGGGATAGACGTTGACTTCCCCAAAGGGTTGAACGACACTTTTTAATTGCATACTTGGACTCTCTGATATTTCACATCATTTCACATCAAAATAGTAGCCTATTGCTATCGATTTTAGCGATGACTTAACTAAACATGGTCGCTACGCCTCGGATAAATGTAGTATTTGTTGCAACACCTTGCGATCGCGAACATCAGCAATTCATCCTGACTAACTCATACCCATGCCCCTATTTAAATTAGCCCCTCGTATTCCTCATAAATTTCGACTTAGCACCACAGTTGTTGTCCCATTTGTTTTACAGATTGTAGCCGCCGTTGGACTAGTCGGCTATCTGTCCTATCGTAATGGTCAAGAATCTGTAAATCGGCTGGCTAGCCAAGTGCGGATTGAAGTAGCTTCGCGCACCCAGCAAGTTTTAGAAGCTTACTTTAAAATCCCGCCCCAGATTACCAAGACCAATATTAATGCATTGAGGCTTAATCACATTGACCTTGAGAATAAGGAATCCGTAGAACGATACTTTACATCTCAATTACAAATTTATCCATTATTAGGATCAATGTTTGTCGGTACACCAGATGGCACGATGATTTATGTGGGACGAGAATCAGATGGTAGTTTAGTGTCTTCAACTACAGAGACTTTTCCTCAGCGTGCATTTTATAAGTTAGATAGTGAAGGAAATCATAGCCAGTTTCTCAAGTTTGACAAATTCGATCCTCGCGTTCGTTCTTGGTACAAAAATGCCGTTGCTCAAAAAGATCAAGCATGGTCAGGGGTCTATCAGTCAAAGGCGATATTTAAGTTAGGGACAGCCGCCGCTGAACCTTATTACGATCGCGATGGTAATTTGGTAGCCGTGTTCTCTAATTTTATTATGCTCCAAGGGATTTCTGATTTTCTGAGTGGTCTCAAAATTAGTTCCACAGGACAGGTTTTTGTGATGGAACAAAATGGTTCTTTAATCGCAACTTCAACTGGAGATGAGTCCGTTGCTCCTAGCGAAAAAAATGGAGATGCAAAGCAAATTAAAGCAATTCAAAGCCGAAATCGCCAGATCGCCATGTCTGCCAAATATTTACAGGAAAAATTTGGGGATTTTAAGCAGTTTCGAGGTTTACAAGAGTTTGACTTTGATCTGGATGGGAAGAAGCAATATTTGCTCGTTCAGCCCTATTCAGATGGCAAAGGCTTAGATTTTTTGGTAGTGGTAGTTGTACCAGAATCGGACTTTATGGAGCAAATCAACGAAAATACTCGTAATACAGTTTTATTTAGCATAGTAGCGCTAGTTTTAGCAATTTTAGTTGGAATGTTGACTTCACGCTTAATCACCGCGCCAATTTTGCGTGTTTATCAAGCAGCCAATCAGCTTGCAATGGGTGATCTCGATCAACAGGTTCTATCTAGCCCGATCGCTGAAATTGATGAATTATCCAATGCGTTCAATAAAATGTCAGGTCAGCTAAAAGAATCCTTTGAGACCTTAGAGGATAAGGTGAAAGAACGCACTGCTGATCTGGCGATCGCCAATCAATCAATTAGCGCTCTCAACCAAAATCTCCAAGCTGATAATTTGCGTCTAGGTGCGGAACTAGATGTCGTACGTCAGATGCAGATGATGATTTTGCCCAATGCGGAAGAACTAGAAATAGAAGGGTTAGATATTGCCGCCTATATGGATGCGGCGGATGATGTCGGTGGTGATTATTATGAGGTTCTGAATATTGATGGGGTAGTCACATTAGGGATTGGTGATGTAACAGGGCATGGTTTAGAAAGTGGGATTTTGATGTTGATGACACAAACAGCCGTGAGGACTTTGAAGGAAAGCGGTGAGATTGATCCGCTAAAATTTTTAGACGTGTTAAATCGCACTCTCTATAAGAATGTCCAGAGGATCAATTCTGAAAAATGTTTGACCCTCTCGATTTTAAATTACACCGACGGGAAAGTGAGTATCAGTGGTCAGCATGA
Organism: Pseudanabaena sp. OTE_70b_metabat_355; assembly: GCA_031377675.1. Lineage (GTDB taxonomy): Bacteria > Cyanobacteriota > Cyanobacteriia > Pseudanabaenales > Pseudanabaenaceae > Pseudanabaena. Next base: position 1,088 of record JANMFC010000466.1, on the reverse strand, counting down.
AGAAACAATTGTGGTGCGAAAGAGTGGAGCGATCGAGCGCATTGATACCATCGACTTAGGCTTCCCGATCGCCTTAGATGGGGATATTACCGCTTTTGTTAATCAAATTATCGTTGAATTAGACAGTGGCGATGGGTTAGTGCTGTATACCGATGGTATTTCTGAAGCTTGTGATATGCAGCAAAAACTTTATGGGATCGAACAAATGTGTGATGTGATTAGTCGATCTTGGGACTTGTCTGCCGAACAAATCAAAGATGCGATTATTAATGATGTACGCCGACATATTGGCGAACAAAAAGTCTTTGATGACATTACCTTATTAATTCTTAAGCGAAATTGAGCCTCTATTGGGGTTTGCGGTGATCGCCCCCAAAAGCGATCGGGTATCCCTACAGACAGATCATGAGTAGAAATACTTTACAAAACTAAATAAACGGGATACTGTTGGCTCATTGGCGAAAGTCAAATATATAAATCATAAATTCAACCGCAATCATAAACCAATGACCACAGCAGTCCAAAGACGCGAAAGCGCATCGATCTGGGACCAGTTTTGTAACTGGATCACCAGCACCAACAACCGTCTATATATCGGTTGGTTCGGCGTAATCATGATTCCTTGCTTACTCGCCGCCACAATCTGCTTCGTAATCGCCTTCGTAGGCGCACCTCCAGTCGATATCGACGGAATCCGCGAACCAGTCGCAGGCAGCCTGTTCTTCGGCAACAACATGATCTCTGGCGCAGTAGTACCTTCCTCCAACGCCATCGGCTTGCACTTCTACCCTATTTGGGAAGCAGACAGCCTTGATGAGTGGTTGTACAACGGTGGACCTTACCAATTGGTAGTATTCCACTTCTTGCTCGGAATCTTCTGCTACATGGGTCGTGAATGGGAACTATCCTACCGCCTCGGTATGCGTCCTTGGATCGCAGTTGCTTACTCTGCACCAGTAGCAGCAGCAACCGCAGTATTCTTGATCTACCCAATCGGACAAGGTTCATTCTCTGACGGTATGCCTTTGGGTATCTCTGGTACTTTCAACTTCATGATCGTATTCCAAGCAGAACACAACATCTTGATG
>JANMFC010000434.1:0-7481 GCA_031377675.1 Pseudanabaena sp. OTE_70b_metabat_355 | reverse complement strand
GGCGCTTCGCGCCGCCACTCTCTCTTGGGTTTACAGAAATTGCAGGAAGTTTCCACCAAGGGATATTGGGTTGTAGATGATGCTCTTGGTGATAGCCGAAACTTCCCCTCATTTTTCCAAAATATTGATCTTGTACAAATTGAATCTGAAACCATATTTCAATGCTCACAAAATTTAAAAGTTATACCCAATCCCAACCAAAATACCCAGATTGGTACTACGTAAAAAAGCTAAATTTGCGGCTACATTGATTGTAAAGCTAGAGGATAGAGGGACATCAACTCCTGCGGTAATCATGGGGCCAACGCTACTATTAGAACCAGTATTAATCGCAATGCCCCCACCTAGATAGGGAGAGAACTGCATATTTCCAAAAGACTGTTGAGGGGCGAGATCATAGGTTACAGGAAGGAGAATAGTTGCAAAGTCTCTTAATACAAGCACACTAGGACGGACTGATACAACTTCAGTTAACCCAAGTTTGCTAATAATCGCAAAGCTGGTTCCACCTAGATCACTTCCACCAGTTACACCAAAGTTAACCCCAACGCCTATGTAGCTTGGTCCCGATCGCGTTGATCTAAATATCCGATTACCGTTACTGTCAGTGGGAGGCAGGATCTGAGAAATGGAGGTTGGCGATCGTGTGAGGCTAGTTGCCTTACCTTGGGAACTCTCAGTTAAAGTAGCGACTGTTGATATTTTCCCTGTTGGTAATTGAATGGTATTTTCAGCCTGCTCTAATTTTGTTGAGGGCGTTACCAATTTATCGACTTCGTTCTTATTGACTGCGATCGCACAGTCTTTGACCCATCCACAATTAGCAGAATCAATTGTCTCTGCTTCTACTCCAGACACAAGGTTGCTAAACATCAATAGAGTGAGACTAGATAGAAGATAAACTTTCATCGTCCATTCCTTTGTAAATTATTTCAGTTGTATATTATCTAATTTGACAGAGCTATGTTTGACTTCATGGATGAGTTGATTGATTCTACAGATGCTTAATAGCAGCTTAAGGATTGGGAAGTATCTTAAAGCCAAGAAGCCTGTACTGATCGCGTAGTAGTCAGTACAGGCTTCTTGGTTCTGTTTAGCTATTTAAGCAGGTAAGGTGTAGCGTTTTTCAATCGCTGTTTTAATGCGATCGCGACTATCAGTAGGGGAGAGATCTGGATTAGTTTCGATCTCGCTGACCTCAGCCGCCAAGGATTTATCCTTAATCGAGTTTTGCAGCCAATTCGAGTAATCTTGGAGATGCAAATGATGTAACCAAGTGCGATCGTCTACCCCTGCGGCAAGTTGGATAAACATGATCAGGTTTTGGGCTTTGAGATTTAATTGGTGATCTGCACCTCTAAAAAAGAAACAGCGATCATTGCCCAAATTTCCTTCCGCATAGTTCCGCATATGTCGTTGACGTTCTTGCAGTGGAGGGATCACTTCAAATTGAAATGGTTGATCTTCGGTTTTGATAAACCAAGCAATCGCCGATCCTGAAGCAAGCTCGGTGGGAAGTGGCTCATTAGGGAGCTGATGTCCGATCGTGTTGCAAAAATTGGTAAGGGTCTGCATGGGTGACTTGACCGCAATCACCGTGTCAACCAGCGACAACGCCGAAGTTGCAACGTGTTCAGGATGAACTGTCACCATGAGAATGCCATTAACAGACTGCGGCAAAGTCACCGCCGCGTCCCACGATGAAGGGAACATATGATGTACTTCATCGATGACGATCCAATGGGGTCGCCCAGTCCGTACCCGCATTTCCAATAGAGAAGGTAGTAATTGCGCCAGAAATAATGGGCGATCGTCAACTTTCACTCCCATTAGATTAACGATTAGGTTTTGTTCTGGCTTACTTAAAACTGTTAACACTTCTGCGGAACTAGGAACCTGTTGAGCATTGCCCAAAACGACTGTTTTATCAAAACTTTGATAGTCCCCTTCAGGATCAATGATGCAGACCTGATAGCCTTTATCAATAAATCGCTCGATTAATCCTGTGGCTAACGTTGATTTGCCACCACCAGAGATTCCCGCCAACAAAATATTGCGGTTAAGTGGCTGAATATATGTTTCGTGATCGCCATCGATCGTCCCCAATAAAATCTGATGACGATTGGGCAGAATCGAAGATTCTCGAAGATCTTCAGTCAGGTCTAGAGTTAATAACCTCTCGATTAATTCAACTACACCCTCTCCTCGACTCGCTTCCGTTACCCAATCTACTTCACTCTTGACTGACGGTAGAGCATTAGCAACAGCGACAGAAAATTCACATAATTTCAGAAAAGCAAGATCGTTTTCCGCATCACCGACAGCGACTGTATTACGAACAGATAAACCCATTTTATCCAAAGCGACAATTAGCCCCGAAGCTTTATTTACTCCTGCGGGTAAGACCATAACTGCGCCTTTATTAAAAATAACCTGTAGATCTAACCCCAGTTCTCTGATTACGGTCAGTACTTCAGTCTCGTTAGGTTCCCATGTTGCTACAATGACTTTGCCGACCGAAAGAGGGTCAATATTACGCGATCGCAGAGCATTGAGAAATTTCTCAGGCGGTAAGCTCCCCAGTAACAACTCTTCACGAGTTGCGGGAAAGTAGATTACGGCTCCATTTTCTCCCACAACACAATCAAATAGGCTGGTTTCAGGAAATGCTTGACAAAGATCTTCTATCTGTCTTCCCGTCACTAAAATCAGCTTGCGTCCCGACTTTTGCAGGCGCTTGAGTGCATCAAGAGTTACCTCTGATACTTTGCCATCCTTCGCTAAGGTTCCATCATAATCTGTGGCTAATATTAGATAATGCATAAATTTTGATTAATTGTCATCTTAAAACGGTTCCACCCTCAATTGCTGAAAGCAATTGAGGGTGGAACTGAAATTACGCTTTTGTTAAAACAGCTTGTAACTTTGCTTCGTCCTCGTTTGAGAGAGAAGTTTTGATTACTTTGCCCTTAAACTTACTCAGATCTTCGAGTACCTTGTCAGAGGTGGCTTTCCTTACTAATACAAAGATGGCAGATGTGCCAGGAGTAATCGTGCTGCCAACCTCTCGAATGAAGTTATCATCAATGCCAATGTCAGTTAATGCTCCTGACACTCCTCCAGCGATCGCACCGACCGCCCATCCTAAGAGAGGATTAAAAAAGATAAAACCAAATAGCAGCCCCCAAAATCCTCCACTTAAGGCTCCCGAAGCAGTAAGTTCTTGAGTTTGCTTGATCCGTACTTTGCCTTCTTTATTTCTGATGGCGATCGCCGCATCTTCAAGATCGATTAGATGTTCCTGTTGAAGTTTTCGGAGTTCTAACATCACCGCTTCCGCAGTAAACTCGTCATCAAAGCCAACCGCAATTAAATTACTCATTGATTGATCCTGTTAATAATTTTTGTTATTTAGTCAGGAAAAGCGGTGCAAAGCACCGCTTTTCCTTTTTAGTTAAGATTTGATCTTGTTTTTAATGGATTTAGCTGCATCTGCTGCTTTCTCAGTGATTGAGTTAATGGCATCTCCAGCTTTACCTAGAGCAGTATCCACACTATTTTTAGTATCTTCTGTTGCCGAACTCATTTTGTCGCCAACTTTGCTCAAAGCCTTTTCTGCTTGCTTCACAATTGGGGGAGTCTTCTCATTTGGACTGCGCTTCATTTTGTCAAAATCAGCAGTTCCCTGAATTTCATTTAACCCCTGATTTGACGTATCTCCAGATGTATATTCTGGGTTAGTGTCATAGGGACTGCCATTTGCCACACCCTCAGCTTTTTTCTGAATATTAGGCATAGTCAAATTATCAATGATTTTATTTGGGTCGCTTTGAGCGGCGATCGCGGGTACAACATTTCCAAATGTCACAAATCCCAAAATGGCAACTATGACCAGTAAACGATTCAAAAATTGCATAAGTTTCATAGAATTTCTCCTAAATCTGATTAAGCTTCATAAAATGTGTCTAAAACTACTATTACAACTGGATGTTTGATTTCTTGAATGATTTGATTGATTAAGAAATAAACTGTAACAGCATAGAGATTCAAATCTATGAAACGGGAACTACACCTGAAGCCAGAATGCCCCAAAAATGGAGAACGCCTCGATGGGTAAATAGCTCGATCGCGATCGCGGAGATAAAGCCAATCATGGCTAGGCGACCATTCCATAGTTCTGCTTGAGGTGTGAATCCTGTAATCCAAGCATTACGGTCTGTTGCGCTTGCGGCTTCAGACTGGGGTGTATTAGTTTGCATAGTATTTACTCCAAAATTCAAAAAATTAATTTAATAGGGGCTTTCAGTTTGATGTAGCCCAAAAAATGTCTAAAAATGTAAGGGCAATTCATGAATTGCCCTTACATTTTTGGACATTTTTGGGCTGGGAGCAAAATAAAACTCGCTATAACTTTAAGTTAGAGCCGCTTTACCAGAGTCAGGGGCGCGTAAGTCACTGAGAGAGAGATTTGGCTTTTCAGTATAAACTGAGTCCAATAGAACCTCTAAAACAGCAGCTTGACGGGAAATCGCGATCGCTTGATGCGTAATTAATTCGCCGACATTGAGAATTACCTCATCTTGGCGATCGAGAATCACGCGAGTGACAGGACGACCTAAAGCCCCCTGAATTCGGCGATCTTCGATCACCTGAGTACCATGATCTTGAAGATTGCTGGCAGTTTCCTTAACTTGCTCCCATAATCCTTTCGCACCATCTTTGACTTGTTGTCCAACATTAGAACCTGTAACTCGCAAGGCATCACCTGTGGTTAAACCAACTGCTTCTAGTAGAGCCTGTTCTTGATGATTAGTTTTGGCTCTTTCAATTACTCGTGGAGTGACAATTTGTCCTTCCACAGCCACAACTGAACCTTCGCTGGTAAAAATCATCTTGCTAACGCGATGACCAAGAGCTTGATCGATACCAATATTTGCACCCATCCCAGAAACTGCTCCTGTCAATCTTTCACCTAAGCGGTCTTTGACACTACCACCTGTGGCGTGATAGAGATTGTCCATCATCTTACAGTTCCGAGCCGAAAGAATTTGTGATTGCGTAACAATCTGTCCTTCCCGAATTAGGGTGATTCCATCACTAGTTTCGATAGTGACTTGCGAAACTTTACCTAATACAAAAGCTTCCTGTTCTTCAGGACTAACCACGACATTGGTAAAGCTTGTACCAGCATACTGAGTCGCTTCTTGAAACTTCTCACCTGTGAACTGGGTAGCTTCTTGAAACTTCTCACCTGTGAAGTGAGCCGCTTCTTGCGCTTTTTCACCTGTAAACTGAGCCATTTCCTGCACTTTTCCACCCGCAGTTTGCATCGCTCCTCTAATACCACCGACTTGCTCTTGCATTAAGTCAGCCGTTTCCGAAGGTACAAAGGCAATGTCTTCACCGATTTTCAAGGTGTCGGGCGCAGGCACAAATGAACGACCAGAGTAGGCATCAGCGAAAAGACCGCCCGACACTTCGTATCCTTCGATCGCACCAGTAGCATCGTCAAAATAAAGGTCAGTCATGATTCCCAAATCACGACCGTCAATGGTCATAATTCGCGTACCTTTTAAAATATTATCTCTTTCTAAAATCCTTTGCATTGCAGGAAATTCACTAGCAGAATCGATCACATCTCTAGTCGCGACAATTACCGCATCTGCACCGATCGCCTGCACATTAGTTAAAGGCAGTACCAAGGCATTGCTAAACCAACCACCCTCATCGACCAGAAAGCCCAATAATTGATTACTCTCTTGATCAAAAATCAAATCGATAATAGTCTTGAATTCTTCCCCAGAGTCATAGGCGACTACAGGCTTGCCAATCATTCCTTTGCCATTACGCATTTCTTTGTTCTCCTAAATTTGGTAAAAGTCAACTTTAATTCTTAGTCTTAAGTTCTGAATCTTAATTAGTCGGCTTGCTCGTTCTTACAGGTTGGCTAGTAGAAGTACTCTTTACTTCTGTCTCTTTTCCAAAATTAGGAACGAGGTCAATTACGCCAAAGTATTCGAGTGCTACGGCTCCAATAACAGCTATTAGTAAGCCGACACCAGTGTATAAAGCGGAATTATTTTTTTTTCCTACAAGTCTAGGCATATAGTTTCTCGCGATTAATAATTGCGTAGATGTTTACTTAAGAGAAATTCTGAATTCCTCTATGCATATACGATGTCATTAGAATGTTGAGTTTCATGAGTGATTTGATTGAATTGATTTACTATGCAATAAAGTGTTACAAAATCATCGATTCCATCGCCAATTAATGATCTAAATCATAGTGACAAATTCTTCGGCAGCAGTGGGATGCATTGCCATTGTATTGTCTAAGTCTTTTTTACAGCCTCCCATCGTAATCACGATCGCCATGCCTTGAATAATCTCGGCGGCATCTTTGCCCACCATATGCAATCCTAAAACCCGTTCCTCTTCACCGACAACAATCAGCTTCATCATCGTCTTTGCCTCACCTCCCGCGAGACTGTAAAACATGGGACGAAACTTGGTTTGATAGACTTTTACGCGATCGCCATATAGCTCCCTTGCTCTTTCTTCCGATAAGCCGACGGTGGCGGCTTCGGGTTGTGAAAATACGGCTGAAGGAATATTAGTATGGCTGACAAATCGAGGTGTATGCCCGTAAACATTATCAGCAAAGGCGCGACCTTCAGCGATCGCCACAGGGGTTAAGTTAACGCGATCCGTACAGTCACCGATCGCGTAGATATGGGGTTGATTGGTGGAGCTATCTTCTTCTACAGCGATCGCATTATTCACAACTTCAATTCCTGCATTATCCAAAGCTAAAGGCGCAAGATTTGGTTTCCGTCCCGTTGCAGCTAAAACAGCATCAACATTAACGGTCTGAGAGTTGCCACTAGCATCATTGAAGGTAATTGCTAAATTGTTTTCATCTTTCGTAATCGTGAGTGTACTGCTGTCAATGCAAGTATGTAAATTAATGCCATGCTGGGTCATCCCTTCTTGGACATTAGTACGGACATCGTGATCAAAACCACGCAAGATAGAGCGATCGCGAATTATTTGCGTAACTTCAGCCCCTAGTCCGCGCATAATCCCCGCAAACTCAACACCGATATAACCACCACCAATTACCGCAAACCGCTGTGGAAATCGCGGCAATAAAAACATTTCTTTGGAAGTAATTGCATATTCCATACCAGCTAGGTTTGGTTTGGCGGCTTCACCTCCAACAGAAATGAGGATGCGCTCGGCGGTGAATTGGCGATCGCCCACTGCCACAGTATGCGCGTCCACAAATTTGGCAAATCCTGAAATTAGCTCGACATTACTTTTCTCTAAAAAACTAATGTGCAGTTTATTCAAGCGCAATACTTCGGTTTGAATAGCATCGCGGAGTTTACCCCAGTCAACCTTACCTGCGGGAATATCCCAGCCATAGCCAGCCGCCTCTTGAGGAAAATGCGAAAAATGTGATGCATAGACCATTAGCT
>JANMFC010000403.1:0-8680 GCA_031377675.1 Pseudanabaena sp. OTE_70b_metabat_355 | reverse complement strand
CATCAAGCCTAAAAAACATGGGCGTTTACCTAAAAGCATTTTTCGCCTTGGTTTTGATTTCCTCCGTGATATCATCTTTGACCTTCATCTCAATTCCCAAGCTTTCTTCAACTCCATTAAATTTTTGTCCTGTACTTAGGTCAAGAAGACAAAGCCCAAGGCAGGTATGTGCAATTAGAAGCAGTGAATTTAGAAGAAAACAGCAAGAAAGAAATTTATCTCGAAGGAGTTGAGTTTCCTTTATCGCTAATTAAGCAAGTTTTCGTAAACGAAGATGACAGTATTGGTGTTCTCTATCTAGTCACTAGCGACCTAACAATCACCTACAAGCAAATTACAGCAATCTACCGTAAACGCTGGAAAGTTGAAGAATATCACAAGTCTTTGAAGCAAAATGTGAGTCTATCGAAATCGCCGACCAGAACAGTTGACAGTCAAGCCAATCATTTCTTCGCAGCTTTGTGGGGATATGTGAAACTGGAGATTCTCAAACTCAATTCTAAGCTCAATCATTTTGCTCTCAAATCCAAATTGTATATTAAGGCTTTGCAGCAATCTTACTTGGAATGGCAGTCTCTGAAACCTTTTTAGACTTCTGCGTAACATGAGTGAGTAAATACGATAACTTTAACCGAGAAAACCTCATGATTTTGACTGCGTAGCCAACGAATGACCACAACACCCGTATTTTTATCCACCAAAATTGCACCTAAGCAATCTCCGCTAAACGCATAAAACTTGCACTTTCCAACGCACGAGATGCAAACAGCATTATCCTGCATGGGGATGTAGAACTACGGCTTTAAGAATACGATCGCCTTTCCAAAGTGGTAGAGATAGCCATAATTTGCCATCATCAATCCATTGTTGGCGCAGATTGGCACTACTAATTTTGGGATTATTGGATTTCAGGCAAACAATATTTAGGGTGGGTTCGCATACCAGTTCTAATTCGGGCGAATCATCTACCCATTGCCTGAGATTATCTGATAAATCCAGCGATCGCTCGACTAAATAGCGACAACCAGAAGTTCCCATTGCTTTAAGCGCAAGCCAAAGTTTGAGACTATCGGTACGGCGGGTTCCTTGTAAATTGAGATTGCCAAAGTTTAAAGCGCGATCGTCCATATAGGGAAGTTCCCCATCAAAGCCATCGACTAGATGCTGTTTATGTTTAACTAAGAGCATCGCACAGGTTCGCGCTACCCATAGCCATTTTTGAGGATTGAAGGTAATTGAATCAGCAAGATCGCAACCTTGGAATAAGGGCTGTAATTTCGGAGTAAATATTCCCGCGCCGCCATAAGCAGCGTCAATGTGAAACCAACAATCATAACGCTTGGCAATTTCTCCCACAGATTGAATGGAGTCAACCGCTCCCGTGATCGTTGTCCCTGCGATCGCTGCCACAAAAAAAGGCTGTTTCCCTGCTTGAATAGACTTTTGAATTGCCAATTCCAATGCATCCAAGCAAATTTCGCCGCGATAATTAGTTGATACACGCACTAAGTTCTCTTTGCCCAGCCCAGTCACATTCATCGCCTTCTCAAAGGATGTATGTGCTGCTTCGGATACAAAAGCCACTAATTGCTGTGAATTAGACTCGTAATTCCCCAAAGCCTTGCTCTGTGGTAATTTCCAATTTCGGGCGACTAACATGGCGGAAATATTGGCAAGGCTACCTCCTGCGGTGAGAGTTCCAAAACAATTCGTTCCCATGCCAAATAGATTGCCGAACCATTGCATTAACTGGACTTCCATTTCCGTGAAGATGGGAGCCAGTTCATAACTAAGCATATTGTTGTTAATGGCCGAAACTAAGGCATCAGCCCAAATCGTGATCATCGTGGGAATACTGTCCATGTGTCCCATATAGCGGGGGTTCTGGAAATTGACAGTACGCGGCAATATCTGCGATCGCACTTCCGTAAGTAAATCTAAAATCTCGGTTCCCTGTTCAGGAATATTGATATCAAAAGGGGACTGATCGGCGACAAATGGCTGCGTCTGAGTATCCAAAACCGAATCAACTATCAAATCGACAAAATCATAGCCTAGCTTCCGCAGTGCTTCCAGATTCGAGCGATCGGGATTAAGAAAATGGGAATCGAGAAATTTAGTGGAGTGAGGATCGGGAGGGAAATCGGACATTATGGAGGCTTTTAATTATTAGCTTAATTATTGACATAGGGAATACGCGGAATCGATGCAATCAGAGACTTGGTGTATCGATGTTGGGGATTAGTCAATACTTCACTAGTAGTTCCCTGTTCAACAATTCTACCTCTATGCATGACTGCGATGCGATCGCAGAAGAATTGAGCCACTGCCAAGTCATGGGTAATGAAGATGTAAGTGAGCTTAAATTCTTGTTTAAGATCACGCATTAGTTGTAAAACTTGACTCTGGATCGATGCATCGAGCATACTCACAGGCTCATCACAGATGATAAATTTAGGATTCGTAATCAAGGCTCTGGCGATCGCGACCCTTTGCAGTTGACCACCTGACAAGTCAGACGGATAACGTTCGGCTAACTCCGAACTTAATCCCACTTTTTCTAAAATTGCTGTAACTCTTTCCCTTACCGATTCGAGATTGGGAACGAGTTTGTGGATTAATAATGGATCGGCAACGGCGCGAAAAACGTTCATATAGGGATTGAAACAAGCGCGAGGATCTTGGAAAATCATTTGCATCTGCGATCGCATTTTCCGCATTTGGTTATGATTAAGTTCCGTAAGTTCTACACCATTAAATGCGACCGTGCCGCGATCGGGTTTAATCAATTGTAAAATCGCTCTACCTGTAGTACTTTTACCAGAACCACTTTCGCCAATGATGCCGAAGGTTTCTCCCGAAAATATTTCTAAATCAATACCATCGATCGCCCTCACTACACCAGACGAAGCATCGACAAGCCGCGTCAGCAAATTTCCACCTGTAATAAAATGTTTTTTGAGGTTGTTAACATGGAGAATTACCCTTGGCTCCACTTTAGGTGTGACTTTGAGTACGATCTCGCTGGCAGGTTGTGTAACTAAATTCTCTTCAGTTTTTTGTATATTGGAGAGTTCTAGTTCTGATTCCAGAAAGTTTTCTAGAACATCTTCTAAAGGTTCCTCACTGGAAATTAAGTTGATCTCTTGAATGGAACTTAATGTTTCTGGATTGAAGTGGAGAACTGAGGCTAATAAACTTTGGGTGTAGGGATGTTGGGGAGAACGAAAAATATCTTCAACTGTACCAGTCTCAACGATTGCGCCCTTATACATCACGGCAATGCGATCGCAATATTCCGCAACCATACCGAGATCATGAGTTACCAGCAATAAACCCATAGCACGACTTTTGCGAAGTGCGGTAAGTTCCTTGAGAATATCGGTCGCTACGGTGACATCAAGGCTGGTGGTTGGTTCATCGGCAATCAACAACACAGGATTAAGTAAAAGTGAAAGGGCGATCGCCACTCTTTGGCGCATCCCCCCACTAAATTCATGGGGATATTGGGTGGCTCTAGATGTGTCAATGCGGACGGCTTTAAGAGCATCAGCTACCCGTTGTTTGGCTGAATGTCTTGAGATTTTAGGATAATGGGATGCTAATACTTCCAAGCCATGATCTTGGATACTCATCAGGGGATCAAGCCTTGTCATCGGATCTTGAAAAATTAAGCCAACTTTTTCGCCACGCCATCTGCCATCTTTTTTCTCGGCGATCGCTTCTCCATCAACGCAGATCACGCCCTCGATACTGGCTTGTTTAGGTAATAGCTTAATTAGCGATCGTCCGATTGTCGATTTGCCACAGCCACTCTCGCCGATTAATCCCAGCGCTTCACCTGCTTGCAAATGGAAGGTAACGCGATCGACCGCAGGTTCGGCATCTCCATAGCGCACAGTAAGATTTTCGACTTCAAGCAGCATTGTTTTCAAGACTCATTGTGTAAGCATCTCAAGCTAAAATATCATGCTTCAAGTCCCATCAATCAAATTACAGTTTCTTTGTAGTGGCAATTCATGAATTGCCACTACTCTCCCAATAAAGTATTAACGGTGATACTAAAGCCATCAAGAACCAACGAAGTCACAATTTCATCAGCAACATAAATCTTACGCGAATCTTCGGTGAATACTACCATCATTCTTTCTTCGCTAAAAACTAACCAAACTTCTTGAGAACCCGATCGCAAATATTGATAGGCTTTAGCAAATACCTCACTAGCCATATCGGTTGGCGAAATAATTTCGGCAATTAGCGGGAAACTCTGCGGTAAAGTCGGCAAATCACCATATTTAGCGAGTAAATCAGGGGTGAGGTAAGCAACATCGGGTCTACGTCCTTGTTCCAAGGTGCGACAAGGTACTTCCGTGTACACTTCGCCACCAATTTCTGTGGTTTCAACGTGACTTTTCCAAAGCCATTCAACTCTATTTTGTACTCGACTGTGTTGTAGTGTCATTCCTGTTTTTTCCTTTAAATTGCCATCAACCCATTCCAGCCCTCCCGATGGTGGCGCGATCGCCCATTCATCTAGTGAAATAGTTGGGGAAATAGTTGGGGAAATCGTGGGAGAGATGGCAACATAAACTTCTGGCTCAGCGATCGCAGTATTAACCATAGTTTTTAGCAAGCTACTTTGTTATTTTTATAATTCAATGATTGGAATGAGGGAGATCCTATTTTTTTACCATTATTGCGATCGCTACTCCCAAAAATTAACATTAAGCATCCTGTCAATATCGCACCCGAACTGCCATGTATTAGGGAATTGGTACTGTGAATAGTCGTCTCTAACTGTATCTAGTGCAAGTTCCCAAGCATCGTCAAGCAGTTCATCCCAAACAGATTTTAGGCTAGGGGTTTTCCTTAGCGCTTGAGTTAAACGTCTGCGCTGCTCTCTTATGGTGCGTTCCCAGCCGTTAAACTCTTGAGGCATATCGATATAAATCCGCTTGAGTAAATGAGCCAGCAAGGTTTCCAAACGGCTTGCTAATTCTTTTTTTTCAGATCGCCCCAAAGCTTCAACTTCCTCAATTAAATTTTCAAAGTCCACATGGTCAAAATCCCTAGCCTTGAGTTTAGCTATGGTGTCTTGTGTCCATAGCAAGAAATCAGACTCATATAGGGATTTACGAGTGATTGCTTGAGTCATTTATTTAGCTCCTTTCAGGATCGAGATAGACGGCTAATCTAATTATAAATTGTTTGTAACAAAGATTGAATTTGCGCCTTCGTATGAGTCGCCATTAATGTAATTCTGATTCTGGCGGTGGGAACCGTCGGCGGACGGATGGCAGGCGCAAAAATGCCGTTATCGCGTAAATGTTTTGCCATTTGCATAGTTTGAGCAATATCGCCAACCTCGATCGCCATAATTGGGGAGTCAAAGGCGATCGCCTGTATCCCCAAGTCTTGTAAACCCTGTTTAAAAAATTCCACATTTTGCCAAAGTTGATCACGCAGCGCGTTATCTGATTTGACGATGTTAATGGCGGAGATCGCTGCGCCCGTATCCGCAGGTGAAAGCGCCGTGGTATAGATCCAAGTCGCGGCTCGATTGCGTAAATAGTCGATTAACTTTGCAGATCCTGCCACATAGCCCCCCAAACTTCCCAAAGCCTTGCTCAAGGTTCCCACCTGAATTAAATCTTGCTGAATTCCCAAAGCATTTGTTAAACCACCACCGCGATCGCCAAATACGCCCGTGCCATGCGCTTCATCCACGAGTACCATGCAGTCATATTGATTGGCTAAATCCATAATTTCGCTTAAGGGCGCAAGATCGCCATCCATACTAAATACGCTGTCAGTTGTAATTAGGCAACGGCGATACTTAGATCCATATTTAGAACGATGTTCTTGCAATTTAGCCGTTAAGTCAGACAAGTTCCGATGCTGATAATCGATCGCCGTTGCCCCACTCATCACCGCACCTTTTTTCAAACAAGAGTGATTGTATTCATCACCTAAAATCAAATCGCGCTGTCCCACAATCGCCGAAATTGCTCCCAAATTCGCCAAATATCCAGAGCTAAATACGAGAGCCGATTCGGTATTTTTCAGATCGGCGATCGCTTGCTCTAGCTCCTCATGCAAAGCCAAATGTCCCGTAACTAGGCGCGAACCAGTAGAACCAGTGCCATACATTTCTGTCGCCTGAATAGCAGCATCGATCAAACGGCGATCGCCAGCCAATCCCAAATAGTTATTACTAGCAAACATCAACATCTCGCGCCCATCCACAACGGCGATCGTCCCTGCTTTGCTGCTGATCGTTTGCGTGGAGCGATACCAGTTAGCTCTATGGATAGAGTCTAAAGAGCGATCGAGCCAGTCGTAGGGCGTAGATGGTTGCGTAATTGGTTGAGTCTTCACACTTCTTTACAAATTAAGATTAAGATATATCAAACCGATTGATAGAGTTGCGGCGCAACTCTATCAATCGGTTTTAGACCTAGCTTTACATAACATTAATATTCTGGTTTAAAAAATGACAGTTGCATACCCCCGCAAACTTCGTGGACAACTCAGCGCTCAAGACATTCTCGATCAATTAGTGCGTCAGCGCGACGTACATATGCTCACTCTGAATCGCTACCGTTTTAGTGAGCAGCGTAGTTGCAAAGACTTAACTGACTTGATCGAAAAACTTGATGGCAAGCCCCGCGATCTCGTCAAAGATTTATCGCATCATGTTGCTGACGAGTCCCGTCATGCACTCTGGCTGACGGATCTGCTCTATGAACTTGGCGAAGATATTGGTACACCTCCTGGGACTTCTTACATTGATGAATTTCAGCGCTTCATCAGCACTGAGACGATTACTACTGCTGAAGATGTGATCATTGAATCCCTTGCGGCGATTAATGTCAGCGAGAAGCGCGGTTGTGAGTATTTTGCCGCGCATATTCGCGCTTTGCAAAAATCTGAACAAACGACCGAAAACATCAAGATCCGCGAAACCATTGAGAAGATCATGCCTGAAGAGGTGGAACATGTACGGTGGGGTAATCGCAAGCTTGCGGAGATTGGGAAAAAGAATGAAGCTCTCCATGCCAAGGTAGATATGGCTAAGCGTAAATATGCGGCGATCGAGCAAGCCGCATATGAGTCGGGAATGGATGTTCTCGCTGGTGCAGAAGTTCGTCGTATTGAGCATTTGATGAAGATTGCCGATACTCTCCCTCTATGGCAACGTCCAAAATATTTGGCGGATCGGATGCCTCAGACGGTGTTCTCTTCTGATTTGCAAAAGACTAGAATCGATCTGGTTAAAAAGGCATGGGATAAAGCTCCTGACCCTGCTTCGTTTGTTGAGAAGTTCATTCCGATGTTCTTTAATGCCAATCTGAAAGATACTGCCAATAAAGCGGCAACTTATTAATCTGCAACTGGAACAAGGGGCTTAAGCCCCTTGCCGCTTAATTTTGCATATCGTAAGTATCAGGCGATCGCTCTATACCACCATCACAAATGGGCAAAGCGATCACCTCACAGAAACCAAAAATCGTAAAACAAACCATGCATAAGCTAATGTAGATACATTGACGGTGATTTTTATGACTGCCGCGATCGCGAAGTGGGGTAATAGTTTAGCTGTACGCATTCCGCAAGCTATAGCTGAACAGGTGCAAATTCAAGCAGGGAGTGAAATCAATATTGATATTATTGATGGCAAGATTGTTTTGACACCGCATCGTCGTAAAAAATATACTCTAGGCGAGTTACTGGATGGCATGACCTCCGATCATCTCCATGCAGAAATTTCTACGGGTGTTTCTGTTGGGAATGAAGTATGGTAAAGCTATACATACCTTTTATCGCGGCTAAGGTCTAGTTCTCCATTGGCAGCAAGTTCCGCAAGAGGAGATTGCTAAAAAAAATCAGATATTTTGACTGGCAATTGATTAGCTCTAGATGTTTGCTTAGTCGATCGCCAAACCTGCATAAATTGGATTAGTGATGCTTCAGGTGTTTGCTCGATTTCACGCATCAGTTGTTCTTTGATTGTCATAACTTAACCCTCTTTGTTGTTTAAGCATAACTCAATAATTTTGTGCATAGGTAGCGATCGCTCAATACCATTGTCACAAATTAGCAAGGCGATCACAACTTCAATAAATGACATTTAAGTGAAGTGTGGATTGGTAAGGAGATTAGGTATCTGTTGTAAGACTTTTTGCAAATTTAGATTGCTTTCATTAGATAGGGTCTGATACAGATGAACAATGCGATCGCTAAAGCAATACATAAGCTTATTTTCCATGTATAAGGGATGTCCGATATAGTGAGATTCTTGTAGTAGTTTATTCATCTTATTCAAGCGTTTGGGTGGAATAATCAGGACAGTCTTTTTTGCCATATTTGGGAAGATATTGAGTAACTCCATAAAGCGATCAATCCCTGTCGTAATTGGTGTTGTTGTTTCTACTTCAAAAGCATAGACAGCATCATTTAAGGAGTCAAACCAGATTAAATCTATTTGCTGAATTTTATCTCTTTCCCAATCTTTTAACGTTTTTTGAATTGGTAATTTAGCTTAGTACAGGACAAAAAGTTGCAAAAGTAAGCAGGAAGGGGTTTTATAAAAGATAACCACATCGAAATAAAACCCCTATGAAAGAGATTAACCTATTGCGAGAAATGTTGCAGCAGCATCTGAGATGGAATGCAGCAA
>JANMFC010000306.1:0-9281 GCA_031377675.1 Pseudanabaena sp. OTE_70b_metabat_355 | reverse complement strand
CGCTACAGCTTTTGGGGTTTTATATTTAATTGCGCCTAGTTACTTAAATACAATGAAAATACATGGTTGCGGGATTTGTATTTGTATGAACAATACCGAAATCCCAATTTGACAATAACTAATAGTACAGCCTATTCAGGCTTCAAGGAATATAGAGAAAAGTTTAAAAGCTCTGCCTTGCGACACTTTCAAACTTTTCTCTGGATTTAGCTAACTCTCGTAAAAGAAGTTCTAACTCAATCAGGGCGAGCTTTGTTATTTTGTGGCGATGCGATCGCTATACAATAGGTTTAGAACTTCGCGCTAATTGATGTCTCACCCCGAACTAAACTCGACTGCTGGCTACTTGACCGTTCTGCGTAATCGTCAATTTCTCGCCCTATGGATTGCTCAGATCTTGTCCCAATTAGTCGATAAGATCGTGCTGATTTTGCTGATTGCGATCGCCGTGTCTAGCGATTATCGGGATTATCCCGTGCCTGTAAATACGCGAGAATCATTAATTATGATTGCCATGACTTTACCTGCGGTGTTTTTGGGATCGATCGCGGGGATTTTTGTGGATTGGCATCCTAAGCGCGAAGTGATGATTTTGTGCAACTTTTTACGCGGGGCTTGCATTTTTGCGATTCCGTTTCTGCCCCATTCTCTGATGGTATTGCTGCTGATTACCTTCATCATTTCTACACTTACCAACTTTTTTGCCCCAGCAGAGCAGTCGGCAATTGCTTTAATTGTGCCGCAATCAGATCTTCTGCCAGCTAATGCTTTATTTACGATTACGATGGTTGGTTCTTTGATTGTCGGTTTTGCGATCGGTTCGCCATTACTCACTTCGACGATGAATCTTTTTCCCAGCGCGAGGGAATATAGCCGTGAAGTTTTGCTCGGTTCGCTATATATTTTGTCGGGACTAGTTTTATTTATCTTGCCTAAAGACGAAATTATCGAACCGAAAAAAGAAGGGGTGGGAATTTGGTCGGATTTGAAAGATGCCTTTAAATATGTGCATTTCAATCATTTACTTGGCGGCGCAATGATCCAGCTAACGCTTTTGTATGGGGTGTTGGGGACAATGCAGAAACTATCCCTTAACCTCGCTGAAATAGTCACCAATAATCGCGATGACTTTGGCTTTTTTGTTGCCTCAGTGGGAGTTGGTTTGGCGATCGGTGCATTTATCTTGGGACAATATGGCGATCGCTTTGCCCATCGACCTTTACCCTTTATCGGTTTTATTGGCATGGCGATCGGGCTATTCATGTTTGCCTTTGTTTCTAATTTGTGGGTGGGTTTAGCTGTTGGTGGCTTTATTGGTCTACATGGCGCGTTAGTAGCAATACCGATGCAAACTGCGATTCAGAAACACACGCCCGAAAATATGCGCGGCAAGGTATTTGGGCTGCTAAATAATGGCGAAAATATTGCGGCAAGTTTACCGCTTGCACTTACGGCGATCGCTCTCGATCTTTCTACGGGAGCTTTTGGCAAACAATTTGGTTTTCAGATTGTGATGATTATCTTGAGCATGATTGTTTTAGCCCTTGGCACATGGGCTTGGAACCGAACCAAAAAAGCATTACAAAAAGTTTTATAAACAAAAAAAGGGCGCAAAAAGTAGGGGCAGTTCATGAACTGCCCCTACTTTTTTATATTCAAAAGGTTTGCGAAAAATTACTATTAGCTAGCGATCGCCTCTTGGACAATAGTCGCAAGTTCACCGCGAGCATTTAGTTCCATCACAATGTCGCAGCCACCGACAAATTCACCACCCACATAAATCTGGGGAAATGTTGGCCAGCTTGAAAATTCTTTCATGCCTAGACGCAAGTCACCATCTTCGAGAATATTGGCTGTCTCATATGGATGACCAATGGTATTGAAAACCTGTACAACGGCGGCGGAAAAACCACATTGAGGCTGTTGCGGTGTGCCTTTGATGTAGAGCATGATTTTATTATCTTTAATCTGGCTCTCGATCTTCGTTTGCAAAATAGGGCTAATCATATTCGGTTAATTCTGGCTTCAATCAAATTATAGAGTTTTGCTATGGTCGATCTTAACGCGATCGCCTTCACTAATGTTACATCGCGCTAAATATCCTATCTAGTTCGCCAATCTTGCTGCGTAGTTTTCGGTGACTTTAAGCATTCTTCAACCACCTCAGCGACATTGCGCCATGTAATATCATCACGTCCTAGCAGTTCACGCAGTTGCACTAAACTATCTTCGAGTTCGAGATTAAATTTCTCAAAAGGTAATGGCGGCAAAGAGCGATCGGGTGCTTGTGTTACCTTACTGAGAGCCTCTTTGACTAGATTAATAATTTGATTAGTCATTTCTGATTTTACTTTTTGCCGCAAATTTTGCAAGCCCCGCCGACTGGTTGCATACATCGGTGGCAATCGATTTAAAACATAGGCGGCGACATCATCGATACTGATGCGGGCTTGCTCGGATTCATCAAGACGGGAAATTCGTCGCTCAATGATTGCCGAAACGAGACTTTCAAGAATATTGCTGTACTGATAGACAGTTCCCGACATATAAGACTCAAAATCTTTAATCTCATCGGCAATATCTTTCTGGGTTTTGGAAATTTTGTTGGGATCAGCACCCAGTAAATCGGATGTGCGCCGCCGCACCGCATAACTGCGAGCCATTAAAGAATTACGTTTATCAAGGCTGATATATGTACCACTAGACAAGCTCTGATAAAAGCCCGAATTCATCGCCTCTCGCACAGTTTCAGGTACATCTTTCCACTTCAGATATTCCTTATGAAACAGCTTCCGTAACTTAGCCAGCGATCGCGCTTGAGTAACCAATTCATGATCAGGAATTGGTTCGGGTTGTCTTAAGGCATCGCTTTGGGTACTTAAAAATCCATTTCGTACCGTTTTAGCGATCGCTGAACCGAGATCTTCACTTGCCTTTTTACGCTGTTTCATCCATCCGCGCTCAGTGGTGGCATACATCGGCGGCAATCGATTGAGGGTATAGCCAATTACCTCACTCAGATCAACACGATTTTTCACATCAGTACTAAGTTTTTTGTACTGTGCTTCAGCTTCTTCGATTACTAGCTCTTCTAGCGCATTTCTACAACTGCTCATATCAATATCAGCCCCTTTCATTTTGAGGAGTAGATGCGCTGATTGCCATCATATTTTAGCCCTCTAAGGGTAAACATAGTAGCATAAAAATATCTTTAAAGGGTAAACATAGAGAGGGTTTCGGCTGTTTTGCCTAGGTATATCGCTAAAAATCGTTAATTGCTTTGTCTGGAATCGGTGTTTTCGATAATCCTGCGATCGCCTTTAGATTTTGACAACGAATTAGTTCGGTAAATTCTGGCTTATCTCGTCCCGATAATTTTGCCGCCGCAGGGATTGCTTCTAGTAATGCTTTAGCCGCTTCAGCTTCACTATAGCCACGCTTTTGAGCCACAGCGATCGCCTCATTATCCGCTAGGATCTGTACCTGTGAGCTTTTGTTGCCCCGCACAATCTGATTGATGCCGATTGTGCCTAATAAAAAGGCGATCGCGATCCCCGTGACATCACCTTGCACCGTTTCGACAACGCCGCCGATTACAGCCATCGCACCGACACCTTGATAGATGCCAACTTGTAGCCACTTAGTTTGTTGTCGCCAACTAATTTCGCGTAGCAGCAAAAGATCCCGTTCAGCTTCGACCAACTGCCGCCATAACCGAAAATTGATCTCGATCTGTGAGCCTTTAGCCCAAGGCAAGATTTGTGAGCTAGCGATTAGCTCAGGCTGCTCAGACTTAGATTTGATCGATGTGGTCATACGCCAAGAGGCAGGTAGGAGATCCCGCAAACGGGCGATTTCTTCATTAATGTTCATATATAATTAAGCTTTCTCTTTGTAACCCACGATCAGTAACCCATGAGCAACAATTTAACTATCGCCGACGCTGAGCGCGTTCTCTGGGAACTAAGCGACTTAGATGGAGACACAGCAACTCCAGAGCGGCGATCGCAAATTTGCGAAGCTTTAGATTATTTAACCAGACAGGCTGATTATCACATTTTCGGGATCTGTGCGGAAACTACTGAACAAGCATTCCAATCGTTACAAAATTATGCCGCGCATTTTCGTTATGAGTTGCCCGAAGCAGATCTACCCGCGATCGCCGATGGCGTATACATCAAATACAATCCCCGCAGTCGCCGCTATCATACTGATAATTACAAGGGCGCGTATCGTGGCGTATTGATCTCCTTTCACACCGATTTTACCGATGGCTATAGCGGTACGCACGGACATTTTCCATTAGATCTGTTCTAAAAAAGCGGCGCTATGCGCCGCTTTTTTAGAAGGTTTCAGGAGTGAAACTCCCGTGCAAACCATAGGGAACATGATGTTTTAAATGCAAAGTTGCGACAGGTTTACCCGCAATATTTTCGGCATCCAAAATCACTAAATCCGAACGATTATGTTCACCATCAAAAATTAAGGTTAATACCCATCCAGCATCTTCAGCACTGTCAGCATGGCGATCGCGGGGTACAAAAATTGGCTCACTAATAAAGCCGCGTGGCGCGAAACTGTGGAACTCTTGCTTTCCCGTTTCTAAATCAATCTTGGCGATCGCTTGTAACGGCGCATTACCTGATTCTTTGGCGATCGCGCCTATATAGGCATAGCGATATTTCTGTCCCACGCAACGGGGATGCACCACAGGAAACTCACAGGAGCGCTCTAATATTAATTTGCGTTTGACTGTGCCAAGTTTTGGATTAATCGTAAATCGATATAGCTGCCCTGCGATCACCTTGTCAAAATCAATATTCCGAAAATCGGTATTTGGCTCCAACTTGGGATAATCAGGATAGCAAACCGAATCCACAATAATTTCATCACCCTCTTCATAGGCATTGCAATGGTGAAATACAAAACAGGGATCGGTTTCTATGGTTTGTAAATGGCCTTGGCGATCGACAATCAAAAACTGACTTGGGGCATTGGGCTTTAGTTCAATACATTCCCCTGCTGTAGACAAACCGAAAATGAACGGCAAAGGATTAAAAGTCACAGGATTTTGCATGAAAATCCGATAGTTCGGCGTATAGACAAAATCATGTAAAAAACAAAAGCCTGAAACTTTTACCTGAGATTCTGTCGATAATTCACCCTTGTCATTGACCTGATAAATCGAGATCGTAGACTTCGCCCCTTGCTCTACCCCAAAGCCCCACAAATCGCCAGTGCGATCGTCCCGCCTTGGATGCGCGGTAAATACCTGACTCGCCGCTAACTTGCCATCAAAATTTTCTAAACCTAATGTATCCAAATTTTTAGGATTCAACGCATAAGGAAGCGCCGCCTCCCATAGAGCCAACAATTTTCCGCCCTGATACACCACATTGGTATTGGCAACATTTTTATTCTTTAAATCAAAGATATTGCCTAGCCAGCCCCCCGCTTTCTGTGTGCCAAATACGCCACGATATAAGATTTTTCCCGCTTTTTGTTCGGCAAGAAATTCAGGTGTTTTTACAAATTGATTCGAGAAATGCGCCTTGCCATCTTTAAAGGCGATCGCGCAGATCATGCCATCACCATCAAAGGGATGTCCATACTTTTGACCATTAATATCAAGCTGTCCAGGACCATTGCGAAATAAAGTCCCCTCTAGCTCTACTGGTATTTGCCCATCAATCTCATCAATCCAATAAGCTTGCTCAGTTTTTAGAGACTCATATCCCTTCTGCCAATCTTCACGCGAAAAAACGGGCGATACAGCCTGAACCATAAGTCCTCAGTAATAAATATTTATCTTTACATATTGTAACAAATCTAATACCCAGAAAAGGATACAAGAAAATTTTTAAAAGGCTTGCTTCGCAAGCCTTTTAAAAATTTTCTTGGGTTTTAAGTCAGCGCAAGGCGCTGTACTTACAAAACACCTTTAGAACTAGGAATCATGCTGGCGCGGCGCGGATCAACTTCAACTGCCATGCGTAAAGCCCTTGCAAAAGCCTTAAACGATGCTTCGATAATGTGGTGCGAGTTGCCGCTTTCTAATAAACGGACATGCAAAGTAATCTGTGCGTGATTGACTACGGCTTGATAAAACTCACGGATTAGCTCTGTATCGTAAGTTCCGACACGCTGATTGGGAATTACTAAGCCGTAAACTAAATAGGGACGACCCGAAAAATCAAGGGCAACTTGGACTAAAGATTCATCCAGAGGTGCAACAAAATGACCAAAGCGGACGATCCCTTTGCGATCGCCTAATGCTTTTGCTAAAGCTTGCCCCAACACAATTCCCACGTCTTCATTGGTGTGATGGTCATCAATATGCAGATCGCCTTTAGCCTGAACATCAAGATCGATTAATCCGTGAGAACAAATTTGATGCAACATATGATCGAGAAAGGGAATTCCCGTGTTGATATTCCCTTTGCCAGTGCCATCGAGATTAAGTGCTACGGTGACTTCCGTTTCACCAGTTTTACGGTGGACTTTGGCAATGCGATCAGTGTCGTAGGACATAGGTGAGTAGAATTAAATAAAGAGTCGATAATCAGTATTATAAAGGTTCTCAGATGAATAAGGCAAAAGATGTAGTGGCAATTCATGAATTGCCACTACATCTTTTGCGATTACGGTTCAAACCAAATACAGTCCATGCAAAAGTCGCTCAAAAACAAACTCAAAAAAGTCCTGATCTTAGGTGGTACTGGCGATGCAGTGAAACTCGCTGCTCAACTTGCACATATTCCCACCATAGAAGTAATTAGCTCTCTCGCAGGACGAACCAAGAAACCTGCGGCTTTAGTTGGACAGGTGCGGATTGGTGGATTTGGTGGTGCGGAAGGATTGGCTAAATATTTGCAAGAAAATGCGATCGATGTTCTGATTGATGCGACTCATCCCTGTGCAGGACAAATCACGATTAATGGCGCGATCGCCTCTCAGTTAGCAAATATTCCTCATTTGATGCTCGTGCGTCCTCAGTGGGAAAGGGTATCTGGTGATCATTGGATAGAAGTTGAGACGATTGAGGCGGCGGCAATGGCGATTCCTGAATTAGTGCGGCGGGTATTTATTACATCAGGAAGACAACAATTAGAGCCATTTTTAGAGCGATCGCGCCTTTACAGTGATCATTATTCAGAAATGTGGTACTTAATACGTTCCATCGATCCGCCCGATTTGGAATTACCAAATAGCAAATTATTACTCGATCGCGGTCCGTTTAATTTGGAACAGGAACGGCAGCTATTACGCGAATATCAAATTGAGGCGATCATTAGTAAAAATAGTGGGGGTGAGGCGACCTATGCCAAAGTTGAGGCAGCGCGGGAATTAGGAATTCCGATCATCATGGTGCAGCGTCCTACTATGCCTGAAGGTGAAAAAGTAACAAGTATTGCTGAGGCGATCGCTTGGTTAGAATTACAGTGCAAATAAAGTAATAAAGCGCCGCGATGCGGCGCTTTATTACTTTATTTGGATTTTTTACCGTGAAACCTGATCCCTAAAAACACATCATAGATAAAGCCAGCCAAATCTGGCATTTTAAATATGCCTAATGTCTGAGGGGAGCCATTGGCATCAAGAAGCGGCTTCATCTGATAGTAGGCGCTTTCGTAGTAGTACCAAGGCACATTTGGCCATAGATGATGGATCAAGTGATAATTTTGACCTAACAACATGATGTTTAGGAATTTACTTGGATAAACTCTGGCGTTTTTCCAGCGCGATCGCTCGACAAATGGACGATGGGGCAGATAATCAAAAAATAGTCCCAACAACAAGCCCATGACGGCGGCTGGCACAAACCAGAAATTCATCATGTAGCCGAGAAATCCCCATTGATAGCCAACAAAAATTGCCGCAACTACTATCAATCGACTAATCGCCCATTCCAACAATTCGTAATTACGATATAAACGGCGCTTGAAAAAGAAAATTTCATGATAAAAGAAGCGAGCGGCAATCAACCACAGAGGTCCGCCAGTGGACACAAAGTGGTCTGGATCGTCTTCTTCGTCGTTGACATGAGCATGGTGCTGCATATGCACGCGAGTAAAAACAGGGAATACAAATCCCTGCAAAATAGCGGCAATATGCCCGATCGCGGCATTGACAATCCGATTAGGATGGGCGACACCATGACAAGCATCGTGAATTACCGTCCCTAATACATAGAGGGAGGAAAAGTTGCAAACAAATACGAGCCAGTCTGGCCAGCCCCATACCCAATATCCTGTAGTCGATGCGGTTGCCAAAACAATCGAACCTAATAGCACTAATATTGTTGGATTAAATCCCTGCGCTGCACCCATCAGACCGATTGGAACAGTTAGGGCTTTGCCCTGCTGCATTGTGTCACTCCTTACTCAATTTCTTATTTTTATTTGTTATACGTTTTGAGATGGCTAGTTACAAAAACTCAAATATATTTTATTGTTGCGTTTTGTTACACTTTTAATTATCACCTATGCTAGCGACAATAGGACGAGATGGCAACCTTTTGTTGAGATAGTTAGCAAAGTGGCTACAAAAAACTTGAAAAGATCGAACGCAGTTCAGAATAGCGATGGCTACTTTCTCAGCGGGTCTCACTTTATCCGTGAATAAACTTTAGATGAAGATTTTTAGGTTGAAGAGTAGTTAATAACTGATGTTACGTGGAACCCTCACCCCCTGGTCCCCTCTCCTATTAAAGGAGCTACGGTGTACACACAAGTCTCAAAAAACCCTTTAATTCCCCCTTGCCAAGGGGGAAGACTAGAAATTCGTTCCCTCCCCTTTGCAAGGGGATGGCTAGGGAGGGGTTATTTCTGAGATTTTAGAAATTACTTTACTTGTGTGTACACGGTAGCTCCCATTAAAGGAAAGGGGGAGTAAGACTAGTTTCTAGTTCCCCTCTCCCAAAAAGGGAGAGGGGCTAGGGGTGAGGGTCTTGAAAACTTCCACGTAACATCAGTGAGCTAACTAATACCAAAACAAGAAATGGCTACACCATTTCTTGTTTAAAAACCCTTACTGGATTTGGTTTTCAATTCACAAAAGTGTTGTCACACTTTCGTGAATTGGTATAGCACATATTCACACAAACTATTTAGCTGACGATAACGCGCAAATTTCCCTCCTCGGTTGTAAACTTCCTTAAATTGGTGAGCGTTCTCAATAAAACGTAACCAAAAAATCTAAATACGGTTCGTATACTGAGAGTTAATAACTCACCTTACGCAGATCTGCCATCATCACCACTCCTCTACCACAAGTTGAGG
>JANMFC010000239.1:0-4369 GCA_031377675.1 Pseudanabaena sp. OTE_70b_metabat_355 | reverse complement strand
CTAAATTTCTTAACGCTTCTATAATAGATGTCATAGTTTTATTGACTAAGTTAGTCAAGACAAAGTCTGCAATTCTATAAACTAGTTTTGTACACAGCGCATGGATTACTACATATTCCGCAGTAATCCTCTAAGTACATAGGCTATTTTACCATGTTTCA
This sequence comes from Pseudanabaena sp. OTE_70b_metabat_355, assembly GCA_031377675.1. Lineage (GTDB taxonomy): Bacteria > Cyanobacteriota > Cyanobacteriia > Pseudanabaenales > Pseudanabaenaceae > Pseudanabaena. The sequence goes on along the minus strand of JANMFC010000239.1, from coordinate 4,208 downwards.
GAGATGTGTTTTTGACAATTTAGAGACTCAAAATAACTTGAGTAATTCATCCATCTCCGTAGCCATTTGCTGTGTGTAGGGAGTGAGAGAATCTGGAGTGGTGATCGCAAATTTTATCAAAGTATCTAGAAACAGCTTCAGCATCAGACTTTCATTTTCGTCCTCTAGATCCTCATCGGGTGAGAGATGCGCCAAAAAGGTTTGCTTATCGATCATAAAAGCTCATTCCAGTTAAAAGTAACGTCGGGAAAGGCAAGTATAGATAAGTTATCGCCTTCATCGTAACGTCTGAGTAGTTTGTATCCATTTGGCGATGGTTGTGAATAGCCTTCAATGATTTTCTGGTTCACATCAAACAACCACATTTCTGGAATTGCCGCCGCCGCATAGAGAGGCGCTTTCACATGGCGATCGTAATCAATGGAACTATCGGCAACTTCAATGATCAGTAAAACATCATCTGGTGTTGGCAAAGCCTCATGATAAAAGTCATCGCGCCATTTCAGGATTGCGATATCTGGCTGCGGTTCGGCTTGATTGTTCAAGCGTACAGAGTTTTGGGCTGAGACCATAACGCGATCGCCTAGCTTTTTTTCAAATAGTTTGACTAGGCGAATAATGCAAGCAACGTGTTTTCGACCAATCGGGGACATTTCTGTAATTTCTCCATTAACTAATTCAAGGCGATCGCCATTTTGGAAAACCCCAGATTCATGCATGAGGTGATATTGATCGGTCGTTAACAGAAATTTATGCGAGTTTGCAATAGGATCAAGCAGTTGGACTGTCATAAAAATCAATCTCCTCTTGAGTTTGCTTTTGAATTTGCCTTTTGAATTTTGGGATTAAATTAAAGCCCACTTACAGCGCGTTCTAGACTGGCGCGGGATTGGTTATAGCCAATAATCGCTTGGACACGGTTGACATCAGCACGGGTAAAGTCTGACTCAGCCGTAATCACCTCTAACTGAGTCCCAACCCCAGCATCAAGGCGCAACCGAGATAGTCGGAGAGCTTCTTCTGCTTGTTTAACTGCTCCCGTTGCGGTTTCAATTTGCTTAAGGCGAGATTCTTGGTTGATGTAAGCCTCTTCCACATCGTAGCGAGCTTGACGGGCTGCCTTTTCAAAATTGCTTTCAGCAGTGGCTTGATCGGCTTTGAACTGATTGACCTGAGCGGCAGTTCTACCACCATCATAGAGATTCCATTCTAGTCTTGTGCCAAGTTGATAACCAGTACCAATAGAGCCAATACCAGCAAAATCGGTAACGGCATTTAAGTTGGCAAACACACTAACTTGGGGACCCAATCTAGCTAAAGCTGTTGTGGCGCGATCGCGGGCTACTTCTCGCTCTAGTTTGCGAATATCCAGTTCGGCGCGATTTCGCAATGCCAACAAAATTGTTTCTTCCCTCGACAATTTCCACGGAGCTACAGGCACAACCTTGTCCTTAGCAGTAATTTCTACGGTGGGCGGATAATTAATTTGACGCGATAACTCGCGCCTCGCGATCAATTGGGCTGCTTCTGCATTAAATAGCTCTTGCTTGGCATTGGCAAGTGAGACATCGGATTGGAGGACATCAAATTTTGTACCAATACCTGCACGTTCTCTTGATTTGGTGTCTTTTAAACTTTTTTCAGCATTTTCGACAGCTTTTAGACGAATCTTGATCGTTTCATCAGTATTTTGCAAATTGTAATAAGCCGTGGCGATACTCAAGCGAATCGTTTGACGTGCTTGGTTGAGATTTGCCTCGGCAATTCGGAGGTTGTTTTCAGCAGCGCGGATGGCGGAATCATTCACGCCTGAGTCGAAAATATTGTAGTTAACGCCTACCGTTCCAGAGAGCGATTGGCTTCTAGTATTGTTGGATAAATTATTGTTAATGTTGCTCAGTCGAGTTTGAGCCGAGTCAGTGAATGTGTATTGGGCTGAGCTAGAAACTGTAGCAGATCGACCCGATTGAACTTCTTCTAGTACTGCACGAGCGCGATCGACAGCTATCTTGGATTGAATCCAATCAGGGCTTGATTTTTCTACCAATTCGACAACTTCGTTGAGCGTGATTGACTTAGTGTTCTCTAACTTAACTTGGCTCGGTGTAGTTGGCACGACCAGAGTTTGAGCAGGATCTAGTTTTCCCGAAGTAGCTGCCGCCGCACTGGGGATGACTCTAGCGGGTTCTGTTGTGGAACTCACAATCTGAGATTGTGCGGATGTTTGTGGAGATGGGTTAGAAGTCGCTGACGATGATGCTTTATTTGGTGCTTTGTCTTGAGGCTTGATTTCAGTGAATACTGATGTTTCTTTAGCTAGTTTTGGTTGATCAGATTCTGGGATAGCGGTGTTTTTGGGCTGTGATTCGACTGTCTCTGGAGGACTGATTTTGCTATTACTAGGGCTTATCAATACTATAGGTAAGGATGAAACCGACGGTGCTATAGGTATTGTGGTAAATGTTGCTGTCGCTTGAGTGGCTACTAAAAATACAGTTGCTGGCTTTTCCGAATCTGGCTTTGGCGACTCTGACTTTGCTCTGATGATTTCAATACTGACTACGCTCAAAGGCTGTAGGGATGTCGTAACTTCTTGAGCATTGGCTGTCCAAGCTGGAATCAGAAGCGATAAACTCGCACCAAGCGTCAACCAACTGGATGAAATTTGCATAACTTATTTGTAACTCTTCACATTAAAACATCAGTTAACATACCTTAGTTCAGGCATATTCCGATAGTAAACAGATCACAATCATCATCCAATCGGGTAGAGATGTGGGGATATCTGGTTTGCTTATCCTCAAGATTGTAGTACAAGCATAGAAAAATAATAGTAATCCTTTTGGTTAGATCTTGGTTTTATAGGGAATATTTACCAATTATCTGAGCAAAATGAGGAACTGCTTCTTCTACATGTTGTTTCGCAGAATTACGCAGCTTGTCATAGACTCCCCTCACTAGTTGCAGTTTGCTGTTTTTTACCTTCGTATCAGTAACAGCTAGCAATGCATCTGCGGTACGCGATTGATTTGCTTTCAAATATTCTACAGGCTCGCCTTGGGCGATGCCCTCGTCCCAAAGGGGATCAATCGCAGTCAAGCATGGTATCAATAGCGAATCCACGACACCATGAATATAATTTGGTTTAATTCCCTTAAGCGCAGCAAAGGCGGTTTTAATCGCCATTCCACTCAGCCCTGACTTGCTAGCTACCTGTGCATCGATCATTTCACAGCAGTCTTGTACAATCAGTGGTTTGTTATTAGGGTTTAACAGATTGTCGCTTAGTCCCATTACAACTCTTCCAAAATATCAAGAATCTCCAATTTATCGTCTCATAATTGCGGCAATCAAAACCGCGATCGCCGCACCGATAGTTGTATTAATCCCGTTAACGAGTTCATTGGTGAGCCAGTCATATTTTTCTTGTAAAGTTGCGCCAATCAAGCTTTCGATGTTTGTGGCGATAAAAGCGGCGATCGCACAGTAAAGCAAGTCCCAAGGACTAGTTAATAGACCCACTGCTAAACCGATCGCCGCGATCAAAAGTGAACCAATAATTCCTGCGATCGTACCTTCGAGGCTGACAGCGCCCTCTGTGCCTGCGGGGACAGGTTTGAGCGTAGTAATCAAATAGGTAGTTTTGCCGTAAGCCTTACCAATTTCGCTGGCAGTTGTATCGGCGAGTTTGGTACTGAGACTGGCGGTGTAAGCCAATAACCAGAGTGGATTAGGTGCGATCGCCTGACCGATCGCACAAACGGCTCCCGTCGCCGCCGATCCCCAAAGATTTTCAGGTCCCCTTGCGCCATCGCGTTTTTCGGCAATGCCTTTAGCTTCTTTGATATCTTTACCAATGCGTGTTACCCCCGATCCCACGATTAAATAGCTTAAAATCACGATATATCCGCGCCATCCTAGACAGCCCCAAATCGTGATTCCCAGCGCCCATGCATGATATATTCCCGTAGTGGTCAAGACCTTGCGCGGTAAAAATAAGGCGATCGCACCGAGAACAGTATTTAGGGCGATCGCAATTAACCAGTCTTGCGAAATAGGGAAATCATTTATCATAAAAGTTAATCTAAAAGGAATTAATTAGGCATAAAACCCAAATAAGCGGATTCTTCAACATACTACGCAGTAAAAATCCATGACAGAAGCATTTGAGCAGTTTTTTGATAATTTTCGGTGGATGGGCTGGAATT
>JANMFC010000233.1:0-2982 GCA_031377675.1 Pseudanabaena sp. OTE_70b_metabat_355 | reverse complement strand
GAATGTCCTAAATAAAAAATTAGGAGATTTCGTAATGGGTCGGGATTGATATAGAAAGTTGTATCACTAACTAAACTTTTAAATAAAACTTTTTCGAGCTGCCAAGCCCGATCAAAATAAGCAAAAATATCTTGGCGATCGCATTTATTTAATAGCAGTGATTCAGAACAAAAATTAAGATTCATAATATTCTTACGCTTGACAAAGAACTAAACCAAATTGCTTTTGAGGATCTGTCCAAATTTTTAGAGTTGCTAAACCTTGAGTTTGCAGTTGTTTTTCTAATATCTGTAAATCAAACTTGCGAGAAATTTCCGTAAGAATACTTTCGCCACTTTTAAACTCAAGCTTTAAATCCAAAATCTCCAAACAAACTTGATGATCGGCATGACAGTGTAAATACATCTCAATCTGATTATCTACTTGATTATAAATAGCCTGATGGCTAAATAATTTAGTATCGAAGTTACCTTGAAAACGCCAATTCAGATGCGACAAAATATTTAAATTAAACGCCGCCGTAATATTTTGACTGTCATTATAAGCCGCTTCTAAAATATCCTTGGGTTTCTGTAAATCAATACCCAATAAAAAATAATCCCCCTTTCTTAATGTACAAGCCACCTTATGGAGAAAGCGATCGCATTCCTGCTGCGTAAAGTTGCCAATCGAACTTCCCAAAAAGAAAATCATCCGCGATCGCTCTGAATTACTACGCTCTAATTGCAAATGCTCCAGTGCTTGCTCGTATGTTCCCAACAGCCCTTGAATCGCAAAATCTGGATACTGTTGCTGCAATTCTAATACACTAGCCTTGAGAATCCCCCCACTCACGTCAATGGGTAAATAACTACAAGAGTCAGCAATTTTCCCATAAGCATCCAGTAAAAATCTAGTTTTTGTCGAGCTACCACTACCCAGTTCCACTAACTCACAGCAATTAGTTATTTGAGCGATTTCATCGGCATATTCTTCTAAAATCGTCGCCTCGGTGCGAGTGGGATAATATTCTGGCAGGAGACAAATTTGCTCAAACAACTCAGACCCGCGATCGTCATAAAAATATTTCGGCGGTAATGTCTTGGGATCATTCCCTAACCCTTGAACAATATCTTCCCCATCACGATTCAAAGATTGAGGATTATTTTCTAGGGAATTGGTTAAACATTTGATAATCATTAAAATTAGTTCCTAGTTTTAAAAATATTACGCTATACGATTACTAATTGGATGATTTTATTTTTGTAACATCAATCAAATCCAAGTCTTCTCAATGCGAGTTTACGACTCTGCCATACTTGACTTTCTTGAGGAGAAATTTGGATGGCTTTGTCATAGGAGATGATCGCCTCTTCCAGTCGTCCTAAACCACTGAGAGCATTACCACGACTGTACCAAGCAAAATGATCATCAGGATTTATCGCTAAGGCTTGGTCATGACTAGCGATCGCCTCTGCATACAGTTCGAGTTTACTAAGTACTAAGCCACGATTATTCCATGCGTAATAGTCATCGGGACGGATGGCTAAAGCTTGATCATAACTAGCGATCGCCTCAGTAAATTTTCCCCATAGCTCCAGCGCCTTGGCACGACTATACCAAATCTGATGATCATGGGGCTTGTATTGGAGAGCGCGATCATAACTTGCCACCGCTTGATCGTATTTACCCATGCTTTCGAGGGCATAGGCCCGACTGAACCAACCTTGTACATAGTCAGGTCTGATCGCTAGGGCTTTTTCGCAATTTGCAAGGGATTCTTCATGTTTGCCCAGAACACTGCAAACCAAACTTTTACCACCATAGGAGTAATGATAATCAGGCTTATGATTTAAGGCGGTATTGAAACTATTAATTGCCTCTGCATAGCGCCCCAACATACTCAGTGAAGTTCCTAAATTATGCCAAGCGGCATAAAAGTCTTCTTGAATAGTAATCGCCTGTCGATAACTTTCTACAGCTTCTTCATGGCGATCGCCGAGGTCAAGAGCTACGCCACGATTGTACCAAGCCAAATGATTATCGGCGCGAATTTGTAAAGCGAGATCACAATTAGCGATCGCCTCTGAACAGCGATTTCCTGCCACTAATAAGCCACCCTGTTCTAGCAATAACTCGATCCGTCGCTCCGAAATTAAAGGCTGAGCCGCAATTAGCTTTTGTAAATCTTCAAATTTGTGATCGCGTTCTTGATCACTAATTTGAGCATAAAATTCATAGCGATCGCCCCCTAGCCAACAAAAAGCCTCTTGCCGCAATAATTCCATATCGGTAGGAAATTCAAATACTGCAACAGATTCATCAAAAAATTGAGGATAACTACCAATAAAAAATTTGAGCGCAAACAAAGGCAGTAAAAAGACAAACTTAATCGGAAATCTTGCCTTGAGACTAGTTTGTAAAATACTTAAATGTAGCAGAGGGCGGGGAAAATTTTCTAATTCAGAATTGCTAATATCGTTAACTTTGCCTTCTAAAAACTCTTCAATGCCAGTCACAAATAACACAGTCGCTCTGTGCAAATCAGTCCGATCAACAAACATTGTATAAAAGTCAGCGACTGGGCGATCGAGTCTTAACACATCCACTATTTCGGCGATCGCATCAGCTTTAGTTCTTTTGATGATTTGCTCCCCTTCCGCAGGTGAGCAGCGCACAAATAACATCCCAAAATCTTTCTGGCTACGAAGTAACCCTAGTAAATTGTGGTACTCCATTTCTGGATTTTTTAGAGCGTCTTTATCCCAGACGTTGCCAACGTAAGTCATGTCTCTTTCGTTTTACTGAACACGCAAATCCATCATAGCAAATTTTAGCTACAGCATTTATTAAGTACCTCGGCTACCCCTGTAAAGGTGGCTTTTTTACTATTGTGCAGAAAGGAGACGAAAGGTAGATAGGTGGGGATGTTTAGGGTCGTATGTCTTCTTCTTTTGCGGCTTTTTCGCACCTCGTGGGGACTTAAGAAATCGTTTTAAATTT
>JANMFC010000169.1:0-1521 GCA_031377675.1 Pseudanabaena sp. OTE_70b_metabat_355 | reverse complement strand
CAACCGATTGTCGAAGTATTTCAACGCAATGAACAGGGGCAATGGGTATTTTTTGAATATGGTTTGAGCGATCGCTTATTTTTAAAATCCGTAAATGTAGAAATAGACGTTAGCGAGTTATATCGACAAATTCAATTCGAGCCTGTTTTAGATATTGAGTTGTGATAGCCAAACCTTGCGCGGGTGACGCTCACAACTCATTTTTGATTGCTATATTTATTTGCGCTCAGATTTTTTAGTCACGCTATTCAAATATTCCTTCGCCTTCGTAAATGCATACTTCACGCGATCGCCAATAGTTGGTTCAGGTAGGACTGCAACTGTAATTTCTTCATCAGGAAACTGCTTGAGTCGATAGCCATATTCCAGATTATCCTTAAAATTACGCAAAACGGGATACAAACGGATCGCGCCCTTCAGCAATTCGGCTTCTTGTTGAAAAATCGCTTGACTAATTTGATTACTACGTTGCACAGCCATCGAACCCGCAGGAACCCATTCCTTTCCCTTGATCCGAATAAACACATTGAACTCAGGCAATCCTTTGCCCTTCATATCATCATATTTATTGGCTGCTACTTGATGCTTGTTGGGCGCTTTCTTTTTTTTCTTTTGAGAACCCGAAGCAAATCCCGTCGCCTTAGTTGTACTCATCACATTACCTTTGATTTTTATAAAATTTTTAAGTTAAAAGTTTTTGATTAAATGTCTTCGTGATCTCAATATTCGCCACAAAGTAGCGCGTAAGAAATATTTATGATCATTAAATCATTTAATAAAACTTTACTTTAGTGGATGACGCAAACGCAATCAGTCTTTAGGTAAGCAAATTAGGGATACCCCGCCTTGACGATAAATTTGTTTGCATCCAATTACGAAAATTAGGCTTTGCGACTCAAGTCTGCGGATTATCGAGTAGTAAACCAAGGAATAGATTTGGACACCTCAATTGCAGCAAGAAAGCAGTTGCATAGAATTAAGTTGCAAACTGTTATATTAAAAATTTTATTGTAGGATATTAAGACGTTAATGGAACTATAGCTATGTTTAAAAATGCTCAACCCAAGGTCAAGTATTTTTCATTTGAAGATTACTATGAACATGATGATGGAACTGATAACCGCTACGAACTAATTGATGGGGAATTAGTGGTAATGCCATCAGAATTCATCTTTAACTCTGATGTGTCAATGAAATTATTGTTCAATTTAGCAAAATTTATTCCTCTTCATTTCTTAAAATATAAAGAAGTTATGATTGAAGTGAGTGGACGTAGGGCTAAGGTGAGAATTCCTGATTTGGTAATCTTGGGTGATGAATGCCGCGCTGCTTTAGAAACTACCAAGAGAGGTGTGATTACCCATGATATGCCGCCACCATTAGGGCATCTCTAAAAAAGGCTAAGAGAGGCAAACACGAAAAACAAAAGCAATTAATTACCCAAAAAACAAGGCGTAATCACGATTATTACCTGATATTGGATGTACTATCTTCTTGATTTCGACAATTTATTTTTGACCT